>JADLFV010000066.1 GCA_020849625.1 Phycisphaeraceae bacterium
CCTCCCATGCCCGAACTGGACGCTCACGTTGATCGCGGCAGGGAGTGGATCCGCTCACACCCCATGTACACAAGCGGACTGGTCATTAATCGTTTCATATACGACGAGGACACATTCAAAGGAGCCGGCCTCAACACGATGTTGATCTGGAATGGTCCCCACACGGAGTACCTCCCCCAGGCCGCCGCAGGAGGGCTGCCGGCGCACCTCCACATCGAAGAGACCCAGCCGGCCGCCAGCACCCCGCAGACCCTTATCGCCTACATACAGGACCTCATGAACACCTATCCCGGCACTATTACGGGGATTCAATACGGTGACGAGCCCCAGGAATCGCAAATGGCCTCGTATGGCACCTACGTCAACGCGCTGCAGGAGGCCTGTCCGGACCTGTTGATCTACAGCAACTCAGGCAACGGCAACCCATCCTACATGCAACAGTTCGTCAACCAGATCCACGGCGACGTCATCATGGTTGACATCTATCCGTTCACCACCGGCGGCGGTACGGAAAGTAACTACTATTACGGCCTGATGACTGTGCGGAATGCGGCGAAGCAGGCGAATCGACCGTACTGGATGTACGTCCAGTCCTACGAAGACCTCTCCAGCCAAAGGCGTCTGCCCAGCGAGAGCGACTACCGAATGCAGGTCTATACGGCCTTGGCCGCCGGGTATCAGGGTATCGCCAACTTCGTATATGACGGCTATCCTCGGGCCATCGTGGACGTCAACGGCGATCCGACCGCGCTCTACCCCACGATAGGCGCCGTCAGCGCCGAGCTGGCGAACCTAGGTCATACCATGCGGTTCCTGACCAGCACCGACGTGAAATACCTGCCGGGGCCGGGTAATTCGGTGCCCGCAGGGCTATCCCCGTGGGTCCCATTCACGGCCGGCGACCTTCACCTGACCGGCATCACCGTCCATGGGGATGCCGTCAGCGAAAACGGCATGATCGGCCACTTCGAGGATGACGAAGGCAATATCTCCTTCATGATCGTCAACACGACCCACGGCGCGGGGGAGTCGTCAGTCTCGACCGCGCTCGCTTTTACCCTCACGTTCAACGATGTTGACCACCTGTACCACATCAATCGCCAGACCGGCAATCAAGAGTTCATCAACCTGACCAACAATGTGTTCAGCATCAACCTGCCTGGCGGCACAGGTGATCTGTACGGGTACTCGTCCTTCTTTCAACCTGGAGACGCCAACGGCGACAGCATGGTCAACCTATCCGACCTGCAAATCCTGGGCGACAACTGGCAGTCCATCAGCGCCGATTGGTACCTGGGTGACTTCACCGGCGACGGCGTCGTCGACCTCTCCGACCTCCAGATCATAGGCGACAATTGGGGCTATGGCACAGGATCAGACATTGCCTTTGACGAGGCGTTGGCTCAGCTTTCTGGGGCTGGGGTTCCCGAGCCTGCAACGGCGATCCTGCTGCTTCCAGGATTGCTGATTCTGCCGCGTCGTTGTAAAACGAGAAGATGAAAACCGATGACTTAGAACGTGTATGGAATCCGACGCCGAGCCCTGAGGAGTCGGCGACGAAGGGCCGGATCGAACGGTCGCTGCGCATCCGATCCGGCCCTTCGTCGTCGCGGACTCCTCCTCAGGGCTCGGCTTCTGAGTTTTCATTCACGTTCTTACTAAGCCATACCGAGCACATCCGCAGTGATAACCGCCCAGAGATTGACTCTTTAAGAGGGAGCAGTGAAACCTGATGCCAAAAACAAGACAGGGCAAAGCACGCTCTGCAAAATCATCGGTCGAATCGGCCCAGTTCGTCGTGCCGCGTTCGAACGCATCAATTCTTCATGTTGATCTCGAAAATTACATGGATGAGTTGGCCGGCCCGCTCAACGCTGGTGTTCGCTGGCTGGGAGAGCCGCACGTCCAGGGCCATTTCGGGCTCACCGAAGTTACCCGGGGATTTGCATTCAGTGGCGAGCGGGCATTGCACGCGGAAACATCCAAGCCCTCGCAGCGTGCCCAGATCAAACTCGCCAAACGTTACGACGCTCCCGAGAGCAAGGGCATCATCGTCTGTGAGTTTGTATTTCGTCCGGTACGAAGCAAGTTGGTTCGCATCTCGGATTGGGTCATTTGGCGCACACTGTCAACTGTCTCACCCGGTCCACTGTCGCCGTCTGAGGAACAACCCGTCAGCGTCGAGTTGCGAGCGCGCGGGTCGGCCCCAAGCGGTGCCTATTCGGTCGATCTGGTTGAGGGGCATGGCAAAACCCAACGAACGCGCCGAAGCATACTTCATGGTTTAAAGCAGAACCGCTGGACACGATTCGTTCTCTTACGAGACCCAGCAGCCGGTACAGTTCGATTATGGGCTGGAAATCCTGACGAAGAACAATTCATTGGCACATTCAGCGATCGCCATCCGCAACAGCCGGTCAACTATGTCATTTTGGGCGATGATTCGTCAACAGCCATCGTCGGCAGCGGTTATTGGGACGACATTCGCATCGGCGGTGTGCTAAAACGCAAGAGTGATCTGCGACCAGCCGAGTTGGCGCCGGTCTTGCGATTCAAATCCCCCAAGCCCGTATTGCCGATCGCCGTGACAGATGCCAGGCAACTGTTTATCGACGATTGGGTGATTGACTCGGTCCACTCGATAAAACGCACACTCCACCCCATGCAGAAACACCCGGCCAACCCGGTCATCGTGCCGGACAAGCCGTGGGAGGGCGCCGCCGTTCTCGGCGGAGGTGGGACATTGCGTGACGAAAACACAGGTCAGTTTCGTATCTGGTACAAGGCGCACCACCCGGTTTATGGCCCGCCTCCGAAATATGAGACCAGAATCAGGCGAAGCTTCACTTGCTATGCGGTCAGTGACAATGGACTTGAATGGACAAAGCCAAAACTGGGGATTGTCAAATACCAAGGCAACAAAGCGAACAATATCGTGCTGGCTGCCTGCGAGAGCAATGTGGCAGTGCAAGAGATGTTTGAGCCGCCGCCGACGGCTCGTGTGATTCGCGCGATGAGCTACGTGCATTATGTCCCGTCAGAGGCGGATCCACAGCGCCGGTACGTGTCACTGGTGCGAATGCGCGGTTTCACCACCTTCACGTCATCTGATGGTATCCATTGGACCGACCGCGGCAAAGTTTTCGACCAGGCTTATGATGCGACCAGCATTCAATATGACCCGGTTCGGCATATGTACTACGGCTCCGCCAAGATCTGGGCGCACGGGCGCCGTGCCCGAGGCTATAGCGAAAGTCCGGATGGCATCAATTGGTCGGACACTTTGTATCAGTTGGATATCGACCAGCGAGACCATCCTGCCGACCAGATGTACCAGTTGAACTCATGGTATTACGAGACGCTGCATCTTGGACTCTTGAAGATGTACCATCATGAGCCCGAGCATCGACTAGACCTGCAACTCGTGTCGGCCCGTGATCCACGACACTGGGATCGCCGCTATCGCGAACCAGTTCTTGCCTGCGGTGACCGGGCATCCAACGAATGGGATTGGGCCAATCAATCCCTCGTTTCCTCCTCACCGGTGCGCGTCGGAAACGAACTGTGGTTCTACTACAGTGGGCGAACGCGCGATCATATCCAGCGCGATCACCTGGGCCAACTTATGCCGCCGATCGGCCAGCCTTGGGGGGCAATCGGCATAGCCAGGCTACGTCTTGACGGTTTTGTCTCTGCCGATGCGGGTTCATCAGGTGGCATGATGGAGACCAAAGAACTCTCATTGACCAGGCCGACATTATGTTTAAACGCCGATGCGGCACGTGGCGAAGTCCGCGTCGAATTGATTGACCTGCATGGCAGACCCATTCCCGGCTATACAGCCAGGGACGCTGTTCCACTGACGAGGGATTCAGTGTCACAGAAAATCCACTTTCGTACGAGACGCCACCTGCCGGAACCGGGCACACCCGTAAAGATACGGTTTTACCTCAAAAACGCATCGCTCTACTCCTTCTGGACCGCATGACATGTCATGGGAACATTCAATTCCGAAACTCAACGACAAGAGTGAAGAGGAGGTCTGTGGCGGTGCATATACATCCCGTACTGCCGATTGGCCTGCAGCGGCTTCAAAGTGTAGTTCCGACCCAGTGTCCACTCGGCCGGAAATCGGCCTTCTGACGCAATTATAAGGCATTTAGGGATTTACAGGCAAGAAAAACCCGCCATGAAGGCGGGTTGAATGCCCGTGACAGGACTCGAACCTGTACTCCATTGCTGGAACCGCCACCTGAAGACGGCGCGTCTGCCAATTCCGCCACACGGGCCAGGATCACCGCTTGATTGCGGGTCGGTGAGTATAGCGGGCGCGGCGGGAAGTGAGCAAGTTGCCAGACGGAGATAAAAGCGAGAGGGGGGAGACAAGGAGACAAGGAGACAAGGGGACAAAGAGACAGTTGCCTCAGGCGTCCCGCGCGCGATACCCTTGTCTCCTTGTCGCCGTATCCTCTTGTCTGTCTTGATGTCTTGACGCCTTTACCCCACGCGGGAGCCGGCCGGGACGGGCTTGTCGGGGGCCAGCAGGACCACGTCGTTGACCTGTTCGCCGTCCATGACGCTGGCGGCCAGCAGCATGCCGTTGGAGATTTCGCCGCGGATGGTGCGGGGCACGAGGTTGGCCACCACCACGATCTGCCGGCCGACCAGGGACTGCGGATCCTGGTAATAGGTGCGGATGCCGGCACAAATCTGGCGTTTTTCACCGCCCAGGTCGATCTGCAGTTTCAGCAGCCGATCCGCCTGTGGGTGCGCCTCAGCCTCCAGCACGGTGGCCACGCGCAGCTCCAAGCGGGCGAAGTCGTCGAAGGTGATCTGGGGTTTTTCTTCCATGAGCGATAACTCCTGCTTGGCCGATGCAGCATAGCGAAAAAGGCAAGGCCACGCGGCGGGGGTAAAATCAGATTCCTTGAGCGAGCAGGAAAAGACATCACGGCCGCGACGGAGCCTGCGGCGACGGCTGCGGTGGATCGTACGGGCCCTGCTGGTGCTGCTGCTGGCGGTGGCCGCCTTGGCGTGGTGGATGACCCGACCGGAGCACCTGCGGCGGCTGGTACTGGCGGGGATCCAACAGGCCAGCGACGCCCAGGTGTCGCTGGGGGCAGCCCGTTTCGATTGGCGCGAAGGCACGCTCTATCTCCATAACCTGCAGATCGGTTCGCCCGGCATCGAGCACGGGCAGGTGTTCGAAGTGCAGCAGGTGCTGATCGATCCGAGCTGGTGGTCGCTGCTGTTTGGCTCGGTGCGGGCTGACGAGTTGACGCTGGTGGGAGCGACGCTGTACCTGACCGAGGACCGTGCCACCGGGCGATACCTGTTCGAGCCGCTGCTCAGTGGCAGCCATACGCAAGACAACGGGATCACGCACCCGCCGCAGGTGACGGTGCGCAGCGGGCAGATCGTGTTCCGGGAGATCGAGGAAAACGGGCAGTTGACGCAACTGGCCGAACTGGCGGTGGTGGGGCGGTTATGGCAGGAGCGGCAAGCGGGCCCCTTCCAGTTCATGTTGCGTCGCAGTGGCGGCGATGAGGCGGCCCCGCCGACGCTGCGCGGGCGATTGAACCTGGAGGATCCGAGCGTGTGGGCGACGCTGGACGGGTTCCGCTTCGAGCAGCCGCAGCGCTACTTTCTGCGTCACGAATTGCGCGCCTGGTGGGATCGCATGCAGCCGCAGGGCGCATTTGACACCATCGAAGTCGGTTACGAGGCGCAGGCGGGCTGGCAGGCGAAGCTGGCCCTGCGTGATGCGTCCTTGAACGTGCCGCTGGGCGAATATGCACCGCGGATGACGCAGGTGTCTGGGCAGTTGCGCGTGCTGGGACACGCCGTGGTCCTCGACAGCCTCAGAGGCGAGGTGGAGGGATTGCGCTACCGGGTCAGCGGCCGGGTATGGGACGTGCGGGAGAAAGAGTCTGCCCGGTTCGCACTGTCGGCGGCGACCGACTGGTTCACCATCGATCCGCCCCCGGAAGTCATTCCAACACTACCCGGCGGAGTGGGCAAGTACTACGATCGCTTTCAGCCGACCGGCGAGTTTCGCCTGCAACTGGTCTGCGGGCGCCAGCAGGCGGGAGGCCCGATCGGCTACCAGGGCCGGGTCGCTCTGCGCCACGTCAGCGGGAGATATTACAAATTCCCCTATCCCTGCCACGATGTGGAGGGCCTGGTGCGTTTCGACAGCCGAGCGGTCGAGATCGAGCAACTGCGCGGGCGCGGCCGCGACGGCATGACGTTCGAGCTGCTCGACGGTCGCATCAGTCCACCGGGCGACGGCGCGGAAGTGCGCATGAAGCTGCGCTGTCGGAATTTGCCGGTGGACGAAGTGTTGCTGGCCGCGATGAAGGACAAGCACCGCGCGGTGGTGGCTGAGTTTTTCGACCGCCCGTCACTGGATCGTTTGCAGCAGGAGGCCGGCCCATTCAGCCAGCGGATTCCCGTCGCCATCGGCAAGGTGCGGCAAGCGGTGATTGACATCCATCGCCCGCGCGGGGCGCACGCGCGGACGCAGGTGACCAGTCAGATCGACGTGGCCGGCCTGAACGTGCTGTACCGCCATTGGCCGTATCCGATGACCGCCGATGCGGGCCTGCTGACGATTCGCCCGGGCGACGTGGCGGTGGACGTGCGTCTGTCGGGGATTAACGGGGCCCGGGGTCGCGTCTCAGGCGTATTGCAGCGTGATGCCCAAGACCGCCTGTCGCCGAAGCTGCGCATCGAAGACGCCCTGGTGCCGATCGACGAGTTGCTGATCGCCACGCTGCCGCAGCCGCAGAATCAATGGTTGCGCGATCTGCATGCCCAGGGCGCCTTGGCCGGCGAGGGCGATGTCTGGCGGCAGGATGACGGGCAGGTGAACTTCAAGCTGGCCTCGCAACTGCTCGACGGCCGCGCCGCGCCCTACGGCGGAACGTTCGCCATCCAACAGTTGGCCGGCCGACTGACCATCGAGCGGCACAAATTACAGATCGAGCAATTGACCGGCGAGCACGACAGCGGCCGGCTGTCAATCGGCGGCGCGGCGGACTGGTCGCACCAGCCGTTGTCACTCGATCTGACCTTCGCGGCCGAGGATCTGCCGCTGGACCGGCAGGTGCTGGACCTGCTGCCGCCGCAGCGCCCGCAGCGCAACGCCCTGGAGCAATTGTTCGAGCGCTACCAGATCAGCGGACAGATGGACGCGGCCCTGCACTACGCCAGTGTCGGGCCGGCGGGGCACGAGACCTATCGCCTGGAGTTGACGCCGCGGCAGTTGGGCATGCAACTGGCGACCGGGCCGGTGTCGTTCGAGCGCATGAGCGGGCGGGTGATCGTGGAGCCGGGCCTGGTGGCGCTGGAACAGTTGAGCAGCAGCTTCGACGCCGCGGCGCGGTTGTCGGTCAACGGCACGGTAACCTTGGGTGAGCAGGGCGGCTACGACCTGGCGCTGGAAGGTGACAGCCTGGGCGTGGGCCCGACATTGGGCGCGCTGCTGCCGCGGCCGGTGCGGCGGAGCATCGATGCCCTGCAATTGGACGGCACTCTGGTGCTGGAGAAAGCAACCTGGCGGGGCGATGGCGACGATTGGCAATTTGACGGCGATTTGAGCCTAATCAACGCCGGCGCGGAAGTGGGTGTGCCGATTACGCAACTGGACGGCCGGCTTGGCATCTCGGCCTCGCAGACGGTGACCGACCCGCTGCCGCGCGTGAAGCTGGACCTGCAGGCTCACAGTCTGCTGGCAGCCCAGCGGCTGATTCAACCGCTGAACGTGCGCGTACGCTCGGCGGAGGACGGCCGGCAACTGGTGGTCGAGGAATTTCTCGGCTCAATCTACGGCGGCACGCTGATGGGTCAGGGCGCGATCGAACTGGGCGCGGACAACCGCTTCCGCTTCAAGCTGGTGCTGCAGGATGTGGCCCTGGAACCGTTTCTGCATCCAGCCGATCCGCGAGCCCAAGGTGGCGGCGGTTTGACAGCCAGTCTGACCGTCGAATCCAAAGTGAGCGACCCGGCTTCGCGTGTGGGCCGCGGCGCTTTGGAAGTCCACGATGCCAACCTCTACAACCAGCCGATCCCGCTGGCGATGTTGCAGGCGCTGAACCTGGCCTTGCCGATGGAGCGCTCGTTCGATCAGGCATCAGCCCGCTATCTGGTGTTGGGTGACACCGTGCTGTTCGACTCGCTGCGCTTCGAGGCGCCGGGCCTGGTCCTGTCGGGGGCAGGATCGATGGACTATCCCACACAGAGCCTGAACCTGGAGATGGTGACGCGCAATCCGACGATGCCCGACCTGGGCGCGGTGGGCGAGGTGATCAACAAGCTCAAGGACGAGGTGATCACCATCCGCCTCAGCGGCACGCTGGCCCAGCCGCAGGCACGGGCGGTCGCCCTCAGCGGCATCCTGCGCTCGTGGGATCAGCTTTTCCAGGCCAAGGCGGCCGGCATCTGGCGCCGCAGTGTGGAGCCGGGGTGGTAGCAGCCACGAGCCACCAGCCACGAGCCACGTGGCACACGTTCTGTCCCTCGTGGCTCGTGGCTTTATTTGTCCTATTATGTCCACGGAAAGGTGGTTCTCTCATGACGACGACGTTGCGAGCGCTGGCGTTGCTGATGTCGATGGGGGCGATGGTTCTGGCTGGTTCGGTCCGGGCGGCTGAGCCGAAGGTGGAGACCGCCAAGCTGCCACCACTGGTCGGTTGGCTGGAGTTGCACGGCGAACTGCACGAAGGCCAGTTGCCATACGCCTGGCTGAGCGAGCAGGATGCCGGCCCCACGCTGGCGACCGTGCTCAAGCAGTTGCAGGGCGTCCGCAGCGGCGAGCGCTACCGGGGACTGGTGATTTACCTCGATGAGCCATTGCTGAGCCTGACCCAGATCGACGCCCTGGGCCGATCCATTGCTCAGGTGCGGCAGGCGGGCAAGAAGGTGCTGGTCTTCGCCGAGGGTTACACCCTGCGCGACTATCTGCTGGCCAGTTACGCCGACCAGGTCATGCTCCAGCACAAGGGCAGCGTGCTGCTGGAAGGCATGTCCATGGAAGAGATGTACCTGACCGGCCTGCTGGAGAAGATCGGCGTGCGGGCAGACCTGGAGCAGATCGGCAAATACAAGGGCGCCCAGGAACAGTTGACCCGTCGCACACCCAGCGAGTTCTGGAGCCAGAACATCGATAGCCTGATGGATGATCTCTACGGCCAGGTCCTGGACGCCATTGCCGCCAACCGCGGCGTCGAGCGCCCGCGCGTCGAGCAATGGATGCGCCAGTGTCTGACCATGACCGATGAGCAGCTCAAACAGGCGGGCATCGTGGACGCCCTGGTTGATCGCGACCTGGTCGAAGCCACTGAGCTGGCGTACGGCGATGACTTCATCTGGGACCAGGAGATGGGCGTGGTTGAGCCGACGCGGCCCGCCGATTCTCCGTTCGCCATCTTTTCCATGCTGATGACCAAGCCGCAGCCGGCCCCGCGGCGGGCTTCACTGGCGATCATTCACGCCAACGGCCCCATTGTCAGCGGTGAGTCTGGCGTCGGCGACGGATTTCTGATGAGTGACATGATCGGCAGCCGCACCCTCGGTGAAATCCTGGGCGACATTGCCGATGACGACAACTTCCGCGGTGCGATCATCCAGCTCGATTCGCCCGGCGGGTCGGCCTTGGCCAGCGAGGTCATCTGGCAGGCGATCCATCAGACCGCGCAGGACAAACCCATCTACGTGTCAGTCGGCCCCATGG
Organism: Phycisphaeraceae bacterium; assembly: GCA_020849625.1. Classification (GTDB taxonomy): domain Bacteria; phylum Planctomycetota; class Phycisphaerae; order Phycisphaerales; family Phycisphaeraceae; genus JADLFV01. The sequence continues at coordinate 9,734 of JADLFV010000066.1, forward strand.
CGGCCAGCGGCGGTTATTACCTGGCCTGTGCCGCCGATCAGATTTACGTCCAGCCGCAGTCCATTCTCGGGTCCATCGGCGTCGTCGGCGGCAAGCTGGCCCTGGGTGGACTCTACACCAAGCTCGACATCACCGTCACTCAGCGCCAGCGCGGCCCCATGGCGGGTCTGTTCAACAGCGTGGACCCGTTCAGCCTTGAACAGCGGGCAGCCGTGCGGGCCATGATGCAGGTGACTTACGACCAGTTCCTCCAGCGCGTGCGTGAAGGCCGCGGCACCCGACTGCCCGACGCCGAGGCTGTGGCCGAGGGGCGACTGTTCAGCGGTCAGGCGGCGGTCGATAACGGCCTGGCGGACAAGGTCGGCACGCTGGCCGAGGCGGTTTCCGACATGGCTGCGAAATTAAACCTCAAGGAAGGCGAGTACGACGTCATTCACCTGCCGGCCCCGATGAGCCTGGAAGATTTCTTCAACGACCTGTTCCAGGTGCAAAGCCCGCGCGTGGATGCTTCCCCCGGAAGTTTGGTCCCCGCTGAACTGGTCCTGGCCCGCCGACTGCTCGGCCCGGCCGCCTGGACCAGCGTGCAGCGCACCCTCAGCGGCCTGATGCTGCTGCAACAGGAGCCGGTGCTGATGCTCATGCCGCAGACGCTGGTGATCAAGTGAGTGGATTTCTGTCGAGATCGAAAAAATAAACCATGAACGACGAGACATTGAATATCGCCGTGATCCTTCCCGCCGCCGGCGCCAGCTCGCGCTTCGGCAAGGGCAGCAAGATCGAAGCGGATGTGGCCGGCAAGCCCGCTTTCCTGCGCAGCATTGAAGCCTTCGTCGGCCGCAAGCAGGTCGGCAAGATCATCCTGGCGGTGGCCCCCGACGCCGTTGAGCCGTTCCGTTTTCGCTGGCAGGAACGCATCGGGTTCCACGGCGTCAAGCTCATCCCCGGCGGCAAAAAGGATCGCTGGGAAACCGTCATGCTTGCCCTCAAGGAAGTCGATGACAGCTTCACCCACGTCGCCATCCACGACGCCGCCCGCCCACTGGTCAGCAAGAAGCTGATCGACCGCGTGTTCACAGCCGCCGAAAGGTTCGATGCGGTGATCCCCGCCATGCCATGTAACGCGACGCTGAAGATGGTCAGTGAAGCCAAGGACGCGCCGGCCGATCCATTGGCGGGCATCCTCGGCGACGCAGCCGGGCCGACCGCCCAACAGGTGGTGCGCACGGTGGATCGCAAGGACGTGGTGGAGGTGCAGACGCCGCAGGTGTTCAAGCGCGAACTGATCGAGCGTGCTTACGCTGCCTATGACTTCACTTCCGGGGGCGGGGGTGTGACCGATGATGCATCACTGGTCGAAGCGCTGGGTGAGCCGGTGTATGTGGTAGAAGGCGAATGCACGAACCTCAAGATCACGCGGCAAGGCGACCTGGATATGGCCTCAGCTTTCGCCTTCCGCCGCGACAAAGCGGGGGCCAAGGCGGATGCGGAGCGGAAGCTGTTTGGAGGAAACTGAGAAACTCGAAACTCGAAATCCGAAACTCGAAATAAACACAAAACCCAAAACTCGAAGCCATCACCGATACGCCTGTTTGCTTCGCGTTTGAGATTTATTTCGAGTTTCGAGTTTCGGATTTCGAGTTTATTGAACGAGTCCCTTGGTCAGCCGCATAAACGCTGTTTCCAGGTTGACCGTTTCCTCTTCCAGCCGGGTCAGGGCGAAGCCGCGCTTGATCAGTTCGGCGGCGATGTGCGAAGCATCGTTGCGGTCGGCGTTGAGCACCACACGGATGTGGGCGTTTTGAATTTCCATCGACGCCACCCCCGGAAGTTGCTTGATGATCGCGGCGGCGGCGGGGGTGTTGGTGGCGACGGACACGTGGATCACGCGGTCGCTGCGAGCGCGGTCGATGATGTCAGACATGGTGCCGGTGAACTTCAGTTCGCCCTGCTCGATGATGCCGATCTTGTTGCACAGGTCCGCCAGCTCCAGCAGGATGTGGCTGGAGATGAGGATGGTCTTGCCCATGCGGTGCAGCTCTTTGAGCAGCTCGCGGATTTCGATGCGTGCCCGGGGGTCGAGGCCGGAGGCCGGTTCATCCAGCAGCAGCAGCTTGGGATCGTGCAGCAGCACGCGGGCGATGGACAGACGCTGCTTCATGCCGCGCGACAGGGCGTTGACGTCGGTCTGGCTCTTGTAGGAAAGCTCGGTCAGGTCCAGCACGTCGCGGATCACCTGCTCGCGGCGTTTGCCCTGGATGTCATAGCTGGCGGCGAAGAATTGAAGGTACTCGTGGACGTTCATGTCCTCGTAGGCGCCGAAATAGTCGGGTACGTACCCGATGACCGAGCGCACGGCCCGGGCATTGACGGGGCCGACGGACAGCCCGTCGATGCGGGCCTCGCCCCAGGTGGGTTTGAGCAGGGTGGCCAGGATTTTGATGGTGGTGGTCTTGCCCGCGCCGTTGGGTCCGATGAATCCGAAACAATCGCCCGCCTCGATCTCGAGGTTCAGGTTCTTCAGCGCCATCAGTTCGCCGTAGCGCTTGGTCAGGTTGATGGTGTGAACCATGGGCATTGGAGAAAAAATCCGAATGACGAAATTCGAAATTCGAAACTCAGGTCTCAAGCCTCAAGGCTCAAGCCTCATAAATCATACACCCATCGCACGATGGTGAGGCCCTGGGAGGGGATGTTACCGCCGTCGAGGGTCAAGGGTGCGGGCAGGGGGCTGTTTTCGAGCTGGCCGATGAGGATCAGGCGCCGGCCGGCGATCAGGTCGGTCATGTCGATGTGGCGCAGCAACGTGCGTTCGTAGTGGGTGCCGGTCAGGGGCGTGGCGAAACCGGCCGGGGTGCGGAAGTCCGGCGGGGGCAGCGTGTCATAGAAGCACAGGAAGGTGAACATGCGGAAGATGTTGTCGTCGATGTCCGCCACCAGCGGCGTCTGGCCGGCGGCGAACTGGCGGCCTTTCTGGGCCGCGATCTGCTGGCCGAGGAACCCTTCGTTGTCCCACGTGCGGTTGGGGCCGTAGTACGACGGCCGCTGGATCAGGCGCATCATGGGAATGGCGTTGGGCGGCGAGAAGCTCAGCGTCAGCTCCTGCCCGGCCGGCCAGTCGCGAATCAAACCCGCCCACGGCGGATACAACTCGCCCGCGGTCGTGTTGCCGGGGCAATAGACGATCATCACGTTTTTCAGATTGCCCGGCAGGTGATGCACGAGCTTGCCGGTGGGCCAGGCCCCGGCCGCATCCATCTGCACCGAACCCTGCGGCAGCGACCAGGCGGTCTCCAGGCCGGGCATCGGTTTGTCCAGTCGGCCCAGGTAGTCGAGCGTGAAACGCTTGGCGGTTGAACGCACGGGGATTTCGGCGCTGCGCGGGTCGGCGGTATCCACCTGGTAGCGCTGCGGATCGAGGAACCCACCGCCCCCGCCCCCGGCCGCCGCGATGCTGGCCGCACGCGGATCAATCCCGGGCGAAGCCAGCACCGCACCCGGGTATTGTCCGTCGGCATCGAGCGCCACCGTGGCACGCCCGAAGTGCGGCACCAGCAGCGTCAGCCAACTGCGGGTGCGCACCATCGAGTTGTTGGCGTCGATGTCCAGCACCGTCAGGTGTTCGAGGCGCGTGTGCGACGGGCGAATGACCCACGCCCCGCCCCAGGTGATGGCGGTGAACACGCCGACCAGCAACAGAAACGCCAGCCAGGCGTGCTGCGTGCGCCCGGTGCGGCGCAGATACAAGAATGCCAGCGGTCCGGCCGCCAGCCAGTAGAGCATGAAAATCAGGATGGCTGAGAGCAGCGCCGGAGCTGCCGTGCCGGTCATGGCGATCAGCGGGCCGATGATGTCATCCAGCCCGACGCCGCTGTCCTGTCGGCTCATCATGCTCATCATGCGGCCTTCGCGGGTTTCGCTTTCGTATGCCGACTGGGTGTAAACCGGCGCGGTCCAGTGAAAGACCTTGTGCCAGATGCGATCCTGTCCCACCGGCGTGCCCAGGCGGCGGACGGTGGGGCTGGTCAGATCGACGCCGATCAGCGTCACGCGACCGAAGCCGTAGCGCTTGGCGACGATGTACGGCCGATCACGCTGATCGCGGGCCAGCACCACCGTGCTCTCGGCCGCGCTGGTGTCGAAAGTCAGGGCGGGAATCATGAGCGACACACCCGTCGGCGGCACCACCACGCGAATTGCATTGAAGTCATCCACCGCCGTGATGTGCGCTTTGTCCACCGGCATCAGATCGCCCATGGCCGAGTCCGACCAGGTCTGATCCAGCGGCAGCACCAGCACCAGGTGGCCGCCCCGCCTGATCCATCCGCGCAGGGCCTCGATGGCCTGCGGCGTCACGGCTGCGTTCTGCGGATCGTTGTTGGGATCGGCCGCCTCGCCGGTCCAGATCAGGGCGTTGAGGCAGCTCAAGCCGTACCAGCGGTCGGGCAGTTGGGCCAGGGTCAACCCGCGCACAAACACGAGCGGTTCATGCTGGGTGTAGCCGGGCTCGAAATCGCGCAGGCCCATGTCGGTCGAGCCGCACACACCGATCATGCTGCTCTTGATGGGAACGGTTCGCGCCGCGTTGACGTTCATGCGGGCCAGTTCGATGTTGGCATCCGGATCGATCACCTGCACGATCCAGCGCTGACCTTCGCGCAAACCCAGCGGCAGCGGCGCGTACAGCCACATCCGCTGCTCCACGGCCGGGTTCAGCGGGGCGGCGCGGCTGGCGATCACTTCATCGCCATCCTCATCGCGCACCAGCCAGCGGGCTTCGATGTTGCGCACTTGGGCGGACTGGTTGGTCAGCTTCAGGTGCATGGGCATCCATTGGCCGTCCTGCACGTAACCGCCGATGCCCACGTCCTGCGATTCCACGGTCAGCTTCACATCCGTCAACTGTCCGCGCAGCGGCGTCGCGGCCGCCAGCAGCAGGAGCGAAAACAGGATCAGACGCCTGAGCATGACCTATCAGTGTAACGTGGCAATGGCGAAATAGCCGCCCGATAACCGCCCGATTCGCGACTATGCCACTGGCCGGTGCAGCCGGGTCAGCTTGGCGGTCGATGGCAGCGTTATGGACTCGGTGCAGGCACAACTGACCGCCCTGGTGCTGGCGGTGCTGATTTATGCCCTGGTGCTGGCGGTCTTGCGCGTGCTGGGAGCGCGGGTGCGGCTGACGCTGGCCCGCCACGACCTGCTGGTCGAGAGCAAGCGGCGGCGGCTGGAGTTCGAGCGTCAATTGGCCGCCATGCGCCGCGCCGAAGCCGAGGCCCAGCAGCAGGAAAGTGACGTGATCGTGGAGGATGAAATCGAGCCTGAACCCGAACCGATGCCGATGCGCCGGGCGGCGTAGGACATGTTGTCTTACTCCCTCTCCCCTTGGGAGAGGGTTAGGGTGAGGGCCGAACGTTTCCTTTCGCCTTCAACCAATACACGTCACTGATATTCCGCCCTCACCCTGCCCTCTCCCAGGGGGAGAGGTTCTGAAGCAACGCCCCGCGGGTTGCGATACCGACGGGGCGGCCGGTATGCTCTGACTTCATGGCCACGCTCACCATCACCGGCGGCCGGGTGATCGACCCATCCCAGAACCTCGACCAGCAGACCGATCTGCTGCTGGAAAACGGCAAAGTGGCCCGCATCGGCCGGGTCAGTAAGCCTGTCGGGCCCACCATCGATGCGGCCGGGTGCATTGTCTGCCCGGGCCTGATCGACGTGCACGTGCATTTCCGTGAGCCGGGCCACGAGGAAAAAGAGACGGTCAAAAGCGGGGCCGCGGCCGCGGTGGCGGGGGGATTCACCAGCGTCTGCTGCATGCCCAACACCAATCCCGCCCTCGACGACGACGGCCGGGTGCGCTTCATCTACCGCCAGAGCCAGCGAGCCAACCTGGCCAACGTCTATCCCATCGGCGCCATCACCAAAGCCAGAGCCGGCAAGGAGTTGGCGGAGATCGGGCTGATGAGCCGGCGCGGCGCGGTGGGCTTCAGCGATGACGGCTGCGCGGTCGCTGATGCCGGGATGATGGAAAAAGCCCTGCGTTACATCGCCATGACCGGCAAAGTGGTCATGCAGCACTGCGAAGACCCGTCACTGGGCGGCGGGGCGATGAATGCCGGGGCGCTGGCGACCAAGCTGGGCCTGTCCGGCTGGCCGCGGGTGGCGGAGGAAGTGATCATTCAGCGCGACATCCTGCTCTGCCGGCATCAGAATTACGCCCCGCGCTACCACGTGCAGCATCTTTCTTCGGCCGGGAGTGTCGAACTGGTGCGCGAAGCACGCCGGCACACACCCAACATCACCGCCGAGGCTTCCCCGCACCATCTGCTGCTGACCGAAGAAAGCTGCGCCAGCTACGACACGCATTTCAAAATGAACCCTCCGCTGCGCTCGGCCGCGGACGTCAAAGCGCTGTGCGCTGCGGTGGCCGAGGGCGTCATTACGTTGCTGGCCACCGATCATGCCCCGCACACGCGGGAGGAAAAGGACCTGGAGTTCGCCTCCGCGCCGTATGGGGTAATCGGGCTTGAGTGCGCGTTGGCGTTGTACATCAAGGCGTTGATCGAACCGGGCGTGATCGACTGGCCGCGATTGATCACGCTGACCAGTTGCAACGGGGCAGCCCTGTGCGGCTTGACGGGCAAAGGCTCCCTGGCGGTCGCCCCCGGAAGTGGCAATGACGCGGACGTGACGATCATCGACCCGAACCTGTCCTGGACGATCGATATCGATCAGTTCGCGGGCAAGAGCCGAAACTGCCCGTTTGACGGCTGGCCGGTCAAGGGCCGGGCGACGGCGGTGGTGGTGGGGGGAGAGTGCAAGATGGCCCTGGAATCCGGGCGTTTGCGGGGTTTTGAGGCGGTTCCGGCAGGGCGGGCGAAGGCATTGCTGATGTCTGACTACTGATTGCTGATGTAGGAATCGGCACGGCAGTCATTTCTGACATCAGCAATCAGCGATCAGACATCAGAGATAAAAAGAAGGCGACCCGTTTGGGCCGCCTTCTTTCGATTGCTCAGCTCCGAGGCTTTTCTTGAGGTTGGCGATCACCAAAAACTGATCGGAGCGGTGACCGCTAGCTAAGGAAGTGCCGCGGTCACATGCCGCGGCTGGGAACGGGGTTGAGGGTTCTTACTTCTTCTTCTTGGTGGCGCGACGCTTCTTGGTAGCCTTCTTCGCAGCCTTCTTCTTCGCACGCTTCTTTGCCATGGGCTTTTCCTTTCAATTCGCCCTCGGAGCGAGTTGGCAAATCAGGAACACTTTAACCACCGATCGTGATGCAGGTCAACCGGTTTTTCCATAATCTGGAAAAATTATCGGCGCAATGCAGCCACGAGCTTGAGCCAAGTTCAAAAGTTTTACGCCATGACACGCCGTGCCGACAGAGTGAATCACGCGATCGACACGATCAATCATCGCTGCTGCGCGGTTTGTATTCGGCCACGATCTGCTGCTGCACGTGACTGGGCATGGGATCGTAATGCGACAGTTCCATGGTGAAGCTGCCTTGCCCGCCGGTGACGGATTTGAGCTGCGACTGGTAGTTGACGACCTCGGAAAGCGGCACCAGGGCCTTGATGACCGCCATATCGCCGGCCAGCATGTCGGTGCCCTGGATGCGGCCGCGCTTGCCGGACAGGTCGCCGGTGATGTCACCCATGTGCTGATTGGGCACGGTCACCTCGATGGTGACGATCGGTTCCAGCAGGGCGGGCTTGGCCTTGCTGACCGCATCGATGAAGGCCCGTTTGCCGGCCGTGACGAAGGCCACTTCCTTGGAATCCACCGGGTGATGTTTGCCGTCATAGACGCTGACTTTGACGTCGTGAATGGGATAGCCGGCAATGGCGCCTTCTTCCAGCACCTGGCGAACGCCCTTTTCGATGGCGGGAATGAACTGCTGGGGCACCGAGCCGCCGAAGGTGTCGTCGGCGAACTCGAAACCAGACCCGCGCTCCATTGGTTCGACCCGCAGATAAACCTCGCCGAACTGCCCGGCTCCGCCTGTCTGCTTCTTGTGGCGGTGATGTCCTTCGGCCTTGGTGGTGATGGTTTCGCGGTAGGCGATCTTGGGCAGCTTGGTGTCCACTTCCACGTGATAGAGATTTTTCAGCCGCTCCAGCACCACGCGCAGGTGCAGTTCGCCCATGCCGCGGATGACGGTTTCCTTGGTCACGCTGTCACGTGTGATCTTGAAGGAGGGGTCTTCCTCCGCCAGCTTGGTCAGGGCGTCGGCGATCTTCTGCTCGTCACCGCGCTTGCGGGGACTGATGGCCAGACCCTGCATGGGCACGGGCAGGCCCAGCGGGCGCAGGCGCAGCTCGTCCTGATCGTGCGAGTCGTGCAGCACCGCGTCCTGGTGGATCTCATCGACCTTGGCCACGGCCGCGATGTCGCCGGCGATGGCGGCGTCGATCTCCACGTGCTCCTTGCCGCGCAGTTTGAACAGGTGGCCGACCTTGAAAGGCTTTCGGCTTTCACCCCGCGTCGGGTCGCCGATGAACAGTTGCGAGTCCTTGCTCACCGTGCCCTGATGGACGCGGAAGACCGAAAGCTTGCCCACGAACGGGTCGACGCGGACGTTGAACACGTGCGCGAGGATGGGGTCTTCCGCCTTGGCGCTGGCGTGGATTTCATGCTCGTTGTCGCCGGCCTTGATGAATGGGCGGGGATTGCCCTCCAGCGGGCTGGGCGCCAGGGAGGCCAGCAGGTCCAGCAGTTCGCTGGTGCCCACCGGTTGATCGTGGGCCAGGTGCGGGCGGGCCGCCACGAAGCAGATCGGCACCAGGTGCCCTTCACGCAGGGCCTTTTCGAACACCGCGTGCAACTGCTGCTGCTCGATTTCCTGGCCGTCGAGGTAAGCCAGGGCGATCTCCTCATCGACTTCCACGCATTGCTCGATCAAAGCGGTGTGGGCGCTGGCGACGTCGGAGAAGTCCGCTCCGCCTTCGGTGTTGGCGAACACATTGACCACCGCCTTGCCGCCGTCGGTCGGCAGGTTGATGGGCAGACATTGGGCGCCGAAGGTCTCGCGGATCTGTTCGACCAGCTCGGGCAGGTTGATGTTCTCAGCATCGATCTTGTTGATGATGATCCAGCGGGCCAGGTTGCGCTCGCCGGCCAGGTTGAACAGGCGGCGGGTGGCTGACTCGATGCCGGCCGAAGCGCTGACCACCACGGCCACGGTCTCCACCGCGGGGAAGCTGGTGATGGCCTGACCGAGGAAGTCGGGCGAACCGGGGCTGTCGATGAGGTTGAGGTGCTTGCCCTGGTGGTCGGCGCTGACCACGGCATTGAAGAGGCTGTGTCGGTGATGCTTTTCCTCGTCGGTGAAGTCGCAGACGGTGTCGCCGCTCTCGATCGAGCCGGTCTTGCCGATGACGCCGGCAATGTGCAGCAGGGTCTCGGTGAGCGTGGTTTTACCGCAGCCGGCATGACCGGCCAGGAGGATGTTACGGATGTCGGCGGTCGTGTAGGCAGGCATGGGAAAGGGCATCTCCTAGACAGAGTGGGGGGTGGAACACCTGAGTATAAAGGGGCCTGCGGGGCGGATGCAAAACCGTGTTCGCTACCTTCGACTCGCTCCAATCAGGGCTTTGCTTTATATTCGCCAAACCGCCTGCCGACCCTTGCCGCTTGATGCGGGTTAAAGCCTTGAAAGTTCAGACGCCAACCACATCAACCCACGCCGCCGCCCCCGGAAGCGGCTCCGCTCCCGGAAGCCCCACCCGCGGCCGCGGCCTGCTGGAAGGTTTTCTGGCGCGCAAACGGGCTGCTGCCGCCATGCGACTGATTGGTGATTACCCGCACGACGCGGCCGTGCTCGACATCGGTTGCGGCAGCCAGCCCTGGTTCCTGGCCCACAGCCACTTCGCCGAGAAGTTCGGCCTCGATCAACTGGCAACCGATCCGCCCCCGGAACTGGTCACCCGTGACGGCATCAGCCTGCGCTACTACGACATCCACAGTGACGAGCCGCTGCCCTTCGAGGATCAGCGCTTTCATGTCGTGACCCTGCTGGCGGTGTTCGAGCACATCCGCGAAGATCGACTGGCGCCGCTGCTCGATGAGGTGGCCCGCGTGCTGCGGCCGGGCGGTCTGTTCGTGATGACCACCCCCGCCCGCTGGGCAGGCCCGGTGCTGCGGGTGATGAAGATCACCGGCCTGGTCAGCAGGCAGGAGATCGATGAGCACGTGCGCGAATACACCCCGGCCGCCATCCGACAGGTGCTTGCGCGCAGCCGCATGTCGCATTGGCCTACGCAACTGGGATTCTTCGAGTGCTTCCTGAACATCCACGTGCGCGTCCAGCGCCCGAACGTCCATGACAGGTGAATCAAGTGAGCCACGCAACCACCACCAGCCATCTCGCCGGCCTCGATCACGAACACCTCTGGCACCCGTTCACCCCCATGCGGCAGTGGCGCGCCCCCGGAAGTGGCGACCCGCTGATCATCGAAGCGGGTGAAGGCTTCGAGCTGATCGACACCGAAGGCAATCGCTACATCGACGGCGTCTCCAGCCTCTGGTGCAACGTCCACGGCCACCGCGCCCCCGGAATTGACCAGGCAATACGGGCGCAATTGGACAAAATCGCCCACAGCACACTGCTGGGCCTGTCCAGTCCACCGGCCATCAAGCTGGCCGCCCGCCTGGTCAATCTTGCAAAAAAGCCGAGGGCTGAGCGCAGCGAAGCCCCGGATCGCAGCGCCCCCAACCGCCTCAACAAGGTTTTCTTCTCCGACTGCGGCGCCGCCGCCGTCGAAGCCGCCTGCAAGATGGCGGTCGGCTACTGGCATCACCGCGGTCAGCCGGCCAAGTGCAAGTTCATCGCCATGGGCGGCGCTTACCACGGCGACACGGCCGGGGCCATGAGCGTCGGCTTCAGCGATCTGTTTCACGCGCCTTTCCATGAGCTTTGCTTCGAGGTGCTCACTTTCCCTTCGCCCGATGCCTGCCGTCCCCCGGAAGATTTTTCACAGTTCGCCATCGGCATGGGTTTCGAGCGTTGTGCCGAGTGCCAGGGCCGCGACTTCTGCCACTTCGGCGTCTGGCCCAGCGAGTGCGACACCTTCACCAGCTTCCTGGGTTCCTATGCCCTGGCCCAGTTGGCCAACCTGTTGGAAACCTACGCCGAGCAGACAGCCGCGATCGTGATCGAGCCGGTGATGCAGGGTGCAGCGGGGATGATCTGCCAGCCGCCCGGGTTCGTTCGCCGCGTCGCCGAGATGGCCCACCAGTTCGACGTGCTGCTGATCGCCGACGAGGTCGCCACCGGCTTCGGCCGCACCGGCGCCATGTTCGCCTGCCAGCACGATGACGTCACGCCCGACCTGCTCTGCCTGGGCAAAGGCCTCACCGGCGGCTACCTGCCCGTGGCGGCAACGCTGGCCACCGATGCGATCTACGAAGCCTTCTGTGATCCGGCGGCACCAAGGGACCAAGGCACCCAGGCACCAAGTGATGTGCAATCCGGTCCGTCTTCAGACCCTCGGTGCCTGGGTGCCTCGGTGCCTCGGTCCCTTCGCGCCTTCTACCACGGCCACACCTACACCGGCAACGCCCTCGGCTGCGCCGCCGCCCTCGCTTCCCTCGACCTGTTCGAGCAGAACAAAGTCCTGGCCAACGTCCGCGCCAACGCGAAGATCATTCGTGAACGCTTGGAAACTCTGCGCGAGCACCCGCACGTGCTGGACATCCGCCAACGCGGCATCATGGTCGGCATCGAACTGACCCGCGATCGGGACCAAGCGCAGCCCTTCGACTTCACCGCCCGCACGGGACACGCGATCTGTGCTGCCATGCGAGCCAAAGGATTAATCATCCGTCCTCTGGGCGACGTGATCGTCCTGATGCCCGCCCCTGCCATGCCCCCGGAAGTGTTACACAAGATGCTCGACATCGTGATCGAGACGCTCAACGGGTGGAAGTTCGACTGAGCGCACCAACGTCCATGCTTTCCCTGGCATACGTCCCCTGAATCCCACGGCGATGCGCCGTGGGATTCTGGCAAATGTTATTTCGCAGTTGGAACCAACTCCGCGATCAGACGCACCGCTTGCTCGATGTTCACGCGGGCGGTGTTGATTGTCAGGTGGAACGCGGCCGGCTCGAACTGCTGGCGCGGGAAGTGACGGGCATAGAACGCAGCGCGGTTGTCGTCGATGTCGCGCACGCGGCGAGAGGCTTCGTCGTGTGAAACATTTTTCAGCCGGGCGTATTCCGCGATGCGATAGTTCAACGGGGCGACCAGGTACACGTTGACCGCCTGCGGCATCAGGTGCGTGATGAACACGCCGCCGCGCCCCACGATCACCGCATGACCCGCTTGCGCCAGGCCGCGAATGGTCTGCATGACCCGCCGAGTCAGGGCCAGATCGCTGGGACGGGTGAAGTCCAGGCTCTGGAAGATCTCCTGCAGCCAGGTGTAGCTCGAGTCTTCCAGGCAATCGATCAGGCTCTGCGACATGTTGTGATCGCGGGCGATCTGCTCGACCAGCTCGCGATCGTAAGCGCGCCAGGCAGGCTTGGCATCGCGATCGGTCAGGTATTCCGCCAGCCGCGTGGCCAGGCCCTGTTCCTCGGCGCCGACCTGGCGGGCGATGGTGACGAAAGGTAAGGCGCTGACGCCGGCTGTGCGTTTCCAGGGCGCATCGCCCCGGCGGGCTTCAGCTTGGATCAGACCGATGGAGGCATGAATCAGGCCGGACATGTGTTCCCCCTTTCTTACCTGTTACCTGAACAATTATACCCGCGCCCTGGCCGCGGGCAGGTGGGTATTTTTGATTTTTGATTGAGGATTTTTAATTGTTGAAGCATCCTTCAATTCTTTCAATCAAACGGCCTCAACAGCGGCCAAAGCCGCTAACTCCTCAATCCTCAATCAAAAATCACCCCGCTGGCGCATGACGGATCCGATCGGCCCAGATCCGCCACGCGCGCAGCAAGGCGACACCACTTCGTGACGCACCGCTGGCGCAGTGAATCACTTCCGGGGGGAAGGCCAGTTTCGCCGAGGCCCCATAGAGCCGGTAGGCGACGCGCCTGTCAGGCCACCCCATCGTGTTTTACACTTCCGGGGGGCTTTCTGAACGCTTGGAATCCGGGCACG
>JADLFV010000067.1 GCA_020849625.1 Phycisphaeraceae bacterium
CGCTGAGGTAGATACAGCCGCGGCCCTCGGCCGGCGCGCCTCCCACTTCCACGCGCACCAGGGCGACGGCTTGCGTGATATTGGTGATCTTGCCCGAGCTGAGGATCAGCGGTTGCACGAAAGCCTGACGGGTGAAGACAACTTCAGCACTGATCACACGAGTGCTGGATGCAGCGAGGCTCAGTCGGGTGTCGGTGTTCATGAGTTGGCCGTACTTGCAACGGGCCGATCAGGAATGATTCAGACACGGGCGGCCTGAGCCGTTGCTGGATACTTGAGCTTGCGATAGCTGATGCCGAACGCATCGCCGTCGTAATGAATATCATGACTTATCGCATCAAGACGCACGATCTGATCACCGCAGGTCCATGACTGACGAGCAGCCAGGGCCCAACGTTCGGGGGCTGTCCAGACTGCGTGTGGCACAGGGGGCGTATCCACCTGACAGCTTAAGTAGGGCAAAGTGGCCTCAAGGATGGCGCGATACAGTTTGCCCGGTACGGGCTGCAGGTGGGTGCAGCCCCGCTCGGTGATGATCGTGCTGTAGAACGGGTGCCAGCCGGCGGCGGAGCCCACGATCAGCCAGCCGAGCCGGCCATCAGCCCACTTTAGCTCGATCCGCCGCTGACCGTGTTCAGAGACATGGCGCACCGAAGCGGCGTCGGGCCCCATGAGCGCTGCCAGCAGTGAATAGGCGTGAATCCCGTAATTGAACTCGTCCACGGCACAGCCGCAGAGAATGGTGTGAGGTGTCCCCCGTTCATCCAGAGGACGGTCCAGATATTCCCGCACTTCAGAGCAATAGCGCAACGCCGAACCGCCGCAGATCCGCACGCCGCTGGCCGCCCAGTCTTCGAACTGCGCCAGGTCCGTTAAGCATCCTGCAACCGGCTTATCGATCAGCAGAGCGCAGCCCGCTTCGACAAAAGGACGGGCCCGTTCCACGTGCCGGTCCCAGTTGCAGCCGTGCAAAATGGCGCAGTCAATCTGCTCCGCCATCTGCGGTAAGGAGGTGAATACAGTTGCGATCTTGTGCTCGTGGGCGAACGTCTCCGCATAGCCAGCCGGATGCACGTCGCCATGGTCCAGGACGCCGACAACTTCATGGCCCAGCTCACGAATCACGGGCACCCAGCTTTGTGGGTGCGAGGTGTCCAAGTCAACCAGTCCGATCTTCATATCGTGATCTCCGACAATGTTGCGTTCTTGACGATTGAACGATCAGTTTCACGAACCGCGAGTGTGAGCGGGAAACCGCTTCCTCACGTGCGCGGCTCATAAAGGATTACAATTTTCGCAGTATGGCCGCCACCTTCTGCTTAAACAGCGATTCCCACTGCGGCGCCACGAGACACTCGCAGTCTTCCTGGGCGCCGGCCGCACGGGCATTGCTCATCTGCTCCGCTGTAGGCGTATAGTAAAGATAGCCGTTGGATACGCCCGACACGAAGGTGTACTGATGAGGAGATTGTTTCTTGATGTCGAGCCCGCACTGAGCGCTCAATTCTCCCGGGAAAGCGATCAGTACGAATTCCCCAATCCTCAGGCCCTGCACGTCCACGGTAATGGTTTTCTCGGTCGATGCGATATTGCGTGCGTGGTGCTTGCGCAGCAGGTCCAGGTTTAATTGAATTCTCGTCAGTTCCTCCATGACGTGGATGTTGTGCAGGTAGTGGTCGAGGATTTTGCGATTGTCCGCATCCAGCTTATCCCAGCCTTCGCGCCCCGACGCTCGATCATGCAAGTACCGATACGAATAGTACGACGGATAGTCGTCAAATATGTTGTACTTAAGATATAGCTGGAAGAATGTCTTTAAGTTGAGACTGGTCCCCTTCAGCGATCCCAGCAGACGTTTCTGTTCGGCTTCCATCGCTGCGATGCGTGGTGCATGGTCGGCTCGTGGCAGCTCAATTTGGTCGCGGATCACTCTCAGGTCATTGTTTTCACCGCCCTGGATATGCTTCAGGGCGCGCAGTGTGCTGAGGCCCAGCAGATGGCCCAGGGGCTCCGCATCACGCGGATGATCAACATCCTTATACAAAGCCGGGTTGATGTCTCCGCAGCAGCCTTGTAAAAAAAATGCCATTGCGCCCGCGTTCAGGTTCTCTTCGATAGTTTTACAGGCGAATCCGCTGATGTCTGCCGTATTACCCTTGTTGGGCACCCCCATGATCGGATGGCAGGCAAAGTGGTGCACCACGGCAAGGGTTTGGCCGTCTTCACGATCCAGGCGCAGAATGCCGATCTGGGGATCGACCGGTCCGACACCCACGATCTGGTCGTCAGGTGGCAGCGCATAGGCCTGGCGCACATCGGCTTCCTTGCCGTCCCGCATCTTGAGTCGACGGTTCTCCGTGATCCGGTCTTCGTAGCCGACACCGACACCGACCCGGACCGGTTCCATTTTCCGCCAAGCCTCACCCACCGCTCGGATCGTGCGCTGAGCCACATCTGAACACACCACGCCATGACAGTGGCTGGCATTGATCAGAATATTGGCGGGATCGACGCCGAGTTCCTGTTTGATCTGTGCGCTCACAAGGGGCAGATAGTCATTGCCGATGTGCCCGATCTCGCCGATGGCGACGGCATCAACGGTGATGACCAGTACGATCGTATATGCCTTTCGAAGAGCCAGGGCCTTGACATACAAGGGATCATTGACCGGGCCAGCCTCGGTGTTCGTGATGTCAACTTTGGCGGCACCCGCCCAAATCCGACCGTCGGCCGCGCCGCCGGCTGTTGGCCCGACGGATTTGCCTGTTGAGGTTGATGGCATCATTACGGTCTCTATCTATGTGGAAGATTATGCAAGAACAGTCGGTCACACGGTATGACTGCGTGCTCCATTGAACGTGTCGAGTTTGTAGCTGATTACGGCAAGTTGTTCACGGTCCGACTGCCGCGCTCGGGTCAGGGCGTAGTCGGAAACCGGCAGATAGCGATAGGTTTGGGATCGCTCGCTGATGAACGCCTCGCCATAGGCCACCCCACCCAATCTGCCGACATGGCCGTCCGTCGTCTCGATCGCTTTACGGGCAAAACCCAGGTGGTATCCCTGGCTTTGCAGACACTCCTGAGCAGCCAGCTTCTTTTCCACCACGTCGGTGATGTCGATGATCACATTGTTATAGATGCCGCGACGGACCTCCCAGATCGAATGGGGCGATTGCCCGGCGCCAGCACCCCAGAAGAACGTACACGCAACATGGTGCGGCGGATGGTCGTCCCCGGGCTCCACGGACGACGCTGCTTCCCGGGCCATGAGTGCGATATGGCCGGCGGAGGCATGTGAGTTCCAGAATCCGCCATTCTCATAGGGGAAATGCGTCAACAGCACATCAGGTTTCCAGGAGCGAATCAGCGACGCCACACGCAACGCCGTCGCCCGCTCCGGCATGATCACGCCGTCTTCAGCGCCGAAAAAGAACACCTCTTCAATGCCCAGAATAGCACAGGCTTGTCGTACCTCATCCGCCTTGATGTCGCTGCGTTCCGTCATGAGGTTCGAAAGAGTCCGGGCATCGGGAATGTGCTGCGAATGAAACATTTCCGTGCATAGAACCTCATCATGCACTCGGGCGCCATGTGTGAGCACCACACACGCCACCTGGTCACCCCGCTCGATGTGATGTGCCATGGTGCCGCCCGACTGGTCAAAAATGTCAGCCGGGTGCGCTCCGACGGACATGATGCGCAGGGGCTGTGTGGCTCCGTTTGATTCTGACTGGCGTAGGCTGTCTGATGAAGATGATGATCCAGCGGGCATGGGCTGCTCCTGTATCCCAGGCAGGGTCATGCGAGGCAGGCATGGCAAAGGTCCATGCCGTAACAGTTCTGTGAAACATTTTACAGTTGCTGAACCTGACCGGTACGTATGGCAGCATCCGCAGCGAGCACCATCCGCGTCGCCTGGATGCCATCCTGTGCTGTTATCACTGGGGTTCGGTTCTCAAGCAACGCATGGATAAACTCATGGTTTTCAAGCTGGAAGCCTTCCTCTTCGGGTCGGGTTTCCTCGCGTGTCGCTTTGCCATCGAAGAAGGTGCCCTTCTTGAGCCGATCATAAAGCTGTACGCTCTTGCCCGCTCCAAACAGTTGAAAGAAGAACTTGCTGGTAAACGGTCCGGGAGCAGCGTCCCCCTGAATCCAACTGGCGACATGGCCGTTGGCGAATCGGATCGTCGCCACACACTGGTCAATACAGGGGTGACCGGGATGCGACATAGCGCCGCCCGCCGCCCAGACTGCCACGGGCTCACTGCCCGCCAGGTAACGCAGGATGTCCGTGGTGTGACAACCCTGGCTGTGCACATTGGCTCCCCCGGCAACCGGGTCCTGAACCCACAGATGATCACCCCAGCGGCTGTCCATCATCTGCCCCACCAGGATCTGGGGCCGGGGCAGGAACGCCCGTGCCTCCTGGATCAAGGGATAGAACCGCATTTTGAACGCGGGCATGAGATACACGCCAGCCTTGGCCACCGCATCGGCCACCGCCTGGCAGTCCTGGATGGACAGCGCCAGTGGCTTCTCGATCAGAATGTGCTTACCGGCCAGGGCCGCAGCAATGGCCAGGGGCGCGTGTGAATCGTGACGGGTACAGATATAGATGGCGTCGATCGCATCATCGTCAAAAATACGCTGCACTTGCGTGGTGGCATAGCTTCCACCAAACTCCTGGAGCATGGCCTGAGCCGCTTTTTCATCGACGTCGGCATAGGCGTTCAAGACTGCCTCGGGAATCTTCGCCAGACAGGCGGCATGGGTTCGGCCCAATCGGCCGCATCCGATCAATCCGATATTCACACGTTTCATGGTGCATCCTCGGTTGTTGTGTATTCGGGCAACTTGCGATCAGTAACAGGGGCATTCTCCGCCACCTGGGAATTCTTATGGTTCAGTGTCCACAAAGTGAGGCCGGCCACTTTGTCACGAGGCAATCGCGGCGAGAAGCGGGAAAGGATCAACCCGCCAACGAGCATGAACGCCACGCCGGGCACTGAGATCAGCATGAAGCTCAAGGGTTTTTCTGTTCCCCGCGACAGCAGAAACCACACCACCATGGCGGAGGTGACCAACCAGGAACCGATGACCAGGATGAGGATATTTCTGGCGTTGACCCGTCGGCTGATCACCCCAAGCAGGAAGATGGGCCAAAGCACATTGAAGAATGCAAACCACAGGGAGGTGACCTCGACCATGGTCTGTCCGATGCGTTGATTAGCTGTGGCGATCAAGATTCCGGCCCCCACCGCCAATACACCGACACCGATGGTCATGATACGGGAGAAACGAACCTGCTGGGCTTCAGTCGAAGTTTTGCGAAAGATGCGCAGGTAAAAGTCCTTGGTGGCCACGGTGGCGAGACTGTTGATGCCTGAATCGAGGGTGCTCATCACCGCAGCGAGCATGGCAGCCACAATCAGTCCCGGCACCGGGGCTGGCAACTGTGTGGCCACAAAGTGGAACAGCACCGTGTCGCCGGTGATGCCCTCTGGCAGTGGGTGATGTTCGTAGTAGGTGAACATCGCCAGGCCGGTCAAATACATCACCGGCCCCAGGGGCAGCACGATCGCGATATAGGTGAAAAGCGATCGTTTGGCCTTCTGATAGGAGGAGGTGGTCAGCAAGCGCTGGATCGAGATCTGGTCACTGCTGTTGTTAAACATTTCGGAGCTGATCGCCGAATAGACCATGACCCAGAAGCTAAGTCTCAGGTAGGGATCAAGCGCGAAGAATTCGGGATTTTTAAAGTACTCAAAGCCTCGGCCGTGTTTGAAGCTGTATGCGACCATGCCCCACATATCCATGGGCAATCTGGCAATGCTGACCCAAAGGATCAGCACCAGGCCGCCGACGACGATGATGAACTGGACCAGATCGGTCCAGATGACCGCGCGGATGCCACCCATGGTTGTGTAGAGGATGCCGATGAAGCCGACTAGGCTGATGCTGAACCAGGCGGGCCAGTCGGCCGCACCTTCAAAAATCTTGGCTGAGGCATACAGCACCACCGCCAGATAGAGGGTGCGCATCATCATGAACAAGCCTGCGGCGAGCAGACGTATGCGCACGTCAAACCGCTCTTCGAGGTACTGATAGGGCGTAAACACCCGTGAACGGAAATAGAAACGCACGAACAGGAAGAAGGCGAGGAGCGATGCAAATGGGGCAATCGCGTTCTGAACCAGCATGCTCACGCCGTGGTTGTATGCTTCTCCAGGGACAGCGACCAGCGACAGAGCGCTGAGCAGTGAGATGTAGTAGGAGATGCCGACCAGCCACCACGCCATGCGCCGGCCGCCGAGAAGGTAATTTTCCGTGCCCTGATCCTTGGAGCGTGAAAACCAATAGCCGATCGCGACCACGATCAGCAGGTAGGCTGCCATCACCGTGTAATCAAGACTGGCAAATGCGATGAGTGGGGCAATCATGGACTATCTGGGGTGGCAGGTAAAAGTGAATACTCGCGTGCCAGCTTCTCGCAGGTCGGTCAGGACGAACGATCACCTTTGGCAGCAGGATTCGTGACTTGCCAGTCTATGTCATCGATCAGTCCAGCACAGCCGCTTTCGCCGGCAGGCAGTAGGACGAACGCATTAATCTGCTCCACCTGGGCCAGTGCGGCATTGCCGGCCAAAGTCTGCTTGCCTGCAGGCGTGATGGCATAAAGTGTGAATCTGCGCCTATCGAGATCCGCATTCAATTCAAAGCGGTGCCATACACCCGGCGCAAAACCTGCGCCGACTGGTATGCTTCGACCTTCACCATTGAACAGCAACATCTGCCCTGCTGGTCCGAGCTGCAGTCGCAGGTTGCCTTGCCACTTACCCGAATCGGTGAGCCAGACGGTCAGGCCTGATTGAGGCTGTTCGAGCAGCACAGAAAAACTGATTTTTAACTGACCGCCACACAATCGATAGTCCCGACGAAAACCAAATCCCACGCCCTTCTCCTGATCTCGCATGATCCTCACACACTTGCCGGATGTCGTGCGCGGGTCATCCACCAGAATGACATCACGCCAACCGCCTTCATCCGAAATGGGATTGCCCGCCGTGACCGAATTCTCGGATGCTGTCTCGCTGTTGAAATCCTGGACCATGTAGGGCATCAACGCCGGCTCCGATTCGGCAACTGGCATGACCGGTGACAATGTTGAAGCCGAGCGATGCAAGGGGTATTCGCGGTAACCAGCCTCCGCTTCCTCTTCGGTGATCGTCACGGGCTGGTGAGCCTCCTGTTTGACGTACAACACCCGCCAAGCCCGGTCGGCGAGGACCGCATCTTCATTCTGGTTCAGGTAGTGCTCCAGCGCCTCGTGTCCGCGGGGCCCCAGGCGATCCAACGCCTCGCCGATCGTCCGCCAGCCCCAGTCGGCGTCATCGCGTGTGCTTGATTGGCCATATTCACCAAATCGGGCCGCCAGCTTGTCGATCACCTCGTAACCCATTCCGCCCACCCAGCGCGTGTCACTGTGCAGGCGCAGCGAAAGGTTGCGCGTGGCCATCGAACGCACAGTGGGATGCGGATCATCCAGCAGACGCGCCAGGCAGTCGGTGGACTCGGGTGTGGCGATGTGCTCCAGAGCGCGGGCGACGTTCCACCTCACCAGCCAATTTTCGTGATCGGCGTTGGCGATCAGTGCTGGCCAGGCGTCCGGCCGGGCTTTGCCTCCCCCAACCAGACGGATGGCGACGATCCGCGCATCCGCCGAAGGGTGGTTCAAGCCTAGAATCAAATCGCTGGTGCGCTCGGGAGGCAGCGATCCGAGCGGCGCTGCACTCATCAGGTGCATCATCGGATTCGCGTGCCTGGCAATCGCATCGTAAAGCACGGGTATCGTGGATGAGTCCCCGAGCTGAGCCAGCGTGTTGACTGCCGTGCAGCGGACGATGTTCTGAGCATCGTCCAAACGATCCTTGATGGCATCAATGACCTTTTGGTCGATAGTGTCCGGCGACTGTAGGCCCGCGGTCACCAGCAGGCGCAATGCCTGTCGGCGCACAAGGATGCTGGAATCGTGAGTAGCATGGACCACCCGGTTCAGATCAAGTGGTGTCGAGCCGGCTCCCATCTGAGACAGCACGCTCAGCTTGGCCACAAAGTCGTCGCCATCGAGCGCTTCAACAGGTTGAGCCGAATGGTACCCGTATTCCAGTTCTTCACTCTGCCCGGAGATCGTGCGCCAGACACCTGCGTCGCGCAGGTCATGAGCCGACTCCGAGAATCCTGCGCTGGCGATGGTGGCCAGTTGGATGTCCGTCTCACCGACTTCTTCTTTGACCAGGCGCAGGGTTGGTATCGGATCGCCGTGGAAATACACGAATAGCTCATCGACCAACCCCTCCCGCGCATACGTCCGCCAATCCACGCGGATGCGCCCACTGAGTAATACATCTTTGAACGCCAGCCAACTCTGCGGCAGGTCCGGATGCTTGGCGCTGAGCATTACGCTGATTTTCACGCCCAACGGCCGCAAAGCCTCTCGCAGCTCACGGAAGAATTGCGTCAGGTATTCACCTCGCAGGTCCGCCAGCTTCTGCTTGTCATACGGCTCCGTGCGGATGTTGACGCCGTAAGAATCCTGATAGGCCTCGACAATCGGTTCATTGAATCCGAACTCGTCGTCAAAACGTGTGCCCTGGTTTTCCACGTAGAGGTGGAAACTCAGCCCGTCGTATCCTTTATCACGCACCAGATCGGCGTACATGGCCACCATGGCCTGTCTGGCTTCAGGATAGGCAAAGCAGATGGGGCCGGACATTCGGCGGATGCCTGCCCGATCGACCGGGATCCACTCCGGGTGTTCAACTCGGATTTTGCTTTCAAAGAAAAACGGCCCTTGCCCCTTGGTGGGGTATT
Organism: Phycisphaeraceae bacterium; assembly: GCA_020849625.1. Classification (GTDB taxonomy): domain Bacteria; phylum Planctomycetota; class Phycisphaerae; order Phycisphaerales; family Phycisphaeraceae; genus JADLFV01. Next base: position 8,872 of record JADLFV010000067.1, read on the forward strand.
CGATATAGGCCTGCGCCCCGTGATCAAATAACGCCGCCACGCCCCACACTTCCATGCCGCGGGCCTTGGCCGCCCGGATCATGTGGTCGCCTGTCCCCAGTTCGGAGAACAGATGATCCATCCACTTCGACCATGGTCCGTGATGTGCTGATTCCTCCCGGTTCACACCCTTGTAGATAATCTGCTCGATTTGCGCAGCGCGCCAGTAGATGCGTTTCACGCCGTAAGCCTGCTTGAGCACATCAAGCACCTCGTCGATGGACTCAGGCGAATCGATCGGCGGGACATTGAAGAAGATTTCGTTATCGCCGTTGCTGAAATAGACAGCGACGTTCTCCCTGTCGGCGGCGGCGGGGATGGTACGCTTCCACTCGGGGATCAGTGATCGGCCCTGGGCGGCCGGCGTCTGGCCAATCTCCGACACGATCATCGCTGTGAATAAAAACACCATCACCTTCGACATTGCCATTTGCCGCATGGAATTAGCCTTTAGGAATTGGCTCGCGGCCGTCGCTGCCGGAGCATTTGAAGAGTGAGCATCATGAGAATGACCGTCGTGACGGCTGGTTCGGGGACGTTGTCACCCAATGCCGCCAGTGCATAAGCAAACGCAATGTCGGAGGCGCCGTCGTAGCCCCAGTTATCACCGAGAATCTGCAGATCACTCAGGTCCACCATACCGTCACCAGTGAAATCGGCTTCGGCCCAGGTCGCAGTGGTTGACTGCCAATTGTCCCCTAGAATCTGCAAGTCACTCAGATTGACCATACCGTCACTGTTGGCGTCACCGGGGAAGAAGGCGGAGGCGATCTTGACGAGTATATTGTCCCAGAAGGTCACGGTGTCACCCGTGAGTTTCGCATCGTTGAGCAGGTCGAGTTGTTGAAGAGTGGTTACATTGGTGGTGGCCACGGCAATATCGTCGGCAATCAATTGGCGAGCCAAAGCACCGAGCGAGTTGCCCGCATCACGCGACAGATAGACATCGTAAGTGCCCTCCACCGCGTCGCCGTCGGCAACGCCCCAAGTCAGCACCATTTCGATGGTTTCCCAACCGTCTTCTCCGATGGGCACCCCCGTGTCGATGGCGCTGTCGCCGGTCAGCACCCAGTAGTTGCCGTTGGTGTGCATGATGATGGAGGGATTGCGCGTTGCCCCGGTGTGTCCCAGGTCCAGCACCATCCGCCCGAAGGTTTCGTCATCCTCACGCAGCCAGTCGGCCTTCACCGTGACACGGGTAAGCTCAGCAACCGATGCGTCATAGAGATGGCCGGTGAGGCGAACCAGGTGAGTCCCGGTGCCTTGCCTGCGGCGAAGCTCCAGCACCTTCTGTCCCTCACGAGACACGATGGTCTGATCGCTGGGATCGCCATACACGACCTGCCACAACGTGCCGGCGTCGGGGCTGTGCTGGGTCACCATCTGGCCGACCGGGGCATCCTCGAAGGAGTCCGCCATGGCCTGCACCGTGTCCCAATGCGGACGGCGAAGGTAGGCATACTGCGCCTGCTGCTCAGTCATGATGCTATAGGCGACAGGATCATTGGGATAATAGAGGATGCGCCAGGCATTTTCCGACAGCACACGATCGGTGCGCTGAATCATAAACTGGCGCAGTAGTGCCTGGCCTTCAGTTCCAGTGCCCTGCAAAGCGCGTCCTACCGGCTCATAACCCCATGCGGTATCCGAACCGACCGAAGCATTGCCGTATTGCCCGAATTCACCGACCAGGGTATCGATCAATTCCTGTCGTCGTGCCTGTGCGACTGGAAAACCGCTCACGATGAGTTTGCCGATGCTGTCGGCAGCCCGTATGGCGACGATGGTATCTGAGCTCTGGGCAGCATTGATCAAGGCTGTGAGCGTGTTATCGTCCGGGGCGATATTGACATGGTGGGCCGCTGCCCAGAAGCGCACGAAGGGATCGGGATCATTCAGCGCCACAATGATCGTGTTACGCATCCTGAGCGTTTGCGGACCCGGCAGGTTCCAGAGGGTGCGTATCGCCAGACGTCGTACATCGACACTGGGATCATGCAGGCGCAGGGCATTGGTCAGCAACAATTCGATTGCGGGCGTGGCCCCGTAAGTCACCAGGGTGTTCTTGGCCTCCTCCAGGAACGTGGGATTGCCGTTCTGGGCCATGGCGTCGAGGATCTTCTGCGGTGTGCCGGGATCGTTATAGTTGCGCAAGGCATACACCGCCGCGGTGCGGATGGTGTTGCTGGCATCAAACATGGCGTTTTCCAGCAACGGGATGGCGCTGGAATCGCCGATTGTTCCCAGCGCCTTGATTGCCATGCGACGCACCAGGATATTGGCATCATTCAACAATGGACTGACCTGAGCAACCGTGGCCGCGGTATTTCCATCGATGATCTGACCCAGGACCCTCATCCGCTTGTACGGATCGGGATCAATTAATGCGCTGATGGGCTGAATAGGAATCTGGCTGTTACGCATGAATTCCTCTTCCGTCAGCGCTGCGCCGATAATGCTCACGCCCTGATTCTTGTAGGTGTTCAGGTGCGAACCATAAGGATTCTGATGGACACTGCTGATCTGTACGGGCGTCCCGTTGGTATAGGCAATAATGGCGCTGACATCCGTTCCATTGCTGAAGTTCTGGCGAAACTGCAGTTCATCGACCAGTTCACCATCCACCCAGTCCTGCCAATCCATGGTCATGCTGCCCGCGGTGGGAAACGGTGAAGAACCCCAATGCATCGGTTGCGTGGAATTAATTCCGTTCAATTCAACGCCCAGCTTGATGTTGTCCGGGGCAAGCTGGTCGCGCAGGGTCGTCAGAAACTGCGTTGTGTATTCACCACGCAGGTCGCGCCAGTCCTGAATGTTGAATGACTCGCGTCGAATGTCCACGCCGTAACGGCTTTGAAACTCGGCAACGATAGGATCGCTGAAACCGTACTGATCCTGGAAATGCGTGCTGAGGTTCTCGGCAAAGGTATGGAACATCACGCCGTCATAGCCTGTGTCGGTGGCCGTCTGGTGCAACCAATCGGCCAGGGCGGTGCGGGCGTCGGGGTAAGCCAATTCAACCGGCCCGCCCTGCATCAATACGCCGTAACGATCCACGGGCACCCATTGCGGGTTATTCACCCGGAGATATGACTCAATGGGCGCAGGCCAGCCAACAAGTGATCCCACAGTGTCTGTACCGCCGGCCCCCCAGTCATAAAGCGCCGCCTCACCCCATATCTCCATACCCCTGTCATGAGCGAGCTGGACAGCGATATGATTGATCTGCATTTGCTGATCGAGAATGGTGTTCTGCCACTCATAGCGTAAAGCTGCCTGCGCCGCCTCGGGCCTCAGCAGCGAATCGGATATTTGCTGCATCTGCAGCCCCCGCCAATAGATCCTCTCGACGCCATATACATCCTGAAGCATGTCGAAGGTCGCACCGATCACCTCGGCGGAATCGAGTGACATATAACGGCCCAGAGTCTGATTGTCGCCCACGGAAAAGTAGAAACCGTCCTGCCCCCAGGCTGATGCCCCACACAGTAGCGCTAGTGTTGCGCCCACGATAGCTGAATAGTTCACAACCATACATTTTCTCATGACGGCGTTGAACCCCTCGTGCATGGCCAATACTGCGAACAATTCATCCCTTTGCAGGCGCCAAAGCACTGTCATGAATGCATTCTTGACAAACCTCCCGCCGCCTGAATGGGATGATCCAGGCAGCGGGAGGCATCCACCCCCAAACGTTATCCGCGCTGACGCCGTCTTCCGGCCCGCAGCCACAGAAGGCCGCCTATGCCCATAAGCGCCAGAGAGGCCGGCTCGGGCACGGGTTCGACTGTGATATTGATGTTGTCAAAGTAAACGATCGAGTCAACCGGGTTTCCTGTAGTGTTGTTGAAGTGGGCATTGAGTCCGTACAGCCAGCGCATGTTGCCCACGCCGGGCGTGAAGCCGGTTACATAGGTCGGTACGTCATCCGCCAACTGGGTCTGGGCGAGAATCCCTTCGCTGTTGCTCGCGTCCAGGCGCTCGAAGAACAGGTCAAACGTAGGATAGATCAAGCCTCCGGACTCCGCACTCCAGGTGATGACCATCTCCCACCGTTCCCACCCGCCGAAACCGGTCTTCACCGCCGTGGTGACCAATCCGCTGCCGGGGTTGTAACGGATGAACTGCGTACTCTGGTTCGGATTAATCGTCGTATCGACGACAAACGTCGTGCCCATGTACAGGGCCTGCACAGCGGCTCCGGAACCAGCATCGGGTCGGTAGGTGTCCCAGGTGATAGTGACAATGGTGTCCGCCTGGGGCGCCGTGAGCGTCCTCGCCGTGGGGAAGCCTGGCGAGCCCGCAGTGCCGAGGCGCACTGCACGCAGCACCTGCCCCGCACCGAGCGGATTGGCCTGGACGGTGTGTGCCGACGGGGTGATAGTGATCGTCGAGCCCCACTCGCCCACAGGGGGCACTTGGGTGGTGATCTGGTCGCCAATGCTGTGGGACTCAAAGGCGTCCTGGAATATGGTGACGCCCTGGGCGTTGCCGCCCAGACCCATCAAAACAACCGCCACTGTGATTAGGGGACAAAACATCTTCATCGTAATCCTCCTGTAAAGGGTCATGCCAATCTCCATTCCTTTTCTATCGCTACGCACGATAGTCATCACTTTGATTGCATTGACTGCGTTTCGATCACTGGATCAGACCTCATCATTACTTTCGCGGCCGCAGCCAAAGGACGCCCCCTATCAACAACAATGCTGCCGTGGCTGGCTCAGGGATGGCACCCGGAAGTTGGCCCAGGGCCTCGTCGAAGGTCACATCCGGCCCGGCACCGAAGCCCCAGTTGTCACCGAGGATTTGCAGGTCAGCCAGGTTGACGTTGCCGTCGCCGGTGAAGTCTGCTTCCGCCCAGGTGGCGGTGGTGGACTGCCAGTGATCACCGAGGATTTGCAGGTCGCTGAGGTTGACCATGCCATCGCCATTGGCGTCGCCGGGATGCAGGGCCGATGCGACGTCGATCAGAATATTGTCGAAATAGACGATCGAATCGACCGGATTCTCGGGGGTGTTGTTCCAGTGGGCGTTGAGCCCATAGAGCCAGCGCATGTTGCCCACTCCCGCGGTCACACCTGATACATACGTGGGCACGTCGTTCGCCAGTTGCGTTTTTGGCAAAATCCCCTGGCTGTTGTTGGCGTCCAGCCGTTCGAAGAAAAGGTCGAAAGTGGGGTAGATGAGTCCCCCGCCGTCGGCCGGCCCCCACGTGATTTCCATCTCCCAACGCTCCCAGCCGCCGAAGCCGGTAAGCACACCGGTCAAAACATTCCCGCTACCGGCGTTATAACGAATTTCCTGTGTATTTTGATTGGGATTGATGTTGGTGTCCACGAAAAGCGTAATGCCGAGGTAGAGGGCTTGCACGGATGCGCCCGATCCGGCGTCCGGCCGGAACGTGTCCCATGAGATGGTGACGGTCGTGTTTTCCTCCGGGGCGGTATTCGTGCGGGCTGTGGGGAAGCCCGTAGAACCGCCGGTGCCGAAGCGCACACCGCGCAAGACCTGCCCAGCCCCGAGCGGATTGGCCTGGACGGTGTGTGCGCTGTTGTTCGTCACAACCGCCGTGGAACCCCACTCCCCGACCGTGGGGATGAAGGTATTGATTTGGTCACCAATGCTGTAGCTGTCAAAGTTATCGTCGAACACGGTTAAACCGCGGGCGTAGCCGACCATACTTAATATCATCAGCATCGACACAATTTCAAATCTGAAACTATTCATCACGATCTCCTTCACGAAGAACTGGTGGTTAATGCATACATCTATTCATGCAATCCTGAATCAATTGATGTCCATCACGCGGTTACGTTGAAATTGCGAAGCATTTATTGGGCGATGAAATCCCAGTGGCGGGCATCTATATCCCACATCTCGTCGGAGTCCAACACTTCGGTATGACCGTCTAAAAATACTGTTGAATAGGTGTTGTGCGGATGTAATGCCGGCAACAACAACTCAAAGGTATCAGGAAGAACGTATATTTTGGCTTCCGGATAAAAGTATTCGGAGCCGATCGCGTCAGCATAGGCCAGCGTCGCAGATTCGGTTGTGGCGTCCGCCCGACGCCGGAATGGGCCTGCGGGGGAAGTAAGGCCCTGCATTCCTTCGCCGTCTGCGTACGTGAAGCGGGCGGTGGACATGCCGTAGGTCAGGAAAAAGCCATCACGTCCGTTGACCTGCGTTCTTCCCTCTACGGCCGGACACCGCACCTGGTGCCACACCGCGTTGTAGCGGTCCAGTTCCGCGAATTGTGCTGCCCCTGCCCCTGCCAGAGAAAGTTGCCAAATGTCGTTATTGGCTGCGCGCCCGGTCAGATAGGGCGTGAGGTTGCTCCGCCACGTGTTGTATCGCAGGTGATCGCGTCCCACCAGATAGCCTGCGAACCGCGTCGGAGGGATCCAATCTTCGTGGTCCTGAGAATAACTGAGGCTGGCGATGGCGATCTGGCGGAGGTTGCTCGTGCACGACATCTGTTGCGCCATGGCACGTGCCTGTCGAAGCGCAGGCAAAAGAATCGCGATCAACAGGGCCACAATGCTGATGACCACCAGCAACTCAATCAACGTGAAACCCAGCGAGCACTTTTCAGACGGCCCGGCCATGATCTGAGACTTCATGGCGATCTCCTTAATTTGCCGAACATGCACGCAAACAGACCAGGTGAAGACGACGATTGACTCTCAATTCAGCGTTGTTGCGTCGAAGAACCAACGACCAGCCGTGACGGGATCACGTGTGTATAGCCCGGCGGGAAGGTCTTGCCGCCGCGCATTTCCGCCAGCAGACGACAGGCCGATTCACCGATTTCAGTAAAGTGACCATCCAATGTGGTCAGAGTGCCTTGGAGAGCTGAGTGATAAATGGGGATGTTGCCCGCTCCGACCACCCCGATGTCGTCGGGGGTTTTCTTGCCCAGTCGAGCCAGCGCGTGCAACAGCAGCGCCGCGATGAAATCGTGAGAACACATCACCGCATCGATGGCAGGATGGACTTTGAGCCAGGACTCGATCTGGCTTACCGCTGGATGTTGATCGAGGTGCCCCGCGCTGGTCGTATCGCGGTCGTACTGGAAATCGAGGATCAATTGATCGTCGAGAGGTCTGCCGGCATCCTGCAGACCGCGCGCGTAACCATTGTGAATGTCGGTGAATATCTGGCGGGACTGATCGTAGATCGTGCCTTCCGCGGATGATCCGGTTTCTGGGTGAGTGGGCAGAGCCGTACCCGAAACCATGCCAATCGTCTGGTAGCCGCGCTCCACCAGGTGTCGCACCGCGGTGCGGCCACCATCGAAGGTGTCGCCGCGCACCAGGGGCCAGCCCGCCGCGTCAATGGACCGCCAGCAGGTCACCACGGGGATTTTGGCGTCCTGCAGATCGGCCAGTGTCCGCAGGGACAGCATGCGGTCAAAAGGCGGCACCATGATCAATCCATCAATGCGATTCTCGATGCAGCGATGGATCAGGTTCTCATACACCTGGGGGTCATCATCGGTGTTGCAGGTGACCACGTCGATCTGCTGCCTGGCGGCCGCGTCCTGCACGCCTCGGGCCAGACACGCAAACTGAGGATTACGGATGTCCGGCACGATCAGGGAATAGATCGTGTGCAAATTCTGTTCGGTCTGCACATCGTCTTCTTCACCGGGCAGCTTGGCCACAATGGTGCCCACTCGGGGTCGCCGCTCGACATAACCGCGAGCAGCCAGGCTCTGCAGGGCGTGACGGACCGTGCCTTCTCCAACATTCATCTGGCGGGCTAAGCGCCGTGGCTTTTCCAGACGGTCGCCTGGTTTCAGATCGCCCGAACTCATGTGGGCAAGGATGGCCTCCTCAACGGCCATGTACCTCAGTTTGCCATGTCCCATTTCTAATTTCATGGACATTACCACCTTGGTTAATCCGTAATCAGGCGCACTCAGATCCTCAAGTTCTCGTTTGTCGTACCGGCTCCTACTGGCGCGGGAACGACACCTTTGCGTCGTGGCTTACCGTCGAGCTCGTGCAAGTCCGCCACAACACCCGCGCGCTCGGCTTCGTAGAGTTTCCAGATCACCCGCAAGCCGGCCAAGGCACTCTCGCCATTGGTGTCAGGCTGGCGTCCCTGCTCAATGCAATCCACGAAATGCAGAATTTCCTTGTCGGTGTGTTTGCCCGTTCCAAAGTCGTGCAAAACAGTCCGCGTGGACTTGCCGGCGTCGAATTCACGATGATCGATTTCGCACTCCGTAGGCAGAACGTCGGTGCCACGATCACGATACAACACGATCTGTCCTGTGGCGAAGTCCGCTTCCAGCATCCCTCCCGTGCAATGGGCATGGATGGCGTATCGTAGTTTCGTGCCGCGAGCGCCCCACGTGCCGAAGTGGTAGCCCAACGCGCCACTTTCGAACTTGAGGTAGATATGGCTTGTGCCCTCTAGCTCCATCCAGGGCGTGCCAAAGTTTGTGCCCACATGACAACCCTGTGTGGGGCGACCCAGCATCCACAACAGCAGATCGATGTAATGACAACCATGACTGAAGAGTTGACCACCACCCAGCGTGCTGGCGCTGGAGGCCCAGTGGTCAGCGGGGTATCGGGTGAATTGCTCCGTCCAGATGGAGACTTGGAATACCTGTCCGTATGCCTTTTCATCCAGCAGTTGCTTGAACTTGACGACCATGGGGTGATACCGCATGGGATAGGCGATCATGAGCGTTCGCTTCATACGCTTGGCTGTGGCAATCAGGTCCAGGCATTCGCTCTCCGAATTTGCCATCGGTTTTTCCAGCAATACGTGCTTGCCCGCTTCCATGCAGGTTTTAGCCACGACATGATGGAGATGATGGGGAAGGACCAGAAGCACCGCATCGACACCATCGAGAACCGTTTTGTAATCCGTTGATACCTGTGGTTGATCAAGGTGCTTGGCGACGGCCAGCGCCCGCGACAGGTCCGTATCCACCACGGCCGCGATGCTTACCCGACCTTTGACGGCGGCAAACCGTTGCGCGTGACTTTTCGCCATCCCTCCGCAACCAACCAACGCCATTCTCAACATTGTCACCCTCAACTCTCATGCCGAATCTTGGTCAATCCGCATCACGATCACATTACCAGCCAGAGTCATAAAATCAAGCTAAATATGTTATTTGATACACATTATTCAGCAAATATTTTGCAATGCGTAGTTAATAAGATAATTAATATCATAGAATAATTCCTATAACATGCCTTATCTTCTAAACTTACGTTGAGACTTCGACTCAAATCTAAGCCACTCAGCCATGAGGCTCTTGCTGCACTATGAGGTGTGGCGGGCCAGCGCCATCGAGAGCCTGCTCGCCACGGTGCACCTGCGAACCGACAAGACCAAAGGCTGCGGCTCACGCCTGGCCACGCTGACGATGGTGTTCAAGCTCGCCCAGTCAGCCGAGCCACGCTTCCGCCGACTCAACGGTCACGACCTGATCGGCGACGTGATCGCCGGCATCACCTTCACCGACGGAGTCAAACAACACGCCGCCTGATCAACGATGCATCCACAGGATTTGACTATATCCCCCAGACCGAACGCAAGAGCGCACCCTAGCATGCGCCTAACGCGCACGAGTTTTTGCGGGATTGGTATTAGGTTCTGTCGGAAAACTAATGTTTTGTTCCGGTGGGGCGGCCGTCTCGACCGCCAGCGGGCGAGACGCCCACTCCACCTTCAGTTTTCCGACTGAGCCTAGTGGGGAAGCGATGGGAATTGCGCTGCAGAGCGCTGCAGAATTGGCCGGAACAGAGCGGGTATTGTCTCTGGCAGGGAAAAGCGCAAGCGACAATATTTCCGGCATGTGCCACGAGTTAACAGGCATGTCCGATCTGTGCCAAATGAGCGCATAATGGAGCCGGGGGGATTCGAACCCCCGTGTCGGAGCAGTCGTGAGTCGGCTTCTACGCGTGTAGTCGGTCTATTGATCTCGAACCAGACGCCGGCGATCGACAGCCTGCGCTGGTTCCAGCCACGGTGTGTTTTAACCGTCGCGCCCCGCGGCGCGGCACGACGGCGAGTCTGCTAGTCATTTGTCCTGAGTCGGCCGCAGACGTGCTGGCTCAGGACACGGCTGCTATTTAGGCAGCCAGGGCCGGCGCGAAGCCAACCCGACCAGCGATGTTATCGTTGGCATTTGTGGTTTTGCACCCTTTTTTACGAGGCCAGGGTGCACCTCGACGCGCCACCGGAATCCGGTTCCGTCCGATCGATACCAGTCGGCCCCAATTGTCAAGCCCCGGTCGGCCAGCGCACGCGGGCGCCTGGCCCCGCTCGGACCCCTGCCGATTCCGGCAGGGCGAGTTCCTCATTATACCCTCTGATCGGCCCGCCAGGCCGTGTTCATGCGTCAGGCACCGCTATTTCCCCTGTTTTTTTAGAGCCTTTGGGCCGGTTTAGGGATACAATGATTTCATCGGAGGAGACGTGTTTCAACCCGTGCGCCATACTGACCGCGGCCGCGACCGATCGGCCGGCCTGATTCTGGCCCTGTCGCGCCCGGCAGCGGCCGTGCTGTGCGTGCTGGTCATGTCTACAGGCAGTTCACCGGCACCGGGAGGCACCATCCGTCACGACACCGCTGACAGCAACTACACAAGCCTCGCGTACCAGTCCCAGTTCAATCCCGTCGGCCGACTGACCACCAGCTCCGGCATTCTCTGCTCGGCCACACTGGTCGCTCCGCACTGGATCCTCACCGCGGCCCACTGCGCTGATCTCGACCACGACGGCTCCATCAACGACATCACGACTTCCTACACCTTCCGCACCGTCTTCGCCAGCAACTATTCGCTCGATGAATCGCAGGTCTTCGTCCCGGCCGGGTGGACCGGCGACATTAACGACGGCTACGACATCGCCCTGTTCTACATCGACAACCCCATTCTCGATATCGCACCGGCCAATCTCTACAACGGCAGCTCCGAACTCGGCCAAACCGTCACCATGGTCGGTTATGGCAAAACCGGCACGGGACAGACCGGCTCATCCCTCGGGGCCGGCACACGTCGGGCCGGCACCAACGTCATCGACAACACCGCGTACTTCAACTTCTTCGGTATCAGCATCTCCTCCACTTCCAACACCGCCACCCGCCCCGCGCTGCTGTGGGACTTCGACGCGCCGCCCAGCGATCCTTATTTCGACTCCATCAGCTACCTGGGCTCCTCGACACCGACCACCCTGGAATACTCCATCGGGCCCGGAGACAGTGGCGGCGGGTCGTTCATCCAGGTCGGCGCCAACTGGTTTCTGGCCGGCGTCCACTCCGGCGACTGGGACAGTTATCAATATCCCGGCGCCACCGAGCCCGACAATCGCGATACCTACGGCGACATGAACCTGGTCACCCGCGTCACCAGCTTCGCCAGCTTCCTGCAATCGGCCGTCCCCGCGCTCGGCGGCGTCTATGGCGACCGCAACCTGAATAACCTGCTTGATGCCGGCGACATCGACCTGCTGTTCGACGCCATCACAAGTCCGCTCAACCTGGTCTTCGATCTGACCACCGACGGCCAAGTCAACAGCGCCGACATTTCCTACTGGTTGCACACCCTGGCCGCCAGCGAGATCGGCGACGCTGACCTCGACGGCACCGTAGGCCTCGACGATCTGCAGATCCTCGGCGATAACTGGGACAACGCCGTCACCTCCTGGGCCCAGGCCGACTTCAACGGCGACGGGGGCGTGGACCTGTCCGACCTGCAGATCCTCGGCGATCACTGGGGCTTCGGCCTCTTACCCGATCTGGCCATGAGCTTCGACGATGCGCTGCTGGCTTCGGGACTGCCCGTGCCCGAGCCGACGGGTGCGATGTTGTTGCTGCTGTCACTTGTCAGCCTGTTCCGACGCCATACCACGTGAAAGACAGGCCCCACATACGCGCGTCTCTACAGGTGACAAATCACACGTGCACTTTGTTGCCCGTTGGATCGCTGATTGGGCGCCGATCTTGCCCGCAGTAAATGTTGATACAGTTTCAGCACGCGCCTCACAAGAATCCCTGCAAATGACCGAAGTGGGCGATACAGGACTCGAACCAAATCGCGTAAAGGCGGAAACAGGCGACACTTGCAGCAAATCGCCCGACGGCGGCGCAGCGAAATGCGCAGCGAAAAGCCCTAATTCGCCCCCGCTGGGCTTGTCGGACGCCCCCCACGAGGAAGATCCTGACCTGGCCGAGTTGGTACGCTGCTGGCCGGCCCTGCCAGCGAAGGTCAAGGCCGACGTGCTGGCGCTGATCCGCTCGATACAGACCTGAACCGGACACCGGTTCCAGCCTGTGACGTTTCCACCCCAAAAGGTGGACATATTGCCCGCCCGCCGCATGTCGGGCAACGCAACCGACCTTGGGACCGTCCGAAGCGTTGGAATGTCCAGACGTGCGAATATCACCACCTTTGGCGACCTGACAATCGACGTGCCAAAATGATCGCCCCCAGCCCCCCTAGGCGTTGATTCTGACACCACCACCTGAAACCGACCTGCGGGCTGTCCGATCCGTTCGAGTACCGTCAGAGTGTCTCTGGCGGGCATATTTCGACCTGAAAATCGAAGCCACGCGGGGACTGTGAACCATCGGCAGCGGAACTGCCCCCTATCGCGCCTGGCGATCACCACTGGACGCCCGTTGAGCCGGGGGGCACGGGGGGAAACGGCCGCCGCTGATCAGTCAACTGACTGCAACAATTTTCCGAAAAAAATTCAGTGATTTATCGAGGGGTGATCACCGCCGAAGTGGGGTGCAAGCACCCCCTGGCAGGCTAGAAACGGGTTTTGAGGCATGAAAAATGGGGCATAATCGGAGTGGGGATTATACGCTTCACGATTCGCACGCGTTGCAGTACATGGCTGACTGCGTGCCCCCCTCCCCCAATTAACTACAAATGCGGAAGCACGTACATGAGTTATGGCTAGTTTGGAACTTATTAACAAACTGCTAACATTTTCGGCAATTTAAACAATATTCGTAGCTGATTTGCGCCAGTTGTTGCTTTTTCGCTATGCGAGTCTTATATTTGATGTAGAGCCGATATCATTAAAGTTATAAGTTTCGATTTACGATAGGGTTTACGCGGTGGGTACGCTGACCATCAATAATCGTCCCGTTGTCTCCTCGAACAGTGCTTGCTCAAGCAACAGCTTGTTGTGCGCCGAGGAAACTGTAATTAAGATTTCTGGTTCAGACCGGGACGCATTTTTGAATGCCCTTGAAACAGATCATAAGCCGACCAATTCACTTCTTGATGCGGTGCGTCGGTATAGGGCCGAGTTCGGCCGCTAGGTCTGTAGGGAAACGATATACAATTGAACTACTTTCAAAGCGGCACGATCGCAATCGTTTTGATTGTGGGATCATCCCCCTTAACGATTTTATAAAACAGCACGCTAGGCAAAACGACAACAAAGACCTGTCGAAGACTTATGTTGTTGTTCAGAACAACGAGAAAACGGTGATCGCCTTTTTCACTGTATGCGTTGGTCACATATCAATTGACCTAATTCCAGAAAAGTTACGCAAGAAATACCCAAGGCACGATTTCCCCGTGCTACACCTAGCCAGAATGGCGGTTGACGCCAAACACCAAAACAATGGAATTGGTAAATACATGCTGGTGCATGTAATCCAAATGTCGTATGAGCTTTCTGATCGAGTTGGTATGTGCGGGGTCAATTGCTTCGCGCAAAACGAAATGGCAATGGGCTTCTATGAGCAATTCGGGATGATTCGCCTAAAGGACGACCATTCCCGCCGGCACATGTTCATTCCTATGAGAGATATACGTAACCTGCTTCGCTAAATTCCCACTTGCTTTCCGAGGCTAAACTTTGACCACGACGCTCCACACCATCCTCGAACAATTCCGCGAGGACAAACGTAACAACCGCGATCTGGGCGACCGATTCGAGCGGCTGATGTACCGGTTCTTTGAACTCGACCCCATCTACGCCGAACGCTTCTCCAAAGTCTGGATGTGGAACGACTGGCCGGACAAGGGCAACGTCGGCGATGTCGGCATCGACCTCGTCGCCCAGGAACGCGCAACCGGCGAGTACGTCGCCATCCAGTGCAAGTTCTACTTGCCTGAACACACGCTCTCGAAGCCAGACATCGATTCATTCTTCACCGCAGCCGGCCGCGATCCCTTCACGTCCGGCATGATCGTTTCCACGACAGACAAATGGGGCAAGAATGCCGAAGACGCCCTTAAACAGTCCAAGCCTGTCACCCGTTTGAGTGTCCACGATCTGGAGGCCAGCCCCGTCGACTGGTCCCGCTTCGATGCCCGCCGCCCGCAAGACCTGGACCTCCTGCCCAAGAAAAAGCTTCGTGAGCACCAGAAAAAGGCACTCGAAGACGTAATCCAAGGCCTTGCCGCTGCTGATCGTGGCAAGCTCATCATGGCTTGTGGCACCGGCAAAACCTTTACGGTGCTCAAGATCGCCGAAAAACTCGCACCGGGCGGGAAAGTGCTGTTTCTCGTCCCCTCGCTTTCTCTGCTTTCCCAGGCTCTGCGCGAATGGACCGCCGAGGCCGAGAATCCACCCCACAGCTTCGCCGTCTGCTCAGATGTCAACATCGGCAAGCGACGCAAGAAAACCAGTGATGATACTGAAGACATTACGCTTCATGACCTCGCCTTTCCCGCAACCACCAGTGCCAAGCAACTCGTATCGCAATATCACGCGCTCACCGGTAAAGCCGCGCTGGGCAGCGATGATGAGCAGTTGACGGTTGTCTTTTCAACCTACCACTCCATCGAAACGGTATCCAAAGCACAGAAATCCGGGCTCCCTGAATTCGACCTGATCATCTGTGACGAAGCCCACCGCACCACCGGCGTCACGCTTGTCGGCGAGGATGAATCCCATTTCGTCAAGGTCCACGACGCCAACTTCATCAAGGCCCGCAAACGCCTCTACATGACCGCCACCCCGCGCATCTACGGCGATCAGGCCAAGTCCAAAGCCAGGGAAGCCACCGCCGAACTCGCCTCCATGGACGACCCGGAACTGTTCGGCCATGAATTGCACCGCCTCGGGTTCGGCGAGGCTGTCAAGCACGGATTGCTCACCGACTACAAAGTCCTCGTCCTCGCCGTCGATGAGTCCTACGTCGCAAAAACTTTCCAGAAACAACTGGCCAAAGATGGCGAACTCAACCTCGACGACGCCACCCGCATCACCGGCTGCTGGAACGGCCTCGAAAAACGTTTCGAAGCCATCAAAGATGCACCTGATCTTCAGGGCGACGTACAACCCATGCGCCGCGCTGTCGCCTTCTCCCGCACGATCAAAGACTCCAAAAAGTTCAGGGACCAGTTTCGGCAGATCGTCCAGGCCTACAAAGACGACCACCCCGACCTCGACGTCCTCGAAGTCGAAACGGACCACGTTGACGGCTCATACGACGCCCTCAGACGCAATGAACTGCTGCGCTGGCTTAAGGACGATGCACCCGGCAACACAGCCCGCGTCCTTTCCAATGCCCGTTGCCTTTCCGAAGGGGTGGACGTCCCCGCCCTCGATGCGGTCATGTTCCTCAATCCCCGTAATTCTGTCATCGACGTCGTCCAGTCCGTCGGCCGGGTCATGCGGCTGTCCCCGGACAAGCGCTTCGGCTACATCATCCTGCCCATCGGCATCCCCGCGGACAAGACGCCCGAAGAAGCGCTCAAGGACAACGAGAAATACAAGGTCGTCTGGCAGGTTCTTCAGGCCCTCCGCGCCCACGACGATCGCTTCAACGCCACCATCAACCAGATCGAACTCAACAAGAATCGGCCCGACAATATTCAGGTTATCGGCGCTGGACCAATAGGCAAACAAAGAGATGATGAGTCAACCGGCTCAGACGGCGATTCAACGCCTAAAGCTCGAGAAATTCAAGGAGTATTCGCATTCCCCCAACTCGACGCAATTAAAGATGCAATCTATGCCAAGATGGTGATGAAGGTCGGCGATCGCGCCTATTGGGAAACGTGGGCCAAGGACATCGCCGCCATCGCCGAGCAACACATCACCCGCATCAAGGCTTTGGTCAAGGACAAGGACGCACCCTACGCCAAGGACTTTGCCGAGTTTCTTGCCGGGCTCCAGCAGAACCTCAACCCCGCCGTCACATCCGACGAGGCGGTCGAAATGCTCGCACAGCATTTGATTACCAAGCCCGTCTTTGACGCGCTGTTTGCCCACTACGCCTTCACTGATCACAACCCTGTCAGTCAGTCGATGCAGCGGATGCTCGACCTGCTGCACGAGCAAGCCATCGAAAAGGAAGCTGTCACCCTCGAGAAGTTTTACGAGTCCGTTCGCGATCGCGCCAAAGACCTTGACAACGCCGAGGCCCGCCAGAAAGTCGTCATCGAACTTTACGAGGAGTTTTTCAAGAACGCCTTCCCCCGCATGGCCGAGCGTCTGGGCATCGTCTACACACCGACCGAGGTTGTTGACTTCATCATCCATTCCGTGCAGGACATCCTCCGCGACGAGTTCAATTCCAGCCTCGGCGAAAAGGATGTCCACATCATCGACCCCTTCACCGGCACAGGCACCTTTATCGTCCGTCTGCTCCAGTCCGGTTTCATCCCCCCGCATGCTCTCGCCCACAAGTACAAACACGAATTGCATGCCAACGAAATCGTCCTGCTCGCCTACTACATCGCCGCCATCAATATTGAGGAAACCTACCACGGCCTCGCACCCGCCCACGGAACTAAAGCAGGCAGCGAAGCCGAGTATGTTCCGTTCGAGGGAATTGTGCTGACAGACACTTTCCAACTCTACGAATCCAAGGGCGAACTGGCCGACTACACGTTCCCCGAAAATAACAAGCGCGTGAAGCGGCAAAAGGAAAGCCCGATCCGCGTGGTGATCTGCAATCCGCCCTACTCGGCGAACCAGGGGGACGCCAACGCCAACAATCAAAACCTCAAGTACGCGGCGCTTGACACTCGCATCGGCGTAACCTACGCCGCGAGATCAACGGCGACAAACAAGAACAGCATCTACGACAGCTACGTCCGCGCGATCCGCTGGGCCAGCGACCGCATCAACGGCAAGGGTGTCATCGGTTTCGTCACCAATGGCTATTTCATCGACGGTAACGCCATGGATGGCGTGCGTGCGTGCCTGACGGACGAGTTCCAAACCGTTCATGTCTTCAACTTGCGCGGAAACGCGCGAACGAGTGGCGAACTTCGAAAGATGGAAGCGGGAAATGTATTCGGTGGAGGCGGACGTATCCCAATCGCCATCACGTTGCTCGTGAAAAACCCGACAAAGAAATCTCCCGCGACGATTCGCTACCACGACATCGGCGACTACCTTAGCCGCGACGAGAAGCTCGCAATCGTAAAGGGCTTCTCGAGCGTGAGCGGCATCGAGAAGGCGAAAAAATGGACGACCCTCACCCCGAATGATGACCACGACTGGATCAATCAGCGCGATCCGGGATTCGAGAAATTCGTGCCGATCGGCGACAAGGAAGACGCGGCCTCGTCCATCTTCGCGCAATACTCCGGCGGACTTAAAACCAATCGCGACACCTGGTGCTATGCTTTCTCGCAAGCGGCATTAGCCGCAAACATGTCGCGGATGTTGAAGTTCTACGCCCAGCAAGTTGAGGATTTCCGACGCGTCGCGGAGACGACCGCAGCTAAGGATCGCTTGAATGCCGCGCAAGAGTTCATCAATACCGACAGCACGAAGATTCAATGGTCGCGCGGATTGGTAGCGGACTTGTCGAGGTTCACTGAACGGAAGTTCAATAAATCTGTGATCCGTCTAGGGCATTACCGCCCGTTCTGTAAGCAGTGGGCCTACTTCGACAGATACCTCAATGACATGGTCTACCGCTTGCCGATGTTGTTCCCCAACCCGGGGGCAAAAAACATCGCCATCTGCACAACGGCAGCCGGGAACCGGGAATCGTTTTCAGTGTTAATTTCCGATTTGATTCCCGACGTTCACATGTCCGACAAGAGTGGTGCAAGCCAATGCTTTCCGCTCTACCTCTACGAAAAGGCAGACGAATCCTCTGGCCTGCAATTCGACACGTCCGAAATCATCGACGGCTATCGCCGTCGGGATGCTATCACGGATGCGAGACTAAAAGCCTTCCGCGCGGCGTACGGTCAGGATTCCGAGGGCGTGAGCAAAGATGACATCTTCTATTATGTCTACGGCATCCTGCACAGCCCCGAGTACCGGGAGCGATTCGCGGCCGATCTCAGGAAGATGCTGCCCCGTATCCCGCTTACCAAAGAAACGAAAGATTTCTGGGCTTTTTCCAAAGCGGGACGCGATCTCGCCGAATGGCATCTGAATTATGAATCTGTAGAGCCGTGGCCTGTAGTCGAGCACATTGACAGACTCACGCTGGATCCTGAGGAGTTATTTAAGGTGAAAAAGATGACCTTTGCCCGTCCCAACACTGAGCAGAAGAAAGCGGGCGAGAAGTGGGATAAGACGCAGATCATCTACAACAGCCACGTCACCATTACCCACATCCCCCTGGAGGCCTACGACTACGTCGTCAACGGCAAGCCAGCCATCGAGTGGATCATGGAGCGCTACGAGGTTAAACGCGATCCGGCTAGCGGCATCGTCAACGACCCCAACGACTGGTGTAACGAGCACAACAACCCCCGCTACATCGTCGACCTGATCGCCCGCATCGTCCGCGTTAGCATGGAGACGATGGCGATCGTCCGAAATTTACCAAATCTCAATGAACGCAAAGATTGAAATTGATTTTCGTAACCAAGATTTCATTTAATGATGTCCAGACCGATTGTGAATGCGTACCATGGCACATAAAGACTTCAAGAAATCTGATGAAGACGTAATGAGGGAGGTGCGAGAACGATATGAGCAGCGAAAATGTGAGCGGCCACGCATGGCAAAGCAAATTGCGCAGGTTCTACGCCAAATCGTGGCGCTTTTACAGGCCAACGATGGTGAAGCGGGTACTGAAGCCAAGTGGGCCATTACACAACGCGGAGGGTTGTTTGATCTGTTGGAAGCCATCGACCCGCTGGAATACGTCCGTGTGTCAACGCCAGAAGGCGAGAAATTCGGGGTGCGCAAAGGGGGATCGCACTTCCTGATTCACACTGACGGCCGTAGTCCGATTACGGTGATTCCCGAGGCCGACCGACGATTCTCAGACCTTTACGCAAACACGAAGAGCATCGCCATACCGTTGGCGGATTCAAAGTATGTTGAGCACGCCGCAGAGCGCTTGTTGAAGCTGTCGGATGCATGGGAAGCCTGGCCGGAGAAAGTAACCGGCGCGGGCGAAGGCGGTATGCGTTCTGCGCCCATGAGCAAGACAGAGCTTGCGAGACGGATTCAAGATCGGCGAACCGCGCGCCCGCGTGATGTTGATTGGGATCGGTTCGACCTGCAACCGTTTAGCGCCCGCAAATACACCGTCAACCTGAATGCTGTTGGCGTGGACAATGCCATACGCACACGTCTACAACGGCCCATCTGAAAAAACATCGGCCAATTATCAGCCATTATCGACCGTTACCGACACAGACACTTTAACCGATTAATTCCGCATGTAACGTGGCGCACATGAATGAGCCACGTTTCATATCCGTTCTTGAAGCAGCCGCGAAGCTGGGTGTTCCTGCCGCTTGGCTGAAGCGCGAAGCCGATTCCGGCCGTGTACCTGCAATCCGAGCTGGGCGGCGGCTGCGGATTGATCCCGATGCTGTTGCCCGTGTGTTGTTGGAGCGCGCCCGCATAAGTGGGGTGCGTCATGACTGAGCCAATCACCATAGAGCCTGTCCCGCGCATGGCCCTGCGGATTGTGGAAGCGGCTGAGTCGCTGGGTATTTCCCCGCGCACGATGGCCGACCTGATCGCCGCCCGCGTAGTGCCGACCGTTCGCATCGGTCGCGTAGTGTTGATCCCTGTCGACCAACTGCGGGCTTGGCTGAGTGAGCGGGCGCAGCAGCGGGCCGGCGACGGTGAAGGGGGCCGGCCGTGACACCGACTGAGCTAGTTGTCTCGAAGCTACTCGACGCCAGGAAAAACGGCAAGGGTTGGAGAGCGCGATGCCCGGCCCACAATGACCGTTCGCCGAGCTTGACCATAGCCGAGGGTGACGACGGCCGCGCATTGGTTAAGTGCATGGCGGGCTGCGATACATCGGCCGTGGTCGATGCGATGGGGCTGAAGATGGCCGACCTGTTTCCTCCACGCAATACCCCAGCGCCACATCAGCAGCGGCGAATCGTAGCAACCTACGACTACACCGACGAAGCCGGCAAGCTGCTATTTCAGTCCGTCCGCTATGAACCCAAAGGCTTCAAGCAGCGCCGATCCGATGGCAAGGGCGGCTGGACCTGGAGTCTCAACGGCGTACGGCGAGTGCTGTATCGGCTGACGCTCATCATCGAGGCAGGTGAGGACAGTTTTATATTCATGGTTGAGGGCGAGAAAGACGCCGACCGCATCAGCACCCAGGGAACAGTCGCCACCACAACAAGCGGCGGCGCATGCAAAGGCAACCTGACTGATCTGACACCACTTCACAACCGGCACATAGTTCTGCTGCCGGACAATGACGCCACCGGACGCAAGCACGTTCAGCAGTTAGCCGCACTACTTCACGGCAAGGCGGCAAGCGTGCGCGTGCTGGACCTGGCAAAACATGCGGACATGCCAGCAAAGGGTGACGTGTCCGACTGGCTGGATGCTGGCCACGACACAGACGAATTGATCAAACTGGCCGAATGTACGCCAACATGGGAACCATCGGACACAACACAATCAGATGAAACACAGCTGCCGAAAATGAGGGCGCTTGCTATGCGAATTGGAATCGACGTGGACGATGAAATGACTAGCTATCTGTGGAGGCGGCGACTTATTAACGGTTCGCTCAATGTGTTATTCAGCCGACCCGGGCGCGGAAAATCAACTGTAGCGGCTGACATCACCGCGCACGTCACCCGGGGCCGGTCTTGGGCGGACGGTTCGGTCTGCGAAAGCGGCTCTGCCTTGTACCTGCGCGGTGAGGGAACAGACAGGGCGATCCACGATCGTATGTTGCAGGCCGGGGCCGACCCATCGAGATATGCCATCATCGGGCGAGCGGAGGGCGCGGGTAATCCTATGATTGATCTCGCATCGGATGTTCCACTGCTGGCCGCGCGGTTAGATGACCTACCCTACACCAAGCTAATCATCGTGGATACGCTCGACTCGCTCTATCCATCGATGAACATGATTGACAACGCCAAAATCCGGGCCTGTCTGTGGCCACTACAAGAGCTTGCCGCGAGCCGCAACATTTGTGTGCTGATCTGCGCCCACACCAACAAGGGCGGGCACGCCGATCCGCTGGACCGCCTGAGCGGTGGGCGAGCCATCGGCGGAGCCGCGCGTGCCGTCTGGTATCTGGGCAAGATCGACTGCGAAGCGGATGAGCATTACCTGGCGTGCGTTAAGGCCAACGACTTCCTGGCTGCGCCCGCGATGGAATATGCCATTGTCGGCTGCGGCAATGTCGATATGCCGGGCGCAATCCGCTGGATCGGCGAACGTGATGATGTGTCTGCCTGGGATCTGGACAACCTGCAGAAGCAAGGCGGCGACGGCACAAGCAAGGCCCAGCAGTGCGCCGACTGGCTGGCCCACCTACTGGCCGGCGGACCCGTGGAGGTTAGCAAAGTCAACACACTGGCCGAGGATGCGGGATTTGGCGAGTACGTTATTAAGAAGGCCAAGCGCGCCTTGAACATTGACACCAAGGCCGCGAAGGGTATCCAGCCGGTTCGTTGGTATCTGTGTTTGCAAGGTCAAACCGCCCCCGTGTTGGACATAGCAATGTCGGGGGGTGGTATGTGACCCATGACCACCTCATATCAGTTTTTAGCGAAATATTTGATGTGAGGTGGTCCGAACCAATGGCGAGGACCACCCACCATTGGCAAACCACGCAGGCAGCAGAATAAATAATACTTGACCAAGGGTAAGTATCGGGTACACTTATGAGCATGTCGAAAATATTGAACGAACTCAAGCGAAGCATCCGCAACGGCGAGTTGACCCGTTACCGGATTGCCCAAATATCGGGGCTGACCGAAGCGGCGCTGTCACGGCTGATGAGCGGCGAGCGGGGGCTGAGCATCGACGCGGCTGAGAAATTGGCTGACGCCCTGGACCTGGAAATCATCATCCGGCCCAAGAGCCGGCGGAAAGGTAAGTGAATCATGGCCAGCATCATCACCAGACGCGGCGGGTATCGTGAGATTGCGTTCTACAAATCCAGGGGACAGCGGGCGGTGATCCGGCTGGGCCGGCTCCGCAAAAAGGACGCCGATACCGTTTGCCTGCATGTCGAGGCGCTGCTGAACAGTAGCCTGAGCGGCAACCTGCCCGAAGTGACGGCGGCCTGGCTGGGCGAACTCAAGGATGACATGCACTCGAAACTGGCCAAGCATGGATTGGTTGCCCCCCGCACCCGCACCACGCTGGGCAAATTCATCGAGAAACTAATCGAACAGCGGCGATCATCGGTCAAGGGATCGACCCTGACGCGGATGGAACAGGCCAAGCGCCTGTTGCTCGAACACTTTGAGGCCGACATGGGCCTGCATGACTTCACCCTGGCCGACGCTGAGGATTTTCGGGCCTGGCTGCTGAACAAGGAAGAGGGCAAAGGCAAGGGCATGGCCGAGGCCACAACCCGGCGAAACTGCGGATATGCAAGCCAGTGGTTCACGGCGGCGGTCAAGCGCGGCCTGCTGAGGGTGAATCCGTTCGATAGTGTCCCCAAGGCGGTCACCGGCAACGCTGAGAAACTGCGATTTATCAGCGAAGCCGATGCCTGCAAGGTGATGGATGCGCTACCGTCCGCTGAATGGCGGTTGCTGTTCGCCCTGGCCCGCTGGGGTGGACTGCGGACACCGAGCGAGCCGGCGGCGCTGACATGGGCTGACGTGGATTGGGAAAAGCGCCGGCTGACGGTGCGCTCACCCAAGACTGAACACCACGCCGGCCACGGTGAGCGGATCATCCCGCTGTTCGCTGAGATTGCCGAGCCGTTGCAACAGGTGTTCGATGATGCGCCTGAGGGGCAGGTGTATGTTCTGCCGTTCCTGCGCCAAGTGACCGGCACGGCCCTTAGGAAGCCGCTGGAGGCCGCGATCAAACGGGCAGGCCTGACGGCATGGCCGCGCTTGTGGCACAACCTGCGGGCATCCAGACAAACGGAACTGGCCGCTACGTTCCCGCTGCATGTTGTGACGCGCTGGATCGGCAACAGCGCGGCGATTGCTGATCGTCATTATCTGCAAATCACCGAGGCCGATTTTGAGCGTGCATTGACCGCCAGCGAAGCGCAGCGAAAAGCGCAGCGCGCTGTGACTGCAAGTGACTGTGAGGGGATGCACGACCCCGGATCAAACTGCGATGAAGCGCATGAGAATGCGGGTGAATGCGTATCAATGGGCGATACAGGACTCGAACCTGTGACCTGCTCGGTGTAAACGAGCCGCTCTAGCCAACTGAGCTAATCGCCCCCGCTCCCGCAAAAGTGTAACAGGACGCGCTGGGAAACTGAAAGTGCGGCCGCGATGAACGCTCCCTCAGGCCGCTCCGCTTCAGCGGAGCGTTGCCTCACCACCTCCGCCTGCCGCCCGCCTCTCATACCGCTTGATCGTGAAACGGAACGCGTGTCGGTCGTCGGCTGGGTGCTCGCTGAGCGTGGTGACTTTCCAGTCGCTTTCATCGAAAGCTGGGAAAAACCGATCACCCTCCACCACGGCATGCACGTGCGTCAGGTACATCCGATCGGCGCGGGGCAGGGCCAGCTCGTAAATATCCTGTCCGCCGATGACGAACGCATCGGGCCCGGCCAGCTTGATCGCTTCATCCAGATCGTGGGCCACCCGCACGCCGTCCGCCGACCAGTTTTTTTGCCGCGTGATCACGATGTTGGCGCGATTCCTGAGCGGCCGGCCGAAAGACTCGAAATTGCGCCGCCCGGTGATGACCGCGTGCCCGGTGGTCGTCCGCATGAACCACTTCATGTCGTCGGGCAGCGACCACGGCAAATCACCCTCACGCCCGATGACGCGGTTCTCTGCGACGGCGGCGATGATGCTCAGATGATTCATGATTCGGGTATCGGGGTTCGGGTATCGGGGTTCGGGTTTGAGGTCTTACGATACCCGATACCCGAATCCCGATACCCGATCCTCACACCGCCACCGGCGCTTTGATGGCCGGGTGCGGGTCGTAGTTTTCCAGTTGGAAATCCTCGTAGCGGAAATCGAAGATCGAATCGACCTGGCGCAGGATGCGCATGGTGGGCAGCTTGCGTGGCGAACGTGACAGTTGCTCGCGGGCCTGGTGCATGTGGTTCAGATACAGATGCACATCGCCGAAGCTGTGGATGAACTCGCCTGGAAGTAAATCGGTGACATGGGCCACCATCATCGTCAGCAGGGCATAGCTGGCGATGTTGAAGGGCACGCCCAGGAACACATCGGCCGAGCGCTGATAGAGCTGGCAGGAGAGTTTGCCTTTGCCACCCTTTCCGGGGGCGGGGGCCACGTAGAACTGGAACAGCAGGTGGCATGGCGGCAGCGCCATCTTGGGCAGGTCCGCCACGTTCCAGGCGCTGACGATCAGCCGCCGCGAGTCGGGATTGGTTTTGATCTGCTCGATGACCTGCGCAATCTGGTCAATACCGCCCCCGCCCCCGGAAGAGGAGTCGGGCCAGTGTCGCCATTGGTAACCATAGACGGGTCCCAGTTCGCCGGGGTTTGGACTTCCGGGGGGTGAGGCCCATTCGTCCCAGATGGAGACGCCATGCTCTTTGAGGTAGGCGATGTTGGTTTCGCCGCGCAGGAACCACAGCAGTTCGTGGATGATGGAGCGCAGGTGCAGCTTCTTGGTGGTCAGGCAGGGGAACCCGTCCGCCAGGTCGCAGCGAAGCTGGTAGCCGAAGATGGAGCGCGTGCCGGTGCCGGTGCGATCGCGTTTGATCACGCCGCGCTCGAGGATGTGCTGGAGCAGGTCGAGGTACTGCTGCATGGGGGTAGTTTAGTCGGGTATCGGGTTTCGGGTGTCGGGTTTCGGGGAATTACTGCCTTACGATACCCGACACCCGAAACCCGATACCCGATTTCAACTATAATCCCCTCATGCTCACGCTTGCAGACAGTCAGTTTTCCGCTTACGCCGCGGTCGGCCTGCTGGTGCTGATGGCGGCGGGGTTTGGGATTTTCAACCTCATCGCCAGCACGCTGATCGGGCCGCGCCGCCGCGGCAAGGTCAAGGAGATGGTTTACGAATCGGGCATGAACCCCGTGGGCGACGCCCGCCGCCGCTTCAACGTGCGCTTCTACGTGGTGGCCATGACGTTTCTGCTGTTCGACGTGGAGATCGTGTTCCTCTACCCGTGGGCGGTCAACTTCGCCAGCCTGGGGCCCCCCGAAGGCGATCAACTCAGCCTCATGTTCCTGCTGCGCATGGGCTTCTTCGTGCTGACCAGCGTGGTGGCCTTCGTCTATGCCTGGGGCAAGGGCGTCTTCCGCTACGACTGAGTAGCAGGGTGTAGGGTGTAGGGATCAGGTTTTCGACCTGCGGCGAGCCAGTAACAGCGCACCCAGCATCAGGCTCAACGCGCCCGGCTCGGGGATGCTCAGGCCCACCAATTGCATCGCCTCATCGAACGACAGGTCCGCCCCGACGCCCAGTCCCCAGTTGTCGCCCAGCACCTGAAGATCGGCCAGGTTGACCATGCGATCACCCGTGACATCGCCCTGAGCCCAGGTGACGTCGCTGTCCATCCAGTGATCGCCCAGAATCTGCAGGTCCGCCAGGTTGACCTGCCCGTCGTTGTTGGCATCACCCAAGCTCATCAGCGGCGTGTATTCGTAGTTGAACACCTGCGATTCATCGAGCGAACCCTGGAAGTGGTTGCCGCTGAACTTGCCCAGGTACAAATAGTTCTCGCCGCGCATGATGGCCTTGTCCACGCCGGCGCTGGAAGCGACCAGCTTGCCATCCAGGTAGATTTTCAAGCGCTGGCCATCGGGCGCGTAACGGTTGTAGGTGCCGATGGCGTGACGCCAGAAGTCGTCGCACAGCGTGTCGTCCGCGGTGTAGATCACTTCGCTGGTGGTGTTGTCAGGATGTCGGATGGCGAAGCGCAGCTTGTTTTCCTGGTTCAGCGACAGATAAACCTTGTAGGTGGTCGAGTATTCATCGATGCAGATCAGGGCCCGGTTGGACTGGGCGGTGTCCGTCTTGAACCAGGTGGCAGCCGTGATGTAATTTCCGGTGTCGAAGTCGGTGGTGTCCAGCGGGACACGCGCGTAATCATCGAAGCCATCCAGTTGCAAGCAGCGCCCGACGTTGCCGTTGACATTCCAGGATGCGCCGTTGATCAGCGTGGCGTCGTTGTTGTAGTCGCTGTAGGGATCGCCCTGCGTGCCGCGGTTGATGTGGTAGCTGGTATCCGCCGCCGCGGTGCCGGAGCTTTCCTCGAAAGCGAGGTTGAGCACGCACTTGTGGTAGCCGGTCAACTTGTTGTTGGTGACCCGATACCAGCGGTCAGCGTAACGCACGTTGTCGTAGAGGATATTGGTTGTGTCGGGCGTGGAGCCGCGGTAGCTGCCGACTTTCCAGTTGAACGCCGCCGGCGCCGGATCGCCGGAGCCGTCCGCCTTGATCGCCATGCCGATGGACAATTGATCGTTGGTGTAGCGCAGCTCCCACAGTCCGGTGGCCAGGTTCATCTGGTGGATGTGGACCGAGCCATCACCATTGGGGCCTGGCGTGACGCTGAACAGCAGGTTATACCACTTGTCGCGCTCCAACTGTCCCCAGTCGTAAAGCACCTCGCGGGTGTTGAGATTGGTCGCGCCGTTGTATCGCCGCACCAGCGTCAGGTCGTTCTGGTTCCAGGCCAGAAACAGCGGCGGGTTCGAGCCGGTGTCCTGCCACCACTGCGTCAGAAAATGCCAATTCGAGGAAGTGGGCACATCGGAAGGGATACAGAACGCCATGGAAAAATAGCGGACGCCTGTGCTGAACTCCCAGCCGCCCAGGATCATCTGCTCGCTGCGGTCGTTATCCGCGGTGGGGGATTCCGTGCAGGTGACCACGTACATGTTCTGGCCCATGTAGGCATTGACGCCACTCTGCGTGCCGGTCTGGGCCCAGGTCTGGCCCGAGCCGTTGACGCGGAACCAAGTGGTGTTGCCATCATCGGAGATGTCGCCGCTGGCCAGAACGGTTGAGCCGTAGTCAGCGTCGATCTGGAAGCTGTTGGTGCTCGACGTGGCCATGGCCATGACGTGCTCGGTGGTCTCCAGTAAGATGCTCACGGCTAACAGGGTGGCCAGAAGAGTTGCGCTGCGGCGTTGAATGGCGACGTGATTCATAACCGCTATGCTCCAGTCATGGCGCAGGGCCACTATCGATCAAACAGTCGCCGTCATCCATCTTTCGCGGCCCCGGCACGGCGCCAGTAACCACGCACCCAGCATCAGGCTCAGCACGCCCGGCTCGGGGATGCTCAGACCCACAAGTTCCAGCGCTTCATCAAACGACAGGTCCGCGCCGATCCCGAAGCCCCAGAAGTCGCCCAGCACCTGCAGGTCCGCCAGGTTGACCATGCGATCACCCGTGACATCGCCCTGGGCCCAGGTGACGCCGCTGTCCAGCCAGTGATCGCCCAGGATCTGCAGGTCCGCCAGATTGATCTGGCCATCGTTGTTGGCATCACCTGCGCGCATCAGGGGCAGATACTCGTAGTTGAATACCTGCGTTTCATCGAGCGAGCCCTTGAAGTAGTTGTTGGCGTACTTGCCGGCATAGAGATAGTAATCGCCGCGCTTGACCGCCATATCTTCTCCGGCGCTGGAAGCGACCAGCACGCCATCGAGGTAAAGCTTCAAGCGATGGCCATCCGGCGCGTAGCGGTTGTAGGTGCCGATGGCGTGCCGCCAGAAATCGTCGCACAACGTTTCGTCCGCGGTGTACGTCACTTCACTGGTGCTGTTGTCGGGATGGCGCACGACGAAGCGCAGCCGATTGTCCCGATCGAGCGAGAGATTCATCTTGTAGGTGTTGGCGACATCGTCGATGAGGATCAGGGATCTGTCGGACTGCGCGGTGTCGGTCTTGAACCATGAGGCAGCGGTGATGTAGTTGCCGGTGTCGAAGTCGGTGGTGTCCAGCGTCACGCGCACGTGGTCGTTGATGCCGTCCAGTTGCAGGCAGCGTCCGACGTTGCCGTTGGCGTTCCAGGCCGCGCCGTTGACCAGCGTGGCGTCGTTGTTGTAGTCGGTGTAGGGATCGTCCTGCGTGCCTTTGTTGATGCTGTAGCCGGTGTCAGCCGCGAAGATGCCGGAGGTTTCCTCGTAGGCGAGGTTAAGCAGGCACTTGTGGTAACCGGTCAGCTTGTTGCGGGTGATGGCGCTCCACAGGCGGCCGTAGCGGATGTTGTCGTAGTAGATGTTGGTGGTGTCGGGTGTAGCGCCGCGATAGCTGCCGACTTTCCAGGTGAAGTTTTCCATGTCCGCGGGCAGTCCCGAGCCGTCGCCCTTGAACTTCAGGCCGATGGCCAGCGCATCGTTGCCGTAGCGTTGCTCCCACAGGCCGGTGGCCATGTTCATCTGGTACAGGTACAGCGATCCGTCGCCTTCGGGCCCGAGCTTGACGCTGACCAGCAGTTGATACCACTGGTCGGGGACGATGGATCCAAAGCTGTAGAGCACCTCGCGCTTGTTGGGGTTGGTGTCGGTGCTGTATCGCCGCACCAGTGTCAGTTCGCCGCCGTTGATCGCCAGGAACAGGGGCGGATTGAGCGTGGAGTCCTGCCACCACTGAGAGATGAAGTGCCAGTCCACGGGCATGGGCATGGTGGAGGGAATGCAGAAGGCCAGGGAAAAATAGCGCTGTCCGTCGGCCGGCTCCCAACTGGTGAGCATTTTGTGCTCGGCGCGATCGTTGTCCGCGGTGGGCGAAGCGGTGCAGTCGGCCACGTACATGTATTGGCCGTTGTAGGGACGGATGCCGTTGGTCAGGCCGCTCTGTGTCCAGGTCTGCCCGGAGCCTTGGACGCTGAAGCTGGTGGTGGCACCACCGTCGGTGATGTTGCCGTTAGGCAGGACGACCGAGCCGTAGTCCGCATCGATCTCGAAGTAGTTGGCAGAAGGAGCGATCGCCAAGGCGGCACTGGTAGCCATCTGCACAATGGTTATTGCAATCATAGCCAGAATAGGAGTGACGCTGAGGCGCCGCTGCGGAAACAAAAGCATAAAGTCACTCTCCTGGGCCGGCCGGGGATGACCGGGGTCGTATGACACCCACAGACCTGTAGATGATTATCCAACACAACGGCTGCCGATTCAAGCAAAAAATACCCAGCCTTGACGGAACGGCAGCGAAAGAACCAGCCGACGGTGGATTGGTTGACGCCGCCGGTCCGGGCTCGGAGAATGAGTCCCGTGGCCGACCGGGCCGCCCAGACCGCCCCCCGGTGGGGTGCCAGAGTGGTCGAATGGACCGGTTTTGAAAACCGGCGTACACCCTAGGTGTACCGTGGGTTCGAATCCCACCCCCACCGCTTGTTTCCCTAGGAAAATCAGCGTTTTCTCCGAGAGAATTGACGCTTTGTAATTCGCCGGCGTCGCCGCTCGACCGTCTATCTGCGCCTCTGTGAATCCGCCCGCGCCCATCAGATTGCGCCAAGCAAAGCGCCAAGCGCCTTGGGTCATCTTTCGGCGTGCCGCTCGGTCCCGCCGGTGTGGGGGCGTCCGTTCCCGTCGCCCGCTGTCCCTGTTTCGCCGGCGTGGCCAGGTCCGGCAGCAC
Source organism: Phycisphaeraceae bacterium (assembly GCA_020849625.1). Taxonomy (GTDB): domain Bacteria; phylum Planctomycetota; class Phycisphaerae; order Phycisphaerales; family Phycisphaeraceae; genus JADLFV01. The sequence continues at coordinate 38,791 of JADLFV010000067.1, forward strand.
GTCCAGGGCGGCCGCTTGCTCACCGTGGTAAGTGTGGGAGTAACGATCCATCGTCAGCGTGATGGTCGAATGGCGAGCGGGCAGCAACAGGGTCTGACCCCTGGATACTTCCTGGATACTTCCTGGATACTTCCGACACCTGGATACTTCCGGCCGCTTCCAGGAACTGGCAGATCGCCCGCGCGATGAACTCCGGGCCGTTGTCGCTGCGGACATGCCGCGGCACACCACGCGCGATGAACAACTCACGCAACACGTCCAGCACGCCCCCGGAAGTCATGCTCCGCTCAACCTCCAGCGCCAGCCCTTCGCGCGTGAACTCATCCTCGATGATCAGCCACTTCAAAGGCCGGCCCCGCTCGTCCCGGTCGTGCACGAAGTCCCAGCACCACACGTCGTTGACTCCGCAAGCCTGCTTGCGCTCGATGCCGTGGGCGCTGATGCCGAGCCGTCGCTTTTTATGCTGTTTTTGCGGCACTTTGAACCCTTCCCGCTTCCACAGCCGATGCGTTCTCTTGCGATTGATCCGCCACCCTTCCCGAGGCGGCGCATAGAGATCGTGGGTTGGCGGTATGACAGCGTGCAAGAGGCGCTGAGCAGCTCGCGATGATGCGGGCCCACGGCCAGGAGTCCGTGGACTTCGTGATGCTATGGTTGAATTGGGCCTGTGTTAATCGCTGCTCAAAGGCCCCCAGGACAGATCGCGACGCGCATAGTAAAAGAACCTGCCCTGCTCGTCGGTCACGATCAGGTTCGGCCCGTCGGGATCGCCGAAGTCCGCCGGGGCGGCGCTGCATGCGTGCTGGCCTTTGTAGATCGGCTTGCCCTGGAACTGCATCAGCGTCGGTTGAGTGTAGCGCGGCTGATCGTTGTCACCGACGTTGCGCAGGAACACGACCGCGGAGCCTTTGAGTCCCAATGATTGCGGCAGGCCGTGCTCCTTGTCGGGGATCGACCCGTGCCGCGGCGTGGCGACCAGCAGGTCCACCTTGCCGTCCAGGTCCCAGTCGGTGAGCATGATCTTGGAGCGCCCGGTGGCGCCGGCCGGCAGGAAGTTGGCGCTCATGGTCTTGCCATTTTCCAGCGTCAGCTTGCCGCCGTCGGACACGTTGTAGTCGTCGATCCGCCAGTATAGGTGGAACTCATCCTGGTCATCGAGCGTCACGTAGGCCATGCGCGATCCCATCTTCGCCACGCCCGGCCGCACGCGCCACGTGCCGTGCAGATCCAATCCGTAGCAGTAGATCAGCCGGGCCCGATCGAGTTTCGGCTGCGTGGGCGTGCCGCGATTGAGGTAAACCAGGTGCTGCGTGGTGGCGCTGCTGGTGATGATGTCCAGCAAACCGTCCTCGTTCCAGTCCACCACCGTGGGGCAGATGTAGCCCCAGCGCGCTTCCTGCGGCCCCTGCACGTCCATGTAGCCCGGCTGAATCTGAATCGGTTCGCCCTCGGCTTCGATCTGCGTGCCGGGCAGGAACACCGGCTGACGATTATCTCCACGATTGCGGAAGAACAGGATGAAGCCCTGCGAATTCCCAGCCACCATGTCCAGCGCGCCGTCGCCGTCCCAGTCCGCCACGTTCACCACCGGCAGCGAGCCGGCATAGAGAAACGCATCCTTCTCCAGCACGGGTGTCGCCTCGTCGAAGATCGGCGCACCGTTGGCGGTGAAATTGCCGGTGAAGTGATAGTAGTACAGGCAGCTTTCACTGCCGACGATCAGGTCGGACATGCCCGTGGTGGGATTGGGATAAGCGATGGGCGTCGGCCGCAGTGCGGGATAGCGCAGGGCGACGCTTTGGGCATCCGTTGCCAGGCGCTGCGGTGCAAGGGTTTGTCCCGGAGGATTCGCGGCGTGGTAATAGATGAAGTTGCCGAAGTGCGAGCCGGTGATGATGTCGTTTTCGTGTCCGCTGCCGAGATTGACCGAAGCGATGGCGCCATAGTTGAGCAGGGATTCGCGCTGGGTGGCGCTGACCTGGCCGGCGGACACGGGCCCTTTGGCGTCGAGGCTGGGCAGTACGGCCGCGTACATGCACGTCACGGGCCAACCGCCGCGCCACACCCCCGCGCCGTCATATGGCCGGTAGTCGGGATGACGATGCCCGATGCCGGGATCACTTGGCCGCGTCGATGCGCCATCGGAGATCCCCAGCAGCAGCGTGACCGAACCATCCGCGCGAACATTGACTCCGAGCCAGGAAGCCGATCGCGGCAGTCCCTCCAGTTGCACCGGGCCGGCAGGACTGTCGATGAACTTGTGTGCGTTGCCGTCCAGGATGGTGCGCTGGATGGTGCTGCCACTGAGCCAGAAGCCGTGAATTGTCTTGTCCGATGTCTGGAAAATCACGCCAGTCGGCACACTGTTGCCCTTGCCCGGGTGGGCGACATTGACCGGGTCTGCGAACATCGGCGTGCCGTGCTCATCACGTTTCACGAAGCGAAACAACAGCAGGCCGGGGCGATCCGAGTAGTTGCCGGCAGCAACGAAGATGTCCGGCTCCGTTCCACCGCGCAGCGAGGCGTAACCCATCGGTCGCAAAGAGACACCGGCCGACAGCGGCCCCGCGCCATCCGCAGCCCCTGACATGATCAACTGGCCGCTAACCAGGGGCGGGCCCTGCTGGGCTGACGCCACTGTGGTCCATGTGCAGAGCAGCCCAAGCAATAGGATGAAGTAAGTACGAGCAGATTGATCGAGTGTGTGACACATGTTGGTGGTCCTTGCAGACAAGATGATGACCTGATTATACGGTTTACGCGAAACCACCGGCGATCCGGCTTGGGCTGAGATGGGCAGGCCGAACAGATCGATGAAATCGCGGGCGGCGGTGAAGTCGTAGTCCTTCATGGGGGCAGTGAAAACGTTACGCCGCCTGCTCCAGCTCTTCAGGGGAATAGGCCAGTATCAACGAGATGTCGAGTATGACATCTCGCGGCAGCACGTCGCCGACAACTTTCCAGATCGCGTCCTGTCGATCCAACTGAGGCATGTCTTTGAATCCAGGTGATACGACCACGAAGCGATACCTACCATTAGCGCCGACATTTTCGGCGTCAACGCTGGCCTCAAACGTCTTTTTCAATGCGTCGATCAGCTTGTCAACATTCTGGGAAGTCATTTGAGCAGTTCCTTCAGCGAGCGAACCATCTCCAAAATCCTTGCTGCTTCATTCATGAGTATTGTATCCGGTGAATAGCGGGCCTGGATAGTCCATCTGGCACAGATCTTCCTCAGGCTTTCCAGATAAGCTGTCCCATCAACTTCGCCGCGTTTTTTGAGCGCGGCTTCGAGTTGCGGCAGCTTGTGCAGCATGGCCTCCAGATCGTGCTGACGCCAGATCAACGCCCAGATCTCACGTTCGCCAGCCTCGACTTGATGGGGGCGCTTTTTCGCTATTTCAGGATATTCTCTGACAAGCTGAGCTTTCAACAGAATCTCAATGACGAAACCGGCCAAATACGCTGCTCCGTTGGCCCGGGCATTGTCTTTGGTGCTTACCAAGGCCTGAGCATCTGCGTATCGCCGTTCGGCCACTGTCGCCATGGCAGATGGCTTCAGGATCGCTTGCTTGTCGAAGATACTTCCAGCCATGAGTCAGATTTTGGGTTTGTGCTTCAATCCGCGCACCTGCATGGGCAGGCCGAACAGATCGATGAAGCCGCGGGCGGCCGTCACGTCGTAGTCCTTCATGGCGAAACTGGCGAGCTGTGTGTCGTATAGGCTCAGCGGTGATTCGCTCTTGACCGCCAAAGCGCGGCCCTTGTATAGCTTGACGGTGACCTTGCCGGTGACAGTTTCGTTGGCTTTGTCCACGAAAGCCTGGATCGCCTCGCGCAGCGGGTGATACCACTGGCCGTTGTAAACCAGCTCGGCATAGCGCGGGGCGAGCTGCAGCTTGTGGTGATACAGATCGCGTTCGATGCAGAGTTGTTCCAGGGCCTTGTGCGCTTCGTAGAGAATGGTGCCGCCGGGCGTTTCATAGACGCCGCGCGATTTCATGCCGACCAGGCGGTTTTCGACCAGGACGGTGGTGCCGACGCCATGCTGGCCGCCGAGGTTGTTCAGTCGTGCGATCAGTTCGTGGCCGGCCATTTTCTTGCCGTCCACCGCGATGGGCGCGCCCCTGGCGAACTCGACCTCGACATACTGCGGCTTGTTGGGCGCTTTTTCCACCGGCACGGTCATCACCAGGCAGTTGGCCCAGTTCGGTTCGTTGGCGGGGTCTTCAATCTCCGCGCCTTCGTGCGAGATGTGCCAGAGGTTGCGATCGCGCGAGTAAATCTTCTTGGTGGTCTGTTCGATGGGAATCTTGTGTTGTTTAGCGTAGGCGATAGCGGTTTCGCGACTGGTCAGGCCGTCGGCGATGAACTGCGGGTCTTTCCAGGGGCTGATGATCTTGAGCTTGGGGTTGAGGGCGCGGGCGGTCAGCTCGAAGCGCACCTGGTCGTTGCCCTTGCCGGTGGCGCCATGGCCGACGGCATCAGCTTTGGTCTGCTTGGCGACCAGCACCTGGTGCCTGGCGATCAGCGGACGTGCGATGCTGGTGCCCAGCAGGTAATCGCTTTCGTAGATGGCATGAGCGCGCAGCAGCGGAAAGCAGAACTCCTCAGCGAATTCCTGGCGCAGGTCTTTGACGACCACTTCATCCGCGCCGCTGTCGTAGGCTTTCTTCTCGATGCCCCGCAGTTCATCGCCCTGGCCCAGTTCCGCGGCGAAGGCCACCAGCTTGACGCCGGGGTAGCGCTGCTTGAGCCAGGGGAGAATGACGGAAGTGTCCAGCCCGCCGGAGTAGGCGAGCACGATTTTCTGGGGGGTGGCTTCGGCCATGGCCGCGGTTCCTTATCTGCGTGGTGCGAACCGCAGATGGTACCAGAAGAAATTCGAATGACGAAATTCGAACGACGAAACAATGACGAAGCTCAAATGACGAATGACAAATGTTCCGGACATTCGTCATTCGGACATTGTTTCGCCATTCGAATTTCGTCATTCCCCATCAATTCGTCATTGAGATTTCGTCATTCGAATTTGCCTCGTGGCTCCAGCAGAAGACGCGGATGTGGGTCTTGGCGGGCACGGGCAGCGACCGGGTGAGCGATTCGATGACGTCGGCCAGGGCGTCGTTGACGAAGCGAGGATCGCGCCAGTATTCGCGCTCGACCACGATCAGGCCGCGTTGCTCGGTGGTGATCAGTTGCCGCAGGGTGTCGGCGTCGGGCACGTAGTCTTTTTGGATCACGATGTTGTCGGGCCTGCCCAGCAGCACGATGCGTCGGCCGGGCAGGTAATACTGGGCCTTGGCGGCAGGAGCAGCCAGCACGGTCTGGATGTCCAGCAGGTCGGGCTGCAGGTCACGGGCGGCCGCCAGGGCGGTGACGAAGTCGCCGCCGCGGAACGGGGCGTTGGGCCCGGCCATGCGCATCACGCGCTCGGTGCTGGCATAGGCGGGAATGAAGTGGGCGGTGAACAGCAGCGCCGCGACGATGGCGGCCGTGCAGCCCAACGACCAGGCCCGGCGGGCGCTCTTCTGGTCCGCGGCAACCAGTTCCATCAGGCGGGCATACACCGCGGAGACGGCGGCGGCGATGGCCATGCCCCAGAGGATGAAGAACATGGGCATCAGGAAGTAAATGTAGCGCGGGGCATGAGCAGCGCCGATGGACATCAACAGCAGCCCCAGGCAGAAGATGCAGGCCATGAATATGGCCGGCCGTCGATACACCGCCACCGCCGCCAGCAGCGCAGCCGGGAACATCGCCCACAGGATGGGGTACCACTGCAACAGCAGGCGGTGATAGAACAGGACGCTGGCCGTCTCAGAGTCCATCCAGTTGGGGGCCCAGGCAAAACGGCTCCAGGCCCACTGCCACCACCCGCCCAGAGTCAGCACCGCCACACCCAGCCCCAGCGCTCCGACCGCCGCAGCCAACCAGGTCAGCTTCAGCCGGTGGTGCATGTCCGGATGCAGCAGCAACCACACCAATGCCTGCAGCAGCACCCAGACTCCCAGCGCCACCAGAGTCACCACCGTGATGCTCTGCAGATGGAAAGCCAGCATCGATGCCCCCGCTGCCAGCAGCAGCCAGGCGATCCGTTCCAGCCAGCGCGTCTGGCGGCTGAACGCGCGATACGTGGCCGCGGCTATCACGAAGATGACCAGGGCGTGCGGACTGTAGAAGCGACAAAAGTGGCTGATGTCGAGCGTAAAGATTGACATGCCCAGCAGCAGAGCCGCCAGAATGGCCGCCAGCCGTCCCGCGGTCAGTCGCACAAACAGCCACACCGCCATCACCAGCAACATGGTGCTGACCAGCGAGGGCAAACGGGCCGCTTCCAGGCTGTCGCCGAACCAATGGGTGCTGTAGGCCACCGCGTAGCTGAAGATCCAAGCCCGATCGTAATGCTGACCGCCCAGGTTGGGCAGGCCCTGGCCGGCGTTGATGGATCGGGCCGCCAGCAGGTGGAAGGCTTCATCGGGGTGGATGGTGGAATTGCGATAGCAGGCCAGGGCGGTGGCCACCAGGACCATCACCACCAGCAATTCCAGGGCGCCCCAACGCCATTGACTTGATGAGCTTGTTGCAACCATCTCTTAATCCCCGCTGGACTCGGCATCCCCCATTGTACATACTTGCCGATAAAAAAGGCGGCGATCGCTTCCTATCGACCGCCGCCCGGAGGGAAAAGAGACGCCACTAATTTCGAAGGTCGAATGTCGAGTTTCGTGTTGGGGGGGCGCATTGGACAAATTCGACATTCGAAATTCGAAACTGCCTTCACCCCACCACATCCGAAAACAGGGCCTGGGCCTCCTCGATGGCCTCGGGCATGGCCTGCGAGACTTCCTCGAGAATGGCCGGGCTCAGTTTCAACTGGGCCAGCAGGTCGATGTTGTAATCCTGAGTTTCGACGCCCCGGATGAAGCCGATCCGCAGCCGGGCGATCAGCACGTCGCTGACGTGCACCAGCCCGCTGAGCGTGCGATGGTTGAACGGCAGGTCCATGGGGTGATGGTGGAAGCCGGTGACGTGCGCGAAACTGGTGGGGAACTTCCACAGCTTGCACAGGGCGGCCCCGAAGTGCTCGTGGGTCGCGCCGATCACCTGCATCTCCGCGTCACGCAGCGTCAGATTGGGATTGGCCTCCAGCTTGTCCAGCACCTCGATGAACTTGGGCCGGCGGGCCTGGATTTCCACCAAGATGCCCAGGTCGTGAATCAGACCAGCCAGGAATGCCTCATCCGGCAAGCCCAGCCCCACGCGGTCGGCCAGCAGGCGGGTGGCGGTGGCGGATGCGATGGCGTTGGTCCACAGATCGCGGGCGTTGAAGTTAGGACTGATGCGCCCGCCGCGGAACAGCTTGGCCAAACTGGCGGCTATGGCGATGTTCTTGACCGCATTCAGCCCCAGCAGCACGATGGCCCGGTTGATCGAGCCGATCTGTCCCGGCAAACCGTAGAAGGCGCTGTTGACCACCTTCAGGATGCGGGCGCCCAGGGCCGGGTCGTTACTGATGACTTTGTTCAGGTCCTGCGCCGTGGAGTCGGGATTCTCCACCAGTTGGATGATCTTCATCGTCACCTCCGGCAGGGTGGCGATGTGACTGATTTCCGCGATCGCCGACTGGACCACCGCCGGATTGGGCGGTGTCTCCAGTGGGGCCTGCGATGAATTGCCGGTGGATGTCTGGGCCTGGGTCATGTGGACCTTCTCCGCTCCATGAGGATGGGACACTACGGTTATGTGCTGTATCGACATGCAGACATCGGCACTTGACGGCCCGACCTGCACAGCGCGGAGTTGACGTTTCGACATTCGCACACTCAGCCGTGCCTGATCCCCATAATCGCTACAGACGGACCGGGGGGAATGCATGACTGCTGATTGCTTGAATGCCTGAATGGATGAGGGGGCAAGGGCGCAGGCAACCTGATCGCAAAACCATTCTTCCATTCAAGCAATCAAGAAATCAAGCAATCATCACTTCCCCTCGCTTGTCCATCCTGACCCTGCGCCTTACCATGCGCTTATGCCCTTGAACTTCAACTGGCAGGGAAACCCGGTTTACAACCGCTGGCAACGCGGCATCGGCGGCAGGCCCGCCTGGGTCACCCGCGCGGCGCTGACGGCCGGGGTGCTGGTGATCGTGGTGCCGCTGGTCCTGCTGACCCTGGCGGCCGTGCTGGTGGGCGCCCTCGTCTTCGCCACCCTCTCGGCTGTGGCCTGGCTGCTCGGGCAATTTTCCGGCGTCGGGCCCCGGGCCGACGACGGCCGACGCAACGTCCGCATCATCGAGCGGCCATGATCCGTTAAACTGAATTCGCCATGAGACGACCGATTCGATGGATCGTTCCGCTGTCATTGCTGGCCAACTCTGTCGCCTACGCGGCCGAGCAGGCGGTGACCGAAGCACCTGACGTGCAGCCGCCGCCGGATCCCACACCGGTTCCGATCGCCAGCAGCTTGATGCAAACGCTGGGCCCCACCTTCCAGGAAACGCACTGGTGGCAGTGGGCGGCGCTGGCTGTTTGCATCTTCCTTGGTCTGCTGGCCGGGAAAATCACCAGCACCATCTTGCGCTCGATCGGTGACAAGCTCATCAGCCGCAACTGGCACATCCGCGGCACCGTCTTCAACAACCTCGCTTCACCAATCAGCCTGGCCCTGTTCAGCGTCGGTATCTACGGCGGACTGGTCGGCTTCATCCAGCTTCACGAACTCAAGGAAAGCTTCGTCGATCCCCTTGGCCAGTTCCTCCTGCTGCTGGCCCTGGCCTGGCTCCTCTACAACCTGGTGGACGTCATCGACGTCCTGCTGCGGCGGCTGACGGAGAAAACCGAGAACAAGATCGGCGACATGATCCTGCCTTTGATCCGCAAGACCCTGCGCGTCTTCCTGGTCATCGTGTTCGCACTGGTCATCGCTCAGAATGTCTTCGGCATGAACGTCACCGGGTTCCTGGCCGGGCTCGGCATCGCGGGCCTGGCCGTCTCCCTGGCGGCCCAGGATTCGGTCAAGAACCTCTTCGGCTCCCTGACCATCTTCTTCGACAAGCCCTTCCTCATCGGCGATTTTGTCACCTTCGACGGCCAGAGCGGCACGGTCGAGGAGATCGGCTTCCGCTCCACCCGCATCCGCCTGCTCTCGGGACACCTGGTCACCATCCCCAACATGAAGTTCATCGACACCAAGGCGGAAAACGTCTCCGCCCGGCCGTACATCCGCCGCGAGATGAACGTGACCATCACCTACGACACGCCCCCGGAGAAAATCGAGCAGGCGGTGTCAATCCTCCGCGAAATCCTGCACGATCAGCAGGTGGTCAGCGAAGGCATGTTCGACATGGAAAACAACCCGCCGCGCGTGGCCTTCAACGAACTGAACGCCGACAGCCTCAACATCCGCGCCTACTACTGGTACGTCATCCCCCGCCGCAGCGAGCGCGGCTTCTTCACGTTCCTGGAGCATTGTCAACTGGTCAACATGATGCTGTTCCGGCGTTTCACCGAAGCGAGCATCGACTTCGCCTTCCCCACCCAGACGCTTTACCTGGCCGGCGACGACAAGCGGCAATTGACGGTGGATGTGAGGCAGGTCGCGAAAAATTCCCAATGACCAATACCCAATGACCAATGACCAAACAGAGCATCGATCGCTTCTTTTCATTGGGCATTGGGCATTGGGAATTGGTCATTCCCTTCTTACAGACCATGCCCGATTCGATCCGATAACAACAGCGTGCGCGGGACGCTGTCCATCCTGCTGACGTTATGCTGTGCCCTGAACGCGGTTCACGCCCCGCGCCTGCTGGCGGCGGTCGAACAGTCGCCGCGCCTGTTGCAGCTCTATGACTTCGAGGACACCGACGACCAGGGCCACAAGCTCGGGCTCGGCCACGATCTGCCCCGGCACTTCTTCGCCATCGGACGCGATCCCCTGGTCGCTGACCGCTTCTTCTACCAACTGCCCTACCACGAGCAACTGATCCACCAACTGGGTTATCCCGTTTACGGCACCGTCCACTACGACAGCCAATACAAAACCTCCGGCGACTATAGCCTCAAGCTGGCCTGTGACGGCGGCAATGCCGGGACGTTCCTGGAAGTCGGGGCCCTGGCCGCCGTGCCCGGCAGCGATTACCGCGTCACCGCACGCCTGCGCCTGGCGGACCTCAACGGCGCCGGCGCTCAAGTGAGCGCCTGCTTCATCGACGCCTCCGGCAACCGCATCGCCGACAGCACCGTCTTCGGCCCCCTGCTGACCTCGCAGCAGCAGTGGATCGACACCTCGGTCACCCTCACCGGCGAATTCCCCGATGCCGCCTGGATCAGCCTGGAAGTGCGACTGCTGCAACCGAGGCCCAGCCCCGATAGCGCCCTGGGCAAGCAGCAGTTGATCTTCCACGATGTCAGCGCCAGCGCCTGGATCGACGACGTGGCCGTCTGGCAGTTGCCGCACGTGCAGGTGGCCAGCGACACGCCGGTCAATGTCGTTCGCGGCCCGACGCCTCCGGCCTTCCAGTTGACCATGCGCGATCTGACCGGCCGACGCCTCTCGGCCCGCGTGGTGGTCTATGACCATCAGCATCGCGAAGTGGATCGACTCGAACGTCACGTCGGAGCCGGTGCGCCCACGCAATGGAACTGGACCGCCAAGCTGCCCGGCTACGGCTGGTACCTGGCGGACCTGTCCATCGCTGACGAACAGGAAGGTGAATCATTGGCCCGCACGCTTGGTGCGATTCTGTGGCTGCCGGATGAGGGGCCGATCTTTTCATCCGATGCCGCCCGTTTCACCCTGGAGGCCGAAGACCTGCCCGCCGCCGAGCGCCCGCTGATCGGCCCGCTGCTGGAGCAGACCGGCCTCGAATCCGTGGTGCTGAGCATCTGGGATCGCACGACCACCCCCGCCAACCTGCCGCAGCACAACGAGCAACTCGATGACCTGCTCAACAGCATCATCAGCGCTCAGCGCACGGTGACGCTGTCGCTGCACCCGCTGCCCAAGGCCCTGGTGGAGACCGAAGGCGTCTCCGCTTCGCAGGCTCTGGGCGTGATGCAGGCTGATCCGGCCCTGTGGATGGCGTACCTGCGCCCGGTGATGCAGCGTCACGGCCAGCGCGTGCGGCGCTGGCAACTGGGCCGGGCCAATCAGGCGGAAGCGTTTTTCTACAGCGATCCGGCAGCGCTGCTGGACTCGATCCGTCAGCAGTACGAACAGATGACGCCGGGCCCGCGCCTGGTGGTGCCGTGGCTGGCCGAGCAATCGCGGCGAGCGGGGCTGGACCCGTCGTACATCATCGCCCTGGATGTGCCGCCGGAAATTTCCGCTGAGTCGATGAGCGAATACCTGAAGCAGTGGGAGCAGACACCCCCGGCCAGCATGGCGCTGTACCTGCACGAGCCGCCGGCCGACCGCATCGATCCGCAGAGCCGGCTGGATGACCTGGTCCTGCGCATGATCCAGGGTTGGGCCGCGGATGTGGAGTCGATGGCCCTGATGCGGCCGTGGACCCGTGCTGCCGAGCGTCGGGTGGCGCTGTCGCCCGATCCGTTGTTGGGCGTGTTCGTCAACACCGCGCAGCGTCTGGCGGGTCGGCGGGTGGTGGCCTGGGACGTGCCCCTGGGCGACGGACTGAAAGCAGCCGTGCTCGATGGCCCGCAAGGCGGCATGATCGTGACCTGGGTCCAGAACGCTTCCTCGCCACAGGTGACGCTGCGTAGCGTGCTGGGCGATCGCCCGGTGGCGGTCGATCTGTGGGGCAATCGCACGCCCGTGCCGGTGATCGGCGACAAGCACGAGCTGGTCCTCTCTTCCACGCCCACCTTCATCGAAGATGTCGATCCTTATCTGGCCCTGTTCCGCGCCGGGTTCCGGATCGATCAGCCGTTCATCGAATCACGCAACGAGCCGCACCATCGCGTGCTGCGCCTGACCAATCCCTATCCCACCGCGATCTCCGGCCGACTGACCGTCACCGGGCCGAGCAACTGGGACATCTCGCCGCTGAACCACATCTTCTCCCTGGCCGGTGGCCAGAGCATCGACCTGCCGGTGGTCCTGCGCTTCCCCATGGCGGAGCTGGCAGGTCACAAGCGGCTGACGGCCCACGTTTCCTTCGACGCCGCGCAACACTACGAAGTGGACCTGGCCGCGCCCATGGAACTGGGCCTGCCCGACGTGCAGTTCCATGCCGTGGCCACGCTGGAGCCAGGTCCGCAGGGGCGCATCGACGCTCTGCTGACGGCTGTGGTCACCAACCTGGGCGATCGGCCGCGCTCGCTATACCTCTATGCCGTGACACAGGATCAACCACGCGAAGAGCGACTGGTGCCCGAACTGGGCCCGGGCCAGACCATGATCAAACAGATGCGCTTCAACGGCGTCGATCCGCAATCCACGCTGCGCACCGGCGTGCGCGAAATGAACGACTCAGCCATGCTCAACCAACTGCTGCGACTCAGTGAAGCGGAAGTGGAGAAGAAGCCATGAGCCGTGAGCCATGAGGGCAATGGCGGATGGACTGTTTGATCCCTCGGCGCCTCGGTGCCATTTCTTATCTGTTTTCCCGCGTTTTCCCGCCTACGCAGCGTCCTGGCGTCGAATCCCGATCGTCAGCTTGACCCCGATTGCTTCGGCGATGCGCTGTAGCGTGGCGAACGTCGGGTTCGCGTTGATGTCATTTTCCAGCTTCGACAGACGGCTCTTGTCGATGCCGCAGCGCTTGGCGAGCTGACCCAGGCTGATCCCACACCTCTCACGCTCAGCCTTCAGAAGCTGCATGGCATCGAAGGCGGCCTCCATCTGCGCCTTGGCAGTCAGTGCTTCGCGCGTCAAGCGCGGCTTGTTGGTTTTCACCCAAGCCTGGCCTGCCCGCACTCGAGCCTGCTGCGGCGGCGTCAGCTTGGCGCCGCGTACGCTCTTGAACTTTCGTTGGCTCATCTCAATGCTCCGGTTCATACGCCGTGATGCCCACCACTAGGTCCAAGTCAGGGTAATCATCGAACACAACGACCAGAAAGCGGCCCGCGGGGGTGAAACCCTTCACGATCCACCGGCCGCTGTCGGCCGCACTCGGCTCGCGGGCGTCGAAGCACGCCCGCAGCACCTGGTCAGCTTCATCCACCGTGACCCCGTGCTCGGCCATGTGCTCAATCACCTGGTCGCTCCAAAGGATGTGGATGATCTCGGCCATCGCCCCGCACTCACGGTCGTTGATTTATATTACCACATATGGGCGTTTGGGTCAATGCCCCCGGCGCCAAGCCACGAGCCGTGAGCCGTGTGCGATGAGGGAAAAGCGGATGGCAGATGGCAGATGGCAGATGGCAGATGGCAGATGGATGATATGAAGTCAAGGGGCGAGTGACCCGCCATCCATCATCGATCATCCATCATCCATCTTCATGATCTCCCGCAGCACCGTGGTGGCGAACGAGCCGCGCGGCAGTTCGAAAGCCAGGCGCACGTACGGGCCCTGCTCATCGACGCCGCCGCTGACTTCCGCATCGCGCATGGGCACGCGCAGCGGCCGCCGCTGACCGACCAGCTTCAGGCCACCCGCCACCGTCAGGCGATCGACCGCCAGCCCGTCTTCCTCCAGCAGGCGACGCTCCAGGTCATCGACCGCGCCACCGGCCCGCATCATGTCCGGCCCCCACATCGGGCCGGAAGGCGAAATCTCCAGTCGTTCGATCCGTCCGCCCGCCGCGTTTTCCACCTCGGCCACAGCCTGGTCAACCTGGAACACCGCGCGGTTGTCGTGCTTCTGGGCCAGGTCCCCCGGAAGCAGGCGGTCGAACGTGCCCTCTTTGAGGCGCACGTCCAGCACGCGGTTGAAGATCGAACTCTGCCAGGCGCTGAGCATCAGCTCGCGCTGCGAACGGTCGATCGCAGCCGCCGCCTGCTCGAAACTTTTACCCTGCCGCAACGCATCGAGCGCCTGCCGTTCGTAACGCATCCGCTGCGGACACAACGTCAAAGCGTCGGTATATTCACCGGCCATGTAAGCCTCGCGGCCGCGGCGGCGCGACTCGGTCTCCCACTGATCGGGATTGCCCAGCATCTGATCCAGGGCCGCCCGGGCATCGCCCAGCAGCAGGCTGCGCCCCACGAGGTGACTGTCGCCGCGATAACCGAAGCGCTGAACGCCGAAGAAATTGGGCACGCCGCACTTCACCAGCACATCGAGAATCGCCTTGGCCCGCACCACCGCGCCCGGCTCGACGCCGCGCAGGTAGATTACGAAGCGATTGCTGCGCAGATGACCCAGGCGCAGCTTGTTGACGTGACGGGCGGACCAGAGCACCTTCAGGTGCGGGTGATACTCGGTGCGGCGGATCGACTCCTGCGCGAACTGCTCGTCCGTGCCGGGAACCCCCGGAAGATGCACCGACACGTGCTGGCGGGTCAGGGCGTGCTTGTCCTTGAGCCCGGCATAACCCACCGCCGAGCGGCGCACGCGAAAAGCCTTGGCGATGCGGCGAACCGCGTCCTGTGTGGTCAGATTAAACTTCTCGATGAACAGAATCAGGTGCTCGCCGGCCCCGCTGGGCTCGTACAGCGGCTGCTCATCGACCAGAAAATCCTCCGGGCGCAGCTTCATCCGCCCGCCCACACCCGCCAGGTCGGGGGTGAGATAAGTCAGATGTCTGATTGCTGATTGCTGATTGCTGATGTTTCCAGACATCGTGCACACCGCCAATCTTACATCAGCAATAAGCAATCAGACATCAGCCATTCTCAGTCTTCCGGCGCGTCTTTGGCCACCAGTTGATGGAAGGCGGTGTGCAGTCGCCTGGTGACCGGGCCGGGCTTCCCATCGCCGATAGTGCGCCCGTCGATGTGCGTCACCGGGATGACCTCGGCCGCGGTGCCGGTCAGGAACATCTCCTCGGCGGTGTACAGATCGTACCTGGTCAGGTCGGGACAGCGCACGTCCAGGCCCGCGGCCCGGGCCAGCTCGATCACCGCGTTGCGGGTGATGCCTTCGAGGATGCCCGCTTGCAGGGGCGGGGTCAGCAGAACGGCCTTGCCTTCCACATTGCGCACGATGAACAGGTTGTCGCCGGTGCATTCCGTGACGTAACCCTGGGGATTGAGCATCACCGCTTCCATCACGCCGGCGTCGATGGCCTCGATCTTGGCCATGATGTTGTTCAGGTAATTGAGGCTCTTGATGCGCGGCGAAAGCGCAGCCGAGTGATTGCGCATCACGCTGGAGGTGATGATCGCCATGCCCTCTTCGTAGAACTTGCGGGGATAGAGCGCGATGTCGTCGGTGATGATGAAGACCGAAGAATCCTTGCAGTTGAAGGGATTGAGCCCCAGCGTGCCGCAGCCGCGGGTCACGCACAGGCGGATGTAGCTGTCGCTGCGCTGGTTGGCGGCCAGGGTATCGCGCATGGCCTGCAACAATTGTTCGCTGCTGTAGGGCATGTTCAGGCGAATGGCCCGGGCGCCATCGGCCAGACGGCGCAGATGGCTGGCCGCTTTGAAAATGCGGCCGCGGTATGCACGAATGCCTTCAAAGACGCCGTCGCCGTAGAGCAAACCGTGATCATAGACCGACACCACCGCCTGCTCGGCGGGAACCAGTTTGCCGTTAAGCCAGATTTGATTGCTCACCTTGCTCACCTTCGTGCTTTGAGCTATGAGCTATGAGCCATGAGCCATGAGCTAAACGCAAGTACGACTCTCTTGGCTCATAGCTCACCGCTCACCGCTCAGGTGCCGACACGCAAACGCACGAACTTCCTGATCTCGACGCCTTTGGGCAGAATGTCCTTGATCTGCTTCTTGTCGTCCTTGACGAACGGCTGACGCAGCAGCACCACGGAGTCGAGATACTTGCGGATCTTGCCTTCGACCATTTTCTCAGCGATCTGAGCGGGTTTGCCGCTGGCCAGTGCCTCTTGGCGGGCGAACTTGCGCTCCTTCTCGACCACGTCAGCAGGCACTTCCGCTTCGGTCACGCCCAGGGGCGAGGGGCTGATGGCGCTGACGTGCATGCACAGGTCCTTGAGCAGGTCATCGCAGGCCGCGTCGCCGGGCGCCACTTCCACCAGCACGCCGATCTTGCCGGTGAAGTGGACGTAACTGCCGACTTTGCTTCCGGGGGCCCCCAGCACGGAGCCGCCGCCGAACTGGATGTTTTCCTGCGTGGTGATGCGCACCTTCTCGATGGCTGCTTCCATCGCGTCGCTCTTGCTCACTTCGCCCGCCGGCTGAGCCAGGGCCAGGTCGGCCACCTGCTGCACCAGGGCTTTGAAAGCGTCGTTGCCGGCCGTGAAGTCGGTTTCGGTGTGGACCACGATGAGAGCAGCCTTGGCCCCGTCCGCGCTGGCGGCCACGGCGATGCGGCCTTCGTTGGAAGCGCGATCGCTGCGGCCGGCCATCTTGGCGCCGTACTTCTGACGCACCAGGTCAGCCGCTTTATCGAAATCGCCCCCAGCCTCTTCCAGGGCTTTCTTGCATTCCATCATGCCCAGACCGGTGGCCTGACGAAGGGCTGATACATCCTTGGCGGTGATCGTCGCCATGAAGCAAATCTCCTGCTGAAATTAATACGAGAAAAAGGCATTCACCGCAGAGGACGCCCAGATCACAGAGAAATTGAATTCAATGTCTCAGCTCCGCGTCCTCTGCGTTCTCCGCGGTGAATCCTGACTTTACGCAGTCTCCGCGTGCTGCTGGGGCATGTCGGTCTGCGGGTTGTCCGCCGGCTCGGCCGAGTCATCAGCGCGGAAACGGGCACGGCTGGAACGCTTGCGCTGCGGCTCGGCGGCAGCAGGCTCGGCATCGGCGCCTTCCTGCCTGGCGGTGCGCACCTGCTTGCCCTCGGCCACCGCGTCGCACAGGCTCTTGATGACCACCTCGATCGCCCGCATCGCATCGTCGTTGCCGGGAATCGGAATGTCCACGAAGTCGGGGTCGGAGTCGGTGTCAATCAGGGCCACCGTGGGAATGCCCAGCTTGCGGGCTTCGCGCACCGCGTTGCCTTCGTGCGAGACGTCCACGACCACCATCACCCCCGGAAGTTTGGTCATTCGCCGCACGCCCTCCAAGTTGCGCAGAATCTTGGCCTTCTCGCGGTTCAGGTGCGATTCCATTTTCTTGGAATACGTGTTGATCTCGCCGCTCTCTTCAAGGGCTTCCAGTTCTTCCAGCCGCTTGAGCCGCTGGCGGATGGTGGCGAAGTTGGTGAGCGTGCCGCCCAGCCAGCGTTCGCTGACGTAGTGCATGGAGACCTGGCCGGCATACTGCTCGACGATGGAGCGTGCCTGGCGCTTGGTGCCGACGAACAGCACGTCCTTGCCGTCGGCGACGACCTTGGTGATGAACTTGCGGGCCAACAGCAGGCCCTTGATGGTCTGCTTGACGTCGATGACGTGAATCTTGTTGCGTTTGCCGAAGATGTAGGGCGCCATCTTCGGGTTCCAGTTGGCCGAACGATGTCCGAAGTGGATACCGGCTTCGACCAGATCCTTGACGAGAGAGGCCATGCGAACTCCTTGCGACTGCGAGGGTGGTGCCCGGGCTTGCCAATCGAGCCGGGGCGGAAGCTCCGCGCTATGAACCAATACACTCGGCAGCCCGGCAGCGCTCCACGCGCCGCCCGCAATCGGCTGTCCGGCGACAACGGCTTCCTGCCGCTGCGGTCGCTGGATAAAAAAAGCAGGTCGCCAGCTCTGCGGAGTTGGAGCTGCGCCTACATCTCTACCCACCCGGAAACTTCTTGTCATGTCCGGCCGTCAATCCATTTTTCGACCGGAAACCCATTTTAAGCCCCCTGGCCGGCCCCTGCAAGGCGCAGGGTGTAGGGGGTAGGCAGTAGGGAGTAGGGAGTAGGGAGTGGGGAGTAGGGAATTGTATCTGTGGGGGTTACACCGGGCGGACAAGCGCAACACCTTGAGTCTGCGATAACGACCCTACTGCCTACTGCCTATTCCCTACTGCCTCAAACATACTGCCCGTGGTGCTTAACCCGCTCCATGACAAATTGATACGTGGCCCAACTGACCGTGGGCGGCACAGAGTGATCGCTATGATAGACATAGCCCCGGCAGGCCTTGGCGGCTGCGAATTTCTCGGCGATCTCACGCTCGATGCGCTCGCGGTCGTTGCTGCCCATGATCATCACATCGATGTTGCCCACCATCGCCAGCCGATCGCCGTAGATTGGGGTCAAGCGGCGAACGTCCATGCCGGCTTTGGCCTCTAAAGGATGCAGGCCGTCAAAACCGGCTTCGAGATATAAGTCAATTACACCGTTGACGTTACCATCCGTGTGAAAGATCAGGTTCATGCCGTGAGCGTGGGCCCAGTCGGCCAAACGCTTGTGGTCGGGCCAGATCAGCTCGCGGTACATCGCCGGCGAACACATGGTGCTGTGGTTGAACGCCATGTCTCCGTAGAGCCAGATGCCGTCGGGCCGAACGCCCGCCGCGTCCATCGTCTCCAGGGCTCGCAGCGATACGTCCGTGCAGGTCCGCGACACATCGACCACCCACTCCGGTTCGGCTGCCATCGCCAGCAGCGACACCTCGTCGCCCAGGATGTAACGCAGCACCTCGAAACTTTCGAGGCAGTTGAAAAAGCACCAGCGATCGCTCTGGCGACCCTCGGCCAGTTTCCCGCGGGCGTCCTCCACGCTCCACTCCGGCTGCGCCGCCAGCATGGCGGGCTTGAGATGCTCCAGCCAGGCTTCGTAACTGTCGCACTCCCAGCCCAGGTGCTGCGGCGTGCCGTTGCGATCCCGCCACATGCGCACCTTCTGCCCCCAGCAGTTGATCACCACCTGGGTCTGCTCGTCCTGTTCCAGCAACTGCTCACGAAACGGGTACGGCTTGGGCCACATCGTCTGCACATTGCGGAAGTCGCTGCCCAGCATCGCCAGCACAGTCTCGCGATCACCCTGCAACCCTTCGCCCTGCCAGCGGCGAATGGTGTCGGACCAGAACGAATCCTGTCGCGGAATGCGATCGAGGTCCTGACGTTGGAACATGCGCTGCACGCGCTGACGGCTGGTGAGTGTGATTTGTGTGGTGGTCATGGCGAATTCGTTTAGGAATGACAACTTTGCTAAAACGATCAACGCCCGGCAACTCCTGTTGCCGGGTTGCCCCGAACTGCTGTTGCCGGGTTCCCCCGACCGGGTGGCCGGGAGCTTGGCCGGCCGCAGCCGTGAATGGAGTCTTCACTGCGCAGATAGGGTTTGGAGAGATCCTCCAGGCCCTTGTAAGCATACGGATCGTGCCCGGCCACCATCACGAAATCGCGGAAGTCCTGCCAGCCGCTGTTGATTCCTTCCGTCCAGCCCCAGGCCAGCAGCGATTGGGCGCTCATGTAATGGTTCACCAGCGAGCGGCGATAGCCGCGTTTGGCGACGTTGGGCAGCGAGCGGTGCAGCAGGTAGCCGTTGAAGAAAATGATCGAGCCGCGCTTGACCTCGACCGGCCGCTCGTCGGCTGCGGTGTAGGGGAAACCGCGAGCTTCGCGCGTGCAGTCAAAGCGCGGATCGTTGTGTTGCTCCAGGTGCCAGATTACGCCCGGCTTGTGCGAGCCGGGGATCACCCACAGGCAGCCGTTTTCGATGGTGGCGTCGTCCAGTGCTAACCAGGCCCCGGCCAGCGAGCGGTCGCGGCTGGGAATGAATATCTCATCCTGGTGCCAGGCCTGGCCCGGCTTGCCCGCCGCTTTGAAAAACATCATCGACTGAATGCACTTGACGTCCGGCCCGATCAGCCGCGTCAATGTCTCGACGATCACGCGATGGCTGAGCATCCGCAGAAACAACTGCGACAGCTTGTGCGGATAGTGGATGCACAAGGCACGGCTCATCACCGCTTCGTCGTCCAGATCATCGGGCGCGGTGGGCAGGTTCTCGATCAGCCCGTCACGGTTGCGGCAAAGATCAGCCGCTTCCGTGAGTATGGCGTCCAGCTCCGGTTCACCGACCGCACGATCCAGCACCAGAAAACCGTTGTCCTTGTAAAACGCCTCGGCACGCTGATCCAACGGTGAGTTGAACCAGCCCTTCGGGGGGCGGCCGTCGTTCCGACTGGTGAAAGGTTCCATATCCGATAATGCTCCAGGCGGGTTGACCCCCTGCTGATAAAACCACAAAATACTAACTGATTGCCGGCAAAAGACCATGACTGCCAGACACAAAAACATATCCGGCGTTCACCATCTGGTGAAAAGCGGCACCATCGGCTTCGGCAGCGTCACCCATCGCCGCGGCAACCGCCTGGGACCACGACTGCAGACGCTGCATCAACTGCTGCTTCTCCATCGCGGCAGCGTGCGCATCGAGGGCCGCGATCGCATCCTCGAATTGACCGCCGGCCAGGGCGTGCTGCTGTCGCCGGGACAGACCGAGCATTTCACCTTCAGCTCGCGCCAGGAGACACGGCACAGTTGGTGCCAGGTGCCCCCCGCCCAAACGCCGCAGGAACTGGCCCCGCCGCCGCAGGCTGTCTGGCGCGTGGCCCGCTGGTCGCCGGCCGTGGGCGAGTTGATGAAGCTGGGCCTGCGCCGCCAAACCATCAAAACCGTGCAACCGCAACCCAGCGCTTCAACCTGCTGCCTGGTGCTGGCCACCATCTGGGCGTTCATCCATGAGTTGGACGGCAAGTCGTGGACGCCGCGCGCCGACCTGAGCCAGACCCCGCGCGGGCGTTTCCTCGACGCCATCGAAAAGCAGCTGTCACAACCGACCACCCTCGATGACCTGGCCCGCGCCAGCGGTGTCAGCCGCGGCTACCTGGTGCGCCTGGTGCGCCAGCAATGGGACGTGACGCCGATGGAAATGCTGTGGCGCGCCCGATGCGAACGAGCCACGCAGTTGTTGCGCGACACCGGCTTGACGCTCTCGCAGATCGCCTACCGCGTGGGCTTCGCCAATCCGTTTCACTTTTCGCGCCGCTTCAGCCGCCGCTACGGCGTCAGCCCACGCGCCTGGCGCGAAAACTGCTGGCAACAACCGTCCCGGAAGTTGTAATCCAGCGGACGACTCACGTTTAGCGGGCGAGCTTACTCGCCCAGCGCGGAGGGGACCCCATTCGCATTCTTTCGCGAATGGGGATCCCAGCAAGCTCCGCGTCTAAACGGGCCGTCGTGCGATCACTCTTCGTGCTGAGCAAGAAAATCGCGCAACAGCACAGCCGCGGCCTGGCTGTCGTGGCGACGCTTTTTCTGATCGTGCGTCAACCCGGTGCGGGCCAGGCGCTCGTCAGCCGCGGCACTGGTCAATCGTTCGTCCGCCAGGTGCACGGGTAATCCGAATCGCTGCTGCAACTGCCCCGCGAACCGGCGGGCATCCCTGGCGGGTCGGCCTTCGCTGCCGTCCATGTTCAGCGGCAGGCCCAGCACCAGGGCGTCGGGGCCGTGCTTGTCGATGATGCGAGCGATGGCGTCGAGGCGATGCTGCGGATTCTCGCTGACCACGACCGACAGCGCGGTGACGATGGTCGTCTGCTCATCGCCGATCGCCAGGCCGGTGCGTTTGCTGCCGGAATCGATGGCCAGGTAACGCATGGGGAGATTGTAGAGAAGTCGCAGGAGCGACGGAAAGTGAAGAGTGAAAAGCGAAAAGTAAACGTTTAGCCCCGGCGCTCACGCCGGGCGGTTCTCACAGCCACTCCTCACCCAACTGCCTGCCGATGCGCTGGTGCAGGTCCTTGATCTTTTCGGCATCGGCGGCCCGGCAGACCAGCGTCGCCCGCGCCGTGCGGATCACGATCAGGTCCTGGCAGCCCAACGTCGCCACCAGGTGCTGCGGATCGTCGCCCACCACCAGCACGTTGCTCGAATCGTGCGAAATGAAATTGCATCCCGCCGCCGCATTGTCAGCCTCATCCCGCGCCAGCGTCGCCGCGAAGGCCGGCCACGAGCCGACGTCCAGCCAGCGCAGGTCCATCGGCACCGCCGCCACCGTCATGGCCGGGTCGGATGAGGCCGGCTCCATCACCGCGAAGTCCACGCTGATCTTCTTGAGCGTGGGATAGACCTCGCTCAACATCTCCTGCCGCCAGGGCATGTCCCAGCCATCGCTGACCATCTTCAGCGAAGCGTGATTCTCCGGGGCATACTTCTCGATGCAGCGCATCAGCGTGGCTGCCTTCCACACGAACATGCCGCTGTTCCACAGATACTTGTTCGGCCCGGCTGCGAAGTATTGCTCGGCCACGTCCTGCGGCGGCTTCTCGCGGAAACAATCGACCTTGAAGCCGTGCTCGCCGATGCGCTGACCCAGTTGCAGATAGCCATAGGCGGTGGCTGCATACGTCGGCTTGATGCCGAAAGTCACCAGCGTGTCCTGCCCCTGTTCCGCCAGCTCAAAACCATGCGCCACCGTGCGCTGAAAGTCCTGCATCGGCTCGATCACGTGATCCGCTGTGAACACCGCCACCACCGCTTCCGGATCGCTGCGCCCCAGCACCGCACTGCCCAGCCCCACCGCGTTGAGCGTGTCCCGGCCCATCGGCTCGGCGATGAAACGCGATTCGTCCAGCGTCGGCACCGCCTCCAGGATCGCCTGCTTGTGGTCCGCACCCGCACAGACATACACCTGCTCAGCCGGCAGCAATCCTTCCAACCGATCCAGGGCGATCTGCAGCAGACTGCGCCCGCCGATGAAGGGAATCAACTGCTTGGGCAGACGTCGCGTGGACATCGGCCAAAGTCGCGTGCCAGAGCCGCCGGCAATGATCAGAGCGTAACGCATGAGCCGTTCGAGGGTCCAAAGTTCGTACAATGTGCCAAACCGTTGCCCAGAGTGTAACGTAAGAAGCTAACCGATTCCTCTACCGTTTCAGGAGGTCACGCCATGACCAATGCCCAGCGAAAAAAAATCGTTCAACTTCTGACCGTCAGCTACAACGCGGAACTGGAGACGGTGTGCAACTACATCGCCAACTCCATGCACCTGGACGGCTTCAAGGCCAAGCACATCAAGGACGCCCTGGCCGCCGACATCACCGAGGAACTGGGCCACGCCCAGCAACTGGCCCAGCGCATCAAGGTCCTCGAAGGCCGCATCCCCGGCTCACTGGAACTCAAGTGGACGCAGAAGTCCATGCAGCCGCCCAAGGACCCGCTGGACATCCTCTCGGTGATCAACGGCGTCATCGAGGCCGAACAGGGCGCCATCGATCAGTATCAGAAGATCATCGAGGCCACCGACGGCATCGACCCGGTGACGCAGGACCTGTGCACCACCCTCAAAGGCGACGAAGAAGAACACCGCCGCCTGTTCAAAGGCTTCCTCGCCGAAGCCAAAGCCAGCCGCTGACGCAGCCATCGTGACTCGCCGTTGACAATTCAGAACCCGCCCCCACCACGCGCGGTTTCTGTCTGAAGGTATGTATTGCCATTTACCCGGGCTCCGGGGTGCCACGGCCGCGCGGCCGTGGCACCCGGTCAGAGAGAGGAAAAGGAATACAACAAAGTCGTAAGGAACTGGGTAGACTGATCGGTGAAGTCTTATGGCTCCTACTAACACATCTTGCTTCCTAGCCGAGTCGAAACGACAATGTTCTTTTGAGCTAGCCCAAGAGCCCACGGAGAGTTACTGTGAAAACTTGGAACATACAGCGTACCCAATTTAAAGTAAGCGACTTCATCAACTGGTACAAGAATCAGGAATTAGAATTAAGCCCAATTTTCCAGCGCCGCCCCGTGTGGAAGCCAGGAGCGAAGTCTTATCTCATCGACACAATGATGCGAGGACTCCCAATTCCAGCCATAATTCTAAGAGATGTGCCATCGAACTTAACTACGTTTAAATCTTCCCGCGAAGTGGTAGATGGCCAGCAACGTATTCGAACGGCAATATCCTTTGTCGCTCCAGAACTGTTACGGGGGCGAATAGAGGCTGATATTTTTAAAATTAGTCGTTCACACAACAGAGAACTAGCTGGGGCAATATATGCCAAACTACCCAAAATACATAAACAGAATATACTTGATTACCAATTCATGGTTCATATTTTTCCTTCTGATACTGAAGATCGCGAGATTCTAGAAATATTTGCTCGCATGAATGCCACAGGCTACAAACTAACCAACCAAGAGTTGAGGAATGCAACTTTCTTTGGTGAGTTCAAAACATCTGCTTATGCCCTTGCCGCCGAACAGCTTCCCAGATGGCGCCAGTGGTCACTTTTTACTGAAACTCAGATTGCTCGAATGAGTGAAGTGGAACTGACGAGTGAATTGATGATTCTCATTATTGATGGTATTTCAGAGGGTAACAAAGCCACTATTGACGGGTTTTACAAACGGCTGGATGAAACATACACGAATCGCGAAGAAGTTGAACGGCGATTTCGTGGCATCATGAATACTATAGAAGATAACTTCGATGAACTCAATCGTGCACCTTTTGAGAAAAAGACATTGTTTTATCCCTTCTTCTCAGCACTGTATGCGTGTAGCTATGGCCTAAAATCGTCGTTGGCCCGCCATCCTCCTAACCGAATCAAGCAGCAGGATATCCGGGCAATTGCTGAGGCCGGAAATCGGCTTGATAAAAGAACGGCCAAGCCAGATGTTCTTGAATTAACGCAGCGACGTGTTTCGCAAGCTGGCGTCCGCCGAAAGATTGCAAAATACTTGGTCGAAAAGACATCCGTTGATGCCAACGAAATCCGTTAAACAATTTCAAAATACCATACGCGCCCTAGAATCAACACGCGATCGTGTAGAGCGGATATTTACGAGAAATGTACTAGCGCGGCGTGATATTGATTCGCTCTATGAAGGGTTATTCTTAAGAGCCGTTGTGGCATTTGAGTCGTTACTGGAGTGTCGTTTCTTTGAAATAGCGCGCGGACAGGTTACTGGTGGTCGCTATAACTTAAAATGCAAAATGAATGTAACTTCCGATTCTGCATTACGAGAAATCGTCTTTAACGGTAGGCCGTATGTTGATTGGCTTCCATTTAAATATACTGAAGAGAGAGCCCGTCGTTTTTTAACGCGTGGCCATCCATTTACTTTGCTTGACGATGGTGATCGAGCTGCATTATCCCAGATTGTACAAATTCGGAATGTTATTGCGCATAAGAGCGCCCATGCGAAATCTGAGTTTAAAAATAAAGTGATTGGTGCAGCAACGATATTGAACTATGAAAAGACACCAGCGGGATATCTTCGATCTATTTTCCGCACAAGTCCTGACACTCGCCGTATTCAGATGTACTTAAGCGCTCTGGCTGCGGCTGCGGTCAAACTTGATCCTTAGCCAGAAGCGGGCAGTACATGGTGTCGGTACATAGTGTCGGATAACGTTCTATGGTTTGAACTGGTACATTTCGCAGGGCGTTCGGCCCTCACCCCAACCCTCTCCCTTAAAAAGAGGGAAGTGTTGAAACAACCGATGAGCAAGGTCCGGTGGTAATCGTGCATCCGACAAACCCCCGGCGTGGCCGCCGCCCCCGGAATGGCTAAACGGTTTAGCCGCCGCGGCCACGCGGCGATTCGGCTGCATTCTGTCCCGTTTTTGCGGTAAGCGCGCACAGAATGGTCAGCGATTTTCATTTTTTTAGAGGTCACGCGAAAAAATTTCTATTGCTGATCCTGCCTGCACTTACGCTCTTTTTCAACCCCTCAAAACCGCCTCCGGCGCGCACAAACGTTGCGCTGCGTCCATTTATAGGAAGGCCGTCCGGTTTCGGATGAGGCTCAATTGCTTGATTACCCTCGGTCGCCTGAACGACAAAAAACGTTCGGCACGGACGCGACCGGGCCCAAGTGAGTGAGTGCTGCTTCGACGCCA
>JADLFV010000068.1 GCA_020849625.1 Phycisphaeraceae bacterium
GGGGCGGAGGCTGACAGGCGCGTCGCCTACCGGCTCTATGGGGCCTTGCCGACGCTGGCCTTCCTGATGTGTCGCTTCGCTGCGCGCGTGGCGGGTCTGGGCCGATCGGATCCGTCATGCGCCAGCGCGGCGAATTTTCAAATGTCGAATGTCGAATTTCGGATTTCGTATGTTCGCGCAGTGCGGCTGGGATAAATCGATCGCAAATCGAAAATCGAAATTCGCAAATCATTTACGTTCTGCGTCGATGCGTCAGCGATGTCGTCATCAGCGCCATGAGCAGGGCAGCGGTCGCGGGTTCGGGGATCAGGACGGTGATGCGATCGACGCCGAACTCGCCCTGGATGGGGTCGGGGGCCTGGGCGTAGGGAGACAGGTCATGTCGGAACATGATGCGATCGGTGTTGGCCAGGGCGTCGGCGAAGGAATCGGAGCCGATGATCTGAACCCAACCGGCGGGGGTGGTCAGGTCCACGCTGTGCGGCGACCAATTGTCGGTGGCCGGTGCGAAGGCGGCGGTAGCCAGCCAGAAGTTGCTGTCATTGCCGAGGACGAAATGGATTTCGAGGTTGTCATCGGCGCCGACGTCTTTGAGGTAGAACGAGAAGCCGGTGACACCCGCAGCGGTGAGGTTGCCGGTGAAATGGGGCAGGTTGCTGTAAGCGGCGAGCGAACCTGGGGACGAGGTGGCGATCTGGAGGAAGCCATCGGCGGCGCCGCCCACGCCGCCGGTTGCGACATGGGAAACGATCGCTCCACCGGCAAAGCCCGCAACACCGGAGCCAAACTCCTCCACATAGCCGGGCGTGACCGCGTGAGCGTTGAGAGCCAGCAGACACACAACACAACCAAGGCCGTTGGAGTGACGGATGGTAGACATCAATAAACCTCCGAAGTAACGGGTTTTCTTTTTCGGGCGGCCGGTGAGCGGATCGAGTCAGGACATTGCGGGACGTGCTGGTCGGCGGGGAGATGTCATGGTCCTGGCGGATGCTTCGAAGCTGACCGGCGGGGCAAACGTTCAGATCGGACCCTATATTTTTGGCCGGGAATTTGCGGAGTCAAGAGGGCGACTGTTGATTTTGGATCGTCAATCAAAAATCCTAACCGTGTGATTTCTCATCGCCACGGCCGATAAACCGGCCTCAGCCGCGGCTGTTGAAAAAGGGCACGATTGGCAATCAAAAATCCTCCATCAACATTCAAACTCCCCTCCTTCCCTCTCCGTTTGCCCTTGGCGGGCCGCCGGATTAGCCTATGTGGCTCGTATAACACACTTTGAGGAACTGTTCATGGCTGACGGAAGCGCGATGTTGGACGTGGAGATCAGGGACGAGGTGACCAGCCGCAAGTATTTTCAGCAGGGATTGGCTGCGGAAATGGCCTGCGATCGGCTGGGTGCGATCGAGGCTTACGAGGCAGCCTACGCGGCGGACCCGGACAGCGGCGAGGTCTGCTTCCGCCTGGCTTACTGCCTGGACCTGGTGGGCGAGGAGGACGAGGCGATGCACCTCTACGAGCAGTGCTCGAAGCTGGAGCGTCCGCCGCTGAACGCCCTGGTCAATCTGGCCATCCTTTACGAGGATCGCGGCAAGTTCGCCCAGGCGGAGCGCTGCCTGCGCCAGGTGCTGGCCACCGAACCCAACTACGTGCGGGCCCGGCTGTACATCAAGGACGTGCTGGCCTCCAAGGCCATGATCATCGACGACGAGCGCGAGAAGCGCACCGAGAAGCAGAACGCGCTGCTGGACACGCCGGTGACCGACTTCGAACTGAGCGTGCGCACCCGCAATGCCCTGCGCAAGATGGACATCCGCACGCTGGGCGATCTGTTGAAGGTCACCGAGGCGGAGCTGCGCAGCTTCCGCAACTTCGGCGACGCTTCGCTGGACGAGATCAAAGCCATGCTGGCTCAGCGCGGATTGCGTCTCGGGCAGTCGGCGGAGCAGCAGCAGCAGGCCGCCAAGCAGCAGGTGTATGCCCAGTTGGCCGAGCAGGGCGGCGACAGCGAAGTGATCAATCGCTCGGTCAACGAGCTTCAGCTTTCCATCCGTGCCCGCAAGGCCCTGGCGTTGCTCAACGTGCTGACCATCGGCGACCTGTGCACCAAGACCGAGGCTGAGCTGATGGGCGTCAAGAACTTCGGCATGACCAGCCTGCTGGAGATCAAGGAAAAGCTGACCGAGATGGGGTTGGGTTTGCGCGCGCTGGAAGATTGAGGGGTTGCTGAGCCAAAGTGAAAAGTGGAAAGTGAAAATATGAAACTTGGGAGCCGAAGCAGAGTTTTTCACTTTGGAGCGGCTTCGCCGCTGTTGCGTCCGTCACTTTGCGCTTTTCACTTTTCGCTGCTGCTGGCAGCCAGCGCCCTCGCGCAAACGGCACCCAGCATTCTGATTCAGCCCTGGCCGGACCAGTCCATCCTGGCCCAGACGTTCGATCAGCCGGTGTACATCACCGACGGCCACGTCCAGGGCGACGACAGCGACATCCAGACGTTTTTCTGGGATTCCTACGGGCGCGTGAAGTTCGATCGTGAAGATCGCGACCCCACCTTCAGCGTGGGCTACCGCTTCTACAGCTTGAACGTCGATGCCGAACGCCCGGACCTGGACAGCGCGTACAACGACCTGGCCCTGGTCGGCGCGTGGAAGGGTGATGAGGTCGATGGCTGGCGGCCGGGCGTGATCGTGGGGGCGGGCTCATCCAATGACGATCACTGGCGCGAGGGCGATGCGATCTACGGCGTGGCGGCGGTCAACCTCTCGCGCACGCTGGGCGAGGGCCAAGCGATGCACATGGGCGTCAGCTTCGACGGCAATCGCGCGGTCTGGCCCGATGTCCCGCTGCCGTACGTTTCCTACGTCAACGCGGTCAATCCCGATTTCATCTACGTGCTGGGCCTGCCGCAGAGCAGTCTGATCTGGCGGCCCAACGACGTGCTGGAACTGCAAGTGGATTACCTGGTTCCCTACCAGGTGGCCGGCCACGTCAGCGCGGCGCTGTGCAAGAAGTGGGCGGTCTTCGCCAGCTATGAGCGTCAGGTGCATGCCTTCCACGAACACGATGCGACCCGCGACGGGCAGAGATTGTTTTACAGCCTGGAGATGGTGGCGGCCGGCTTGGAATGGAAGCAGATGCTGCTGGGTGATCTGCGCTTTGGCGCGGGTTATGCTTTCAATCAGGAATTCGACCGCGGCTGGGATCTGCGCGAAACGCGCGGCGCGGCAGACGCCAGCGATCAGTTGCTGATCTTCCTGATGTTGCGCGGCACGTTCTGAAAAAGCGTGAAGCCCACGGATTGAATCCATGGGCTTCACCGTACCAATGTGATGACAAGAAAAAGGCGGGCGCACCCGGGTGGCTTCGTGGGGGGGTCCAGTCATCGACGAAGCCGGCCCGGTTGCCCGCCTTGTTTCAAAGAGCGTTGGCCTGGCGTTTAACGTGGTCGAATTGCCAAAACCGTAACGAATGGGATGGACGAATTTGACTTGCGCTAGACCAACTTGCTGTATTTGCATTATCGGCAGAAGTCGCTTTTTCCCATAGGGTAATTTCCCTAATTTTGCGGCAGGCTTTTAGAGTCTTTCCACGATACGTTATGTGGTATCACCTCAAAAGGGTATGCCGGTCTTCGATGATCTGGCCTGCTTCGCGGCTGCTTCATGCATCTGGCGCACACGTTCGCGCAGGGCTGTCGGCTTCAAGACCAACACCTGGTCGGCATAGCCGCAGATCCACCACGTAATTTCGTTCAGGCCGTCCACGTCGAAGCTCATGTGGCAGCGGCCGTCGGGTAACCTGTTTTGCTTTTGCGTCGGGTGCCAGCGGACTTCCATGACGTTGGTGGCCACCCGGGGGCTGAACTCCAACTCCACGTGATGGCAGCGGCCTTCGGGGATCAATTGCCAGGCCTGGCCGATCCATGCGGCCGGGTCGAAACGCTTGGGCGGGGTGAACAGGCGATCGGTCGGCTCGAGTTGCTCGATGCGCACCAGCTTGAACAGGCGCACGTCCTTGTGCTGATCGGTGCGGGCGAACACGTACCAGGCCCGGCTGGAAAAGTGCAGCGCCAACGGCTTGACCAGCAGCGTCGCGGACTGCGCTTCCACCGGGCTTTTGTAGGTCATTTTGCACACCCGGCCCTCGTCGATGCAGCGCTGAAACGTCTGGTGATGGCGGGCCTCAGCTTCGTCGGCGACCTGGGCGCTGAGGCGAATGCTCACCGGCTCCATCAGGTCGGCGCAGGCCGAACGCATCGGCTCGGGCACCGTGCTCAGCAGTTTCACCACGGCCGACAAGGCGGCATCCGCCATAGGCCGGCCGCGCTGGGCCAGGGCCTGCTTGGTCAGCAGCATCAGCCCCAGCGTCTCGGTCACCGTCAGGTTCACCGGAGGCAGAAAGAAGCTACGGGCGATGCGATAGCCTCGATTGGGCTCGTGGTAGTAGGGCACGCCGGCCATCTCCAGCACGTTCAAATCACGAAACAGCGTCCGTCTGCTGACGCCCAACTGCTCGGCCAGTTCGCGCACCGACCACGCCCGCTCGCTCTGCAGCAGCGTGATCAGGCGAATCAAACGATGAACTCGGCCGACTCCCACGGTATCGTCGTCCTGCTGTCAAAGACTAAAGTCTACTGGTGCCATCAGTGTGGCACGGGAGCAGGAAAGAAGACGGAGAGCCGAGAGCAGAAGGCGGATAGTATGATTTCTGCTCTCTGCTCTCTGCTCTCTGCCCCCTCTCAGTCCTCCAACTTCTCCACGTTGCGGATCAGGTGCATGAACTGTTCGGTGAAGACGAAGTTTTCTTTGGGGAACTTCAAGCCGGAGCGGTTGCTGTCGATGTGGCTGAACATCAACTCGATGTCCGCTAGTTTGCGAGCTTCACCCGTGGCCGGGTCGATCAATTCGGTGACGCCGGAGGTCGAAGCCCCGCTGGCGTCGTAGCGGACCATCTCGGCGCTGTGGCGGATGGTGAAGCCGGGCCGGGGCTGCACGGCGACGTCGAAGACGGCTTTGCCGATCTTGGCCAGGATCACTTTTTCCTTGAAGTCACCGGCATGTCCGACCAGGATGCCCGCGGTCTGGGCCATGCCTTCGATGATCAGCGAGTGCGGCATCAGCGGGCGAGGTGGCTGCGGCGCACTTTCTGCACTTCCGGGGGCGGGGGCGAAGTGATCGTGCAGCACGTCCTCGGCCGCGCTGATGTTCTTCAGCGCCACCAGCTTCGCGCCGCGCTTCAACTCGAGGATGCGATCAATCCAGATCCAACGCATGGGAAGGCACCAAGGCACCGAGGTACCAAGGCACCGAGATAGGGCATTCGAGGACCATTACCAAATCCTTGGTCCCTGGGTGCCTTGGTGCCTCGGTCCTTATTCCTGCTACAACTTGCTCTGCACGAACTTCACGATGGCATCGACCGTGAACACGTTGGGGAAGCTGTCCACCGTGCGGTCGGCGTCGAAGGCGTCCAGGTTGGTGTGCGGCAGGCGCTGGCGCAGCTCGGCCATGCCCGCGTCGGTCACCTTGCCCTCCTGCACGTACTGCGGGTCGGTCAGCACGTTGTCGGGGAACAATTCCGACTGCTGGATCTTGATGTTGAACGCCTTCTCCAGGCGGAAGACGATGTCCAGGAAGTCGATCGACTCGGCTCCCAGATCGCCCACCAGCGTGGCCTCAGCGGTCACCTCTTCCTTGTCCACGCCCAAGGCGTCCTCCAGCACGGTCTGCACTTTTTCGAACACGTCGTCATAGCTGGCCATTGTTCTAGTTCTCCAAAGCGGCCAGGGTGAATCGGCCCTGCACCGCGATTTGTCCTTCGACCGTGCCTTTGCCTTCAAACTGCCAGGAAGTTTCGTCCTGCTGTCGCAGCGTGACTTCCACCGTCAGAGTCTGGCCCGGCCGGACCATGTTGCCATAGCGCACGTTGCGCACCTCTTTGATCACCAGCGGAATCTTGCGCGGATCGTCAGCGATCTGCGGGTCGCCGCCGCTGACAAACAACCGCCCCGCCTGCACCATCGCCTCCAGCATCAGCACCCCCGGCAGCACCGGAAATGATGGGAAGTGGTCGCCCAGATACTCCTCGGCCGCGGTCACCGCCTTGATGGCGGTCAGCTTCTGCTCCGAGCGTTCCAAGACACGATCCACCAGTGAAAAACGCAAGCGTACGACTCCTGAGCGATTCCAATCACGCGGCGAGTGTAATGGCCGCGCTGAGGGCATGCAAACCGGGAAGGCACCAAGGGACCGAGGCACCGAGGCACCAAGGGAAAGAATCAGAGGTCACATCGCAGGCCCTTGATGCCTCGGTGCCTTGGTGCCTTGGTGCCTTCTTCCTTACCATACCGCCATGACTGACCTGCCCGCACTTGTTTCTCGCTTCGCGGCCATCTTCGGCTCAACGCCCACCCATGCCGCCTCCGCTCCGGGGCGGGTCAATCTCATCGGCGAGCACACCGACTACAACGGCGGCTTCGTCCTGCCCATGGCCATCGATCGCCGCGCCACGCTGTTGGCCGCGGTGCGATCCGACACCTCGGTGCACCTGCGCTCCACCGCCATGCCCGACGAAGTCGTCTTCGACCTCTCGCAACCGTTGCAGCCTGAAACACTTCCGGGGGCGGGGGCGAGGTGGGGCAACTATGTCAAAGGCGCCATGGCCGGTTGCATCGACAAGGGATTCAAGCTGCCCGGCTGCGATCTGCTGCTGGATTCGACCGTGCCCTCCGGCGGGGGACTGTCCAGCAGCGCGGCGATCGAGGTGGCAACCGTGACGCTATGCGAAGCGCTCTGCCAACGCACGCTGAACCCGGTGGACAAAGCATTGATCGCACAGCGGGCTGAGCACGAATTCGCCGGCGTTCCCTGCGGCATCATGGACCAGTTCATTGCCGCCTGCGGCCGCGCGGGCCATGCCCTGCTGATCGACTGCCGCTCGCACGAAACCGAACTGATACCGCTCGATGATCCGGCTGTCAGCGTGCTGATTATCAACAGCAACGTGCCGCACGCCCTGGTCAACGGCGAGTACGCCAGGCGCCGCGCCGGTTGCGAGGCGGCTGCTAAAGTGCTCGGCGTTGATCTGCTGCGCGATGCGGAATTGCTGCAACTGGAAGCGCACCGCGACAAGCTCGATGACGTCACGTATCGCCGGGCCCGGCACGTGATCGGCGAAATCGCTCGCACCCGTGCAGCAGCCCACCTGCTCCAGCAGCGCGATTACGCCGGCTTCGGCAAGCTGATGGTGCAGAGCCACGCCAGCCTGCGCGATGATTATGAAGTCAGTTGTCCGCAGGTCGATGTGCTGGTGGACCTCACCTTGCAGCAGCAGGGCGTGCTCGGCAGCCGCATGACCGGCGGCGGCTTCGGCGGATGCACGGTGACACTGGTGGCGACCGAGCACGCCGAGCAGGTGCGCGATGCGGTCTGCGCCGCGTATGAAAAAGAGACCGGCCTTCAACCTTTTGCCTTCGTCAGCAGACCGGCCGACGGAGCGGGGATCGTTTCACTGCCATGAGCAACATCTATCTCAACGGACAATACATTCCCAGACAGGACGCCAAGGTCAGCATCGAGGACCGCGGCTTCCTGCTGGCTGACGGCGTGTACGAAGTGCTGCGCATCTACAACGGCAAGCCCTTCATGCTCGACCTGCACGTGCAGCGCCTGTGCCAGAGCCTGGCTGCCATCCGCCTGCCGGCTGACATCGACTGCATGGTCCCCGCCACCATGAAGCTGCTGCAGCAGAGCAACCTGCGCGACGCCCGCGCCTACTGGCAGGTCACGCGCGGCCCCGCCCCGCGCAATCATGCGTTTCCCGCAAAGGTGCAGCCCACGGTGCTTGTGATGGTCGATCCCGTTGGGCCGCTGCTGCCGGACGCGCCGCTGCCGACGGACAAGGCGCTGCTGGCCGATGACCGCCGCTGGCTGGACTGCGCCATCAAGTCGCTGATGCTGCTGCCCAACGTGCTGGCCCGACAGCAGGCTCTGGAGGCCGGCTGCGGCGAAGCGATCTTCCATCGCGGCGCGGTGGTCAGCGAAGGGGCTGCCACCAGCGTGTTTGCCGTGATCGACGGCGAGTTGCGCACGCATCCGACGGATGGCTCCATTCTTCCGGGGGTCACGCGGGCGGTGGTGCTGGAGCTGGCGAAAGCCGAGGGCATTGCTCTGCGTGAGCAGGCATTCACCGTGGACGACATGGCCCGAGCCGAGGAGTTGATCCTCACCGGCACCACCAAGCACGTCACCGCGGTGACCAGTTGCGGCGGGCGCGACTACCCCGTCGGCCCCGTGGCGCAGAAGCTGCACCAGGCGTTTGTCAACAAAGTGCTGCGAGGTTAATGCCTGTATGGAAACTGACGCCGCGCCCTGAGGAGTCGGCGACGAAGGGCCGGATTGATTGTTCCCCGTTCGCTCGATCCGGCCCTTCGTCGTCGAGGACTCCTCCTCAGGGCGCGGCGTCGAACACGATCACACGTTCAGCGATCCCCTGTTCCTGCAGGTGATTCATCAGCAGCCCGATGTAACTTTCCGGCTCAACTGGCTCGTCATCCAGCTCCAGCTTGCTTCGCACCGCAGCGACGGCCTTCTCGTCTGGGCCTTCGATCTCCACGAACCGGCCCAGCAGCGGCAGTTCATCCAGCTCCACCAGGCAGTCGTTCAGCAGCCAGGTGTCGCGCTTCTTCTCGAAGGTCAAAGCGGCGATGTATCCCAGCCCCCGCAGCATGCGCTCGGCTGCATCGGCATCGTCAAGGCGCAGTTCTTCTTCTTGCCGGCTCTTGAACGGCCCATGAGCGCGTGGACCTTTGTAGGTCAGCCACGATTGACTTGAGCCGTCATCGCAGCACGTCCGGCGCAGGCGCAGGCCGCGATCGCCGGCTTTCAAGTGCAGGTCTTGCGTGTCGAAGTAGATGTTGGTTTCCAGCACCGACGATCGCCGCGATGCGCCCCGTTGGCGCAGGCGATGCTCCAGGGCAGCCCGATCGACCAGGCGCATCTTCAGTTCGATTTCCACGTTCATAGGTTTATAGCCACGAGCCATGAGCGACGAGCCATGTGGAGCAGGAATGCATCTCGCCTGGTGGCTCGTGGCTGATGGCTCATGGCTGATTCCCAAACAGCTTGTCGGAGATGTTCCGCACGCGTTGCATCAGCATTTTGGAGCGGGTGGTCGAGTAGCGGCCGGCAAAGGCCCGGCCGTGGGCCGCCAGTGTGCCGGCACTCAGCAGCAGGGCGATGGGCGAGGAGAGTTTCTGCTGCGACGCCACGCGGATCAGCAGCCATTGTTCGCCGCGGGTCAGGCCCAGTTTTTCTGCCAGCGAAAGGAACGTCAGCAGCGGCGTCGGCCGTTCGTGTCGCGTGCGCCACCAGTGACGAAACGACAGCACAGCCACCACCATCAGCACCAGGCCCGCGCCCAGCAGAATCCAGGCTGGGGAGATCGCCATCCCCGAACCCCAGTTCTCGCGCATCGCCTTGAACAGTTCCTGCTTGTCCATGGATCAATCTTTCAGCCGATGCTCTGCAAGGGCTCACCGTTCATCGCCTGAATCAGATCGTGCACCACGCGGCCGGCCCGCTGCCGCGTCGGTTCGTCGGGATCGCTGATCGACATCTCTGCCACGTTGCGCACCACGTCGATCAGGCTCAGGTGCTCCACTAACCACAACGCGGAGCAGCGGTGCTCGCTGCGATGGTCGTCGAGCATGGATTGCAATGCGGTCAGCGCTTCGTCGGTGCGCAGGGCCATCAGGGCGGCGATGGCGTTGGCGCGGGGGCGGTTGGCATCTTCGCTGGCGATCCGGATCAGTTGATGCACGTGGTCGCTGGTTTCCAGCCGGGCCAGGGCTTCCACGGCATTGGCGCGGACGCGGGAATCACGATGATCCAACGCCCCGCGCAGAGCGGAGATCGCGGCCGGTCCTTCGGCTGAGCCCAGGGCGGACACCGCGGCCGAGACGATGTATTCATCTTCATCGCCGAGCAACTGGATCAGCGGCGTGGTGAAGAACGAGGCCTGGTTGAGTTCGTGAATGACCGACAAGGCCCGCAGACGATCGTCGCGCTGCGATCGAGCCAGTCTTTCGCCCAGCATGCGGTGGAAACCGGGATCGATCTTGATCAGTGCCCGGCCCGCGGAACGGCGCTGCTCGCTGGTGAGCTTGGTCCAGTGGTCCCACAGCCGCTCGAACCCGATGGGAGCCAGTCGTTTGGCGGCAATGTGGCGGACTTTCTGGTGCGGACTGTTGGTCAGGCTGGCCAGCATCTGCGGCAGCTTGCGGTAGCGACGGTGCAGCAGGTGCCAGACCGCCATGCTCGCGATCTGAGCGTCGCTGTCGGATGCGAAGCGAGCGACCGCGTCGTCGATCGCGCCAGTGTCCGCGGACTGCTGGCGGGACATGGCCAGCAACTGGCGCAGGGCGGCCAGGCGCGTGGGTGGGTCGGCCACCCGGGCCAGGTTTGTCAGCTTGACCAGGCGTTGTGCGTCGTCGAAATTCAGAGCCGCGGCCCAGCGCGGCAGCATGCGCAGTTGGGCTGCGGTCATCTGCCGCATCTGTTGATCGCTGGGCCAGAGCTCATCGGGCGCGTGTACGCGCAGCAACGGCTTGCTCACGTGCGGCAACGCCAGCAGGTGGGCCAGTTCCAGGCTTTCACCGATTTGACCCGTCGCGGCGCAGCAGCGCAGGCCCGTCAGCGCCGGCTCGGTCAGCGTGGGGATCGCTGCCATCCACAGCAGCGAGCGGCGCACGGCCGGTTGCTCGGCCCGAGACAACAGGTTGCGCATCGGCGCCACGGCTGCGTGCTCGGGATTGGCCAGCACCTGGGCCGACTGTTGGGCCGACCGCGGCAGCAGGTAACAGAGAGCGATCAGTACCTGCGGCTGATGATGGGCGGCAAAGTGGATCACCGCTTCTTCGATCGCGGATAACAGTTGCGTGGCGGAGGCCGGATCGATCGCGGCCGGCATCCCATTGTGGCGGCTGGTGTCCGCCTTCTGAGCCAGGTGGAGAAGGCAATCGGCAGCGGGAGCGGTGAGTTTGGCGTCGCCGCTGCGCAGTTGGCCGGTGACCAGGTACGCCAGTCGGGCAGCCAGACCTCGCCGGATCAACAGGATGGCGTGCAGCGGGCCTTTGCTGCGGGTCAGGGCCAGGGCCTGGCGGATCGGCCGCACCAGGGCTGGGGCCTGCTCGGCGATCTGATCCTGTAGCGGCGGCTCGAGCAGGTCGTAGTGCAGCACCAGCCCCAGACAGCCCTCCGGCCTGCCACGTTCGATCAGCAGTCGGGCCATGCGCGGACGGTCGGCCGGGGAGGCGGTGGGCAGGGCGTCAGCCAGGGCGCGATCGACGGAGACATCGTCGCACCTGGCCAGTTCCTGATACAGCGTCTCAATTGGCGACATTCCGGCCTTTCCAGCGAACCAACGGCGATGGCGCTGCGTAGTTGAAATGATTATCGGCGCTGTCCCCCGGGCGGCTACAACAGAGGCCCCAACCGACGTTTATATGCCCTCGACCACGAAAAAATGTGAAAAAATGCCCATTTGGGGGCTATTCAGAATGCTGCCAGCCGCTATAATCCGCGGTACAAAGGCCACACGGGTGCCCCCAATCCGTACCACGGCCACCCCAGAAGTTACGATCAGCGGGACCTTGTTTGAGGTTGACTATGAGTGTCAGCGTTCCTAAATCTCTTAACGTACAGGCTTTACGCTTAA
This sequence comes from Phycisphaeraceae bacterium, assembly GCA_020849625.1. GTDB lineage: Bacteria > Planctomycetota > Phycisphaerae > Phycisphaerales > Phycisphaeraceae > JADLFV01. The sequence continues at coordinate 11,716 of JADLFV010000068.1, forward strand.
TGGTCTATAACCGGGCCCTGCACCCGGAGCTGTTCGACCTCCAGTGCCGCCGCACCGATCGGCACGGCGACTACGAGGTCGAGCTCTGGATCACCCCCGGCGGCCACACCGTCCGTTTCAACTTCGCCAGCCAGACCGTCACTGAAACCGTCATCGAGCGCGGCGACCACCTGCCCGAGACCGGCCTGATCTATGCTCTGCCCTGCCTGGGCGAAAAAGATTACGAAATGGAGCCCCATGGCCGCACCGGCTTTGTCACCACCATCCAGACCGAAACGCTCAGCGACAATCTCTACCAGGCCACCCTGCGCGAGATGCAGAACTTCGCCCGGGAGACCGGCTCGATGAGCTACCAGTGGGCGGATGAGGCTCAGGTGCCTTGCCTGTCGGTGCTCGATGCCCAGAAGTTCCGCCGCGAGTTCCACATCCAGAGCTACCACCTCTACGGCGGCAGCGGTGTGGTCCTGCGTACGCAGTCGATCTTCGAGTGCCGCTACGAGCGCTGAGATCTGATGCAATGTTGATTGAATGACTGAAGCCCACGGATTGAACCCGTGGGCTTCTTCTTTGCTCATCCTGCTGAACCCTGACGATCACTTCGCGCCCAACTGCTCCAGCACGCGCGCCCGTTCCGCCTCCACGCGGGCCAGCTCGTCGCGGGTCTGCTGCACCAGGTGAGCGGGGGCCTTGTCCACGTAACCCTTGTTGTTGAGCCGCACCCGGAAGGCTGCGATGCATTTGTCCAGTTCCGCCAGGCGTTTTTCCAATCGCTGGCGCTCGGCTTCCGTGTCGGCTGCATGGTGCAGATATATTTCACCGATTGCGCGCACCGCCGTCACCGCGTCGGCTGGTTTGGCAGCTTCGGGGCCGACGTCGATCAGCTTCACGTTGGCCAGTGCCTCGATCAGACCCTGGAACTCCTGCACGGCAGCCGCGGTCTTGATGGTGACATCGAACGTCTGCCGCGGGGGCAGGCTGGATTGGGTGCGGGCTTCGCGGATCATGTTGACCAGCTCGCGCAACTGCTCGAACTGCTGCTCGGCCGCCTCGTCGCGCAGTGTCACATCGACCCTGGGCCAGGCCGCTTTGACCAGCAATTCGCCTGCTGGCAATGCGAGTCCTTCGACGCCGCGCTGCGGATAGATGTCGTTGAGCGCTTCGTACAGCCGCTCCGTGACAAACGGCATCGCGGGATGCAGCAACCGCAGCGACACGTCGAGGACTGACGCCAGCACTCTTTGTTGGATCGAATTAGTTTCCACCGTCGGCTTGATGGCCTCGATATACCAGTCGCACACGTCGCCCCAGATAAAGTGGTACAGATCGTCGGCGTAATTGTGGAAGTCATACGCATCCAGTGAGCGTGTGGTCTGCTCCGTGATCTGGGCAATGCGCGAAAGGATCCAACGATCGGGGAGAGCGGGTATCGGGTATCGGGTATCGGGTGTCGGGTTTGTGTTCAGTTTGCTGAGCGCAAAGCGCGTCGCGTTCCACAGTTTGTTGGCGAAGTTGCGGCCGTAGTCGAACTTCTCACTGGTGTTACGAGCCGCGGGCATGTCTTTGGTGGGCGTTGCTTCGCCGGAGGCCACGCCGTAGGACGAAACCATCTTTTCGCCCTTATGTTCTTGAATAGGTTGCGCCACCTTGTAGCCGTTGGATAGCGTCTTGTACTTGGGCTCGAACGGCTCACCACTTGCGGGGGCGACGCATTCGACCGGCAGACGCACGTCCTGCGTGTGCGTGGTCATCTGGGCCAGCGTGAAGCGCATGGCGTCGGAGCCGTGCGAGTGGATGATGTCCACCGGATCGACACCGTTGCCGAGCGATTTGGACATCTTCTGACCATGCCCGTCCTGGATCATGGCGTGAATGAACACGTCACGGAACGGCAGTTGCCCCCGGAAGTAGAGGTTGAACATGACCATGCGCGACACCCAGAGCGTGATGATCTCGCGGGCCGTGCACAGCACGTTGGTGGGGTTCCACGTTTTCAGTTCCGCGGTGTCGTCCGGCCAACCCAGTGTGGACAGGGGCCAAAGGGCGCTGCTGAACCAGGTGTCGAGAACGTCGGGGTCTTGGGTGTAACCTGCCTTTTCTAGAACTGCTATGACTTCGTCGTCATTCTCGTAGTGCACGCAGACAAATGTCCCTGGATCTACAGAAGCGGTTTCTCCACCTGTCATCAAGCGACCGGCACCACGTGCAATACGACCCTCATTATCCCACTGATTCAGTTGGGATACAAAGCTACTCTGTTCACCTGCACGATAAGATTCAGCAGGTTCACCAACTCTTGACCACACCGGAATACGATGGCCCCACCAGAGTTGGCGGCTGATGCACCAGTCGCGGATGTTGCGGTGCCACTGCTCGAAGGTCTTGGCGTAACGCTCGGGGGTGAAGGTCAGGATGTCTGATGTCTGATTGCTGATTGCTGATGTGTCGGAAGCGGGGGCGTCGCTGCGCTGCTTGGGGTTCATCGCTTGTAACGCGGCACCGGCTAGCTTGGGGTCGGTGACTTTCACGTACCACTGATCGCTCAGATACGGCTCGATCGCGGCGTGGCTGCGATAGCTGTGGCCCACGGCGTGGCGGTAGGGGCGGATCTCTTCCATCAGGCCATGATCTTTGAACCAGCGCACGATCCACTTGCGGGCGTCCTCGCGCGACAGGCCCAGCAGCGGCTGGCATTCCTCGCTTGAATCATCCCAGCCATGTTGATTGGAGATCGATGCGTCGGGGGCCATGACGTTGACGATCGGCAGATTGTGGCGCTTGCCGATGTCGTAGTCGTTGGGGTCGTGGGCGGGGGTGACTTTCAAAAAGCCCGAAGCGTATTTGGCTTTGGGGTCATCGCTGTCGGGATTGGGAATCACCACGTAGTCGTCGCCGATGATGGGGATGCGGCGGTTGACGATGGGGAGGATGACGTGCTTGCCGATCAGTGCGGCGCGTGCGGTGTCCTTGGGGTTCACGGCCACGGCGGTGTCGCCGAGCATGGTTTCGGGGCGGGTGGTGGCGACGGTGACGTAAGGTGGATCGACGGCCGATGAATCGGCCTCCGCCAGGGGGTAGCGCATGTAGTAGAAGTTGCCGTCGATTTCCTCCATCTCGACTTCGTCGTCAGCGAGCGCTGTCTGCGTGATCGGGTCCCAGTTGACCAGGCGTTTGCCGCGGTAAATCAATCCCCCCCGGAAGAGTTGGAAAAAGGCTTCACGAACGGCTTTAGCGCACTGGTCGTCCATGGTGAAGCGCTGGCGCTCCCAGTCGCAGGAGCAGCCCATGACCTTGAGTTGATCGGTGATGCGCTTTTCGTATTCATCCTTCCATTTCTGGATGCGGGCGATGAACTGGTCGCGCGTGAAGTCGGTGCGCTTCCTGCCTTCTTCCTGCAGCACGCGCTTTTCCACCACGGTCTGGGTGGCGATGCCGGCATGATCGGTGCCGGGCATCCACATGGCGTTGTCGCCGAGCATGCGGTGATAGCGGATGAGGATGTCCTGCAGCGTGTTGTTCAGGGCATGGCCCATGTGCAGGGCGGCGGTGACGTTGGGCGGCGGGATGACGATGCTGTAAGGGGCTCCAGCAGCATCAGGTATCGCATGGAACGCGCGGGCGGAGTCCCAGCGCTTCGCGATTTCGGTTTCGACATCCTGCGGACGATATTGCTTGGCGAGTTCGTGAGGCATGGTGAGTGTCATGTCTGAAGTCTGATTGCGGATTGCTGATGTAGGAATGAGGATTGAGGCGATTTCTGAACATCAGCAATCAGCAATCAGACATCAGAGATTACTTTCGTTTTTTACGCTGTTTGTACTTGGATTTCTGCGGTTTGGAGCCGCCGCGGAGGCTGACGCCGCAGCCGCGGGAGCCCATGGCGGCGGCCATATCTGCGCCGCCGAGGCCGCGCATGGCTTTGAGTCGTGACCACATGCCCATGCCGGACATCTGCTTGCTGAGTTTGCTGACCATCTCGAAGCCGCGCACCAGTTGGCTGACGTCCTTGGCGTCGCTGCCCGAGCCGCGCGAGATGCGGCGGCGTCGGGAGTTGTTCAGCAGATCAATGTCCTTGCGCTCGGCGGGCGTCATGGACTGAATGATCGCTTCTGTGCGATTGATCTCGCGGTCGTCGAGGTTGAGGTCTTTGAGCTGTGAACCGATGCCGGGAAGCATGCCCAGCAGCGATTTCATGGAGCCCATCTTGCGGATGGTGCGAAGCTGGTTGAGGAAGTCATCCATGGTCATCTTGCCCGCAGCCATCTTTTCCTGCAGGGCGAGTGCTTCCTCCTGGCTGACTTCGGCCTGGGCTTTTTCCACCAGGGAGACGACGTCGCCCATGCCGAGGATGCGCGAAGCGATGCGCGGAGCGTGGAACGCTTCGAGGGCATCGAGCTTTTCACCGACGCCCATGAACTTGATGGGTTTGCCGGTGATCTGGCGGACGGTGAGCGCTGCGCCGCCGCGGGTGTCGGAGTCGAACTTGGTCAGGATCACGCCGTCGAGTTCGAGCTGATCGTTGAAGGCTTTGGCGCTGTTGACAGCGTCCTGGCCGGTCATGGCGTCGATGACCAGGAAGATCTGGTGCGGGTTGACCGCGCGTTCGACCTGGCGCAGTTCGTTCATCAGGTCGTCGTTGACGTGCAGGCGGCCGGCCGTGTCGAGGATCAGCACGTCACAACCCTGGCTGCGGGCGTCAATCACCGCATTACGTGCCACCTGCACGGCGGCGCCGATCGCTTTGCCATACTCAGCGACCTTGTCCAGTTCGCCGTGGAAGAGCACCTTTTCACCGCCCCCGGAAGGGATCTCTTCGTTGACCTGATCGACCAGCACCTGTAGCTGCGTGACAGCAGCGGGTCGCTGCAGGTCGGCCGCAGCGAGCATGACGCGCTTGTTTTTCTTTTTCAGATAGGCAGCGAGTTTGCCGCAGGTGGTGGTTTTACCCGAGCCTTGCAGGCCGGACATCATGATGATGGTGGGCCCGGGTTCGACGTAGAGGATGGGCGGCCGTTCTGCACCGCCTTCCTCGATCACCTCCTGGCCGCCGATCAGCGCGACCAGTTCGTCATAGACGATCTTGATCATCTGCTGAGCGGGGCGCAGCGACTGGAGCACTTCAGAGCCGATCGCTTTCTGCACGATCGCATCGCAGAACTGCTGGACGACCTCGTAGTGGACGTCAGCCTCGAGCAGGGCGGTGCGGACTTCTTCCATGGCCTCGCGGACATTGGACTCGCTGATGCGGCCGCGGCCGGAGAGCTGGCGCAGGGCGTTTTCAAATTTTTCGGACAGGTGACTGAGCATGGTGATCCACCGTGGTCCTGGGACGATATCCCAGGGCTGGGCTGTTGAACTTCCGGGGGGCTTGATCGGAGCCTTAGGGGGCAAATTGTAGCGGACGGCTGCGCTCTTGCCGAACCGGGCGAATCGTGCGATCGTATGTCCTGTCAAGCGTCCATTCGGGCGGTTATGGAAAGGGGGCGTGCATGTTCGGCTGGTTCCGGCAACTCGATGAAATCCTGCGCGGCGATGCGACGCGGCTCTCGCGGCTGCAGGAGGGGCAGGTCCGCATCCCGGTGTTCGGATTGTCGGTGGTGACGATCTTCCTGGCGGCGGTGTACGGCGTGTGCATGGCGTCGTTTACCGTGTTCCGCACGGGCGGCTCGCACGAGGCGCTGATGCAGTTGCTGGCCAGCGCCATCAAGCTGCCGCTGCTGTTTTTCCTGACGCTGCTGGTGACGCTGCCGTCGCTGTACGTGTTCAACGCACTGGTGGGATCGCGGCTGACGTTGCGCTCGGTGGTGCGGCTGCTGGTGGCGATGATCGCGGTGATGATCGCGGTGCTGGCGTCGCTGGGGCCGATCGTGGTGTTCTTCGGGGTGAGTACGGACAGCTACTGGTTCATGAAGCTGCTGAACGTGGCGATGTCGGCCATTGCGGGCGTGCTGGGATTGACGTTCCTGCTGCGTACGCTGCATCGGCTGGTCGTGGTGCGGGAGACGTTTTTGCCACGGGTTGCCAGCGAAGCTGATGAGCAGGATCCGGACGAGCCGAGCGGAGCGCTGGATGACGAGGGGCTGCCGACCGATGCCCGGGCCAAGACGGTGTTCAACATCTGGGTGATCGTGTTCGCGCTGGTGGGAGCGCAGATGTCGTGGGTGCTGCGGCCGTTCATCGGGCATCCAGGCGCGCCGTTCGAGTGGCTGCGCGACAAGCAGAGCAACTTCTTCACGGACTTGATCGACACGCTGGGCAAGCTGTTCGGCGGTTCATGACATGACGACGCTGGCCCGTTATCCCGACGCCTTGCTGCGCGGCCGCATGTGGTGGGTCCAGGGCGGTCGCACGCTGCTGCGCCTGGGGCAACTGGCGGTGATGGTGGTGATGTTCGGCCTGATCTACGGGGCGGTGATGGGCAGCTTCGGCGGGCTGGCGGGCGAGCGGTTGTGGCAGGTGGTGTTTGCCGCGATGAAGGTGCCGCTGCTGCTGCTGTGCACGTTTGTGCTGAGTTTGCCGAGCTTTTTCGTGGTCAACACGCTGCTGGGACTGCGGCGGGATTTCGCTCACGCAGTGCGGGCACTGATCGCAGCACAGGCGGGCTTGACCATCATCCTCGCGGCATTAGCGCCGCTGACGGGCTTCTGGTACGTCTCATTCACCGGCTACGAAGCAGCCATCGTGTTCAACGGCGTGATGTTCGCCATCGCCAGCATCTCCGCCCAGATGATCCTCAGTCGGTTGTATCGTCCGCTTATCGAAAGCAATCGGCGGCATCGCCTGCTGCTGCGGGCGTGGCTGGTGATCTACGGCTTCGTGGGCATCCAGATGGGCTGGGTGCTGCGGCCGTTCATCGGCCATCCCGACGGACCGGTGGCGTTCTTCCGACAGGGGGCGTGGGGTAATGGCTACGTCGAGCTTTTCCAGAAGATCCTGGCGCTGTTCTATCAGTGAACGATCTCAGTCCGCCAAGTAGAAATTCAACTGCGTGGTGCCGAAGACGTGGACACCGGGCCCGCGGAAGTGGTCGAAACTGGGCGGCGTGACATCCTTGGGCGTGCGCAGCATGACGCAGGCTACCTCCGCCAGGCGGGGGCGAAGCTCGGCCAGCAGGGGGGCGAAGCGATCGAAGCCGGCGGCTTCCTCCACCATGCGATAGGGCGGGTCCATCAGCACCATCGAGATCGGCGTTTGATCCAGTCGCAGCAGCCACGATGGATTGAGAGCATCGCTGCGCAGCACGCGGGCATAGCGGCGGGCATCGAGGGCGTCGAGGTTCTGCTCCAGGCGATCGGCGGCATCGCGGTCCTGCTCGATGAAGGTGCAGAAGTCCGCCCCGCGCGAGAGGGCTTCCAGGCCCAGGCTGCCGGTGCCCGCAAACAGGTCCACGACATGGATCGGTTGCTCGGGCTCGTCATCGAAGAAGCCGTGGGCGGCCAGGCGGTCGAAGAGTGACTGCTTGACGCGATCGGTCATGGGGCGGGTGACGGACTGATCGCGCGGGGGGATGAGTTTTCGGCCACGATAGTCTCCAGCGATGATGCGCACCGTGAGGAAGTTAGAAAGAAGTGGGCGTTGTTTCAACTCGTGCGCGATCTGAACTGGCAGTCAGCACGGACCGGCGAGACGTAGCTCGCCGGCTATTGGGTTGATGATTTTGCGAACTGCTCCAGACAGTTCGCTGCGTTGTTTCAATCGGCGGCAGCTTGTACAGTGCCCCGATGAGTCCAACCAAGCCCAAGCATCGCAAACCCACTCTGGCTGACCAGGCCGACCGCTACAAACTCTACGGCCAATCGGTGCAGGAGCCCGACCACGAGGTGGCCTTCTTCGACCAGGCCTACAAGGAAGCCTACGGCAGCAAACCGAAGCTGCTGCGCGAGGATTTCTGCGGCACGTTCGCCGTCTGCTGCGAATGGGTCAAGCGCGGCAAACAGCGGCAGGCCATCGGCGTCGATCTAGATCCCGAGCCGTTGAACTGGGGACGCGCCCACAACCTGGCCAAGCTCTCGGGCAATCAGCAGCAGCGGGTGAACCTGCTCCAGCAGGACGTGCGGCGGACGGACAAGGTCAAGGCTGACGTGCTGGCCGCCCAGAATTTTTCTTTCTGGATTTTCAAAACGCGCCAGGATCTGCTGCGCTACTTCAAGGTCGCCTATGCCAATCTCTCCAAGCGCGGCATCCTCGTGGCGGACATGATGGGCGGGGCTGACTGCTGGCTGGAGAACAACCAGGACGTGCGCAAGGTCAAAAGCTTCAAATACATCTGGGACTGCGTGCGTTTCAATCCCATCACCCACGATTGCCTGTTCCACATTCACTTCAAGTTCAAGGACGGCAGCCGCCTGGAAGAAGCGTTCACCTACGACTGGCGGTTCTGGACACTGCCTGAGGTCTGTGAGTTGATGCGCGAGGCTGGCTTCCGTGAGACGAAGATCTACTGGGAGGGCGAGGACGAGGAAAACTGGTTCGCCACCCCGACCGCACCTGCCGATGCCTGCTGGTTAGCCTACGTGGTGGGGGTGAAGTAGGGAGTAGTTTAGGGAGTAGGCAGTAGGCAGTAGGGAGTAGAGGATTTAAGATGGGCGATGAAGGTGACAGCGGAGCGATTCGCTCATATCGGGATTTGGTGGTGTGGCAGAAGGCGATGGACCTGGTGGATGCGGTTTATGAGTTGAGCAGCCGGTTTTCTGCGGAGGAAAAATATGCGCTGACCAGCCAGTTGCGCAGGGCGGTGGTGTCGGTGCCATCCAACATCGCCGAAGGCTACGGCCGGCAAAATCTTTGCGACTACATGCACCATCTGGCAATCGCCAATGGTTCGCTGAAGGAAGTCGAAACCCAGATCATCGTCGCCGGCCGCCAGAACTACATTACACGTGAAGATTCGCGTGTCGCCTGGGGTTTATGCCAGGAAGTCGGCAAACTGCTGAACGCTCTGAGAAAATCGCTATCCTAATCCCCTACTGCCTACTGCCTACTCCCTACTGCCTAGCAACAATGAAATTCCAATCCCCCAAAGGCACACGCGATTTCTACCCGCAGGACATGGCCTGGCGCCAGTTCCTGACCGACGCCTGGCGCAGCGTTTCCGTCCGTCACGGCTTCGAGCAGGTCGATGGCCCGATCTACGAGACGCTCGACCTCTACAAGGCCAAGAGCGGCGAAGGCATCGTCAGCGAACTGTTCCACTTCGAGGATCGCGGCGGGCGCGAGATGGCCATCCGCGCGGAGTTCACCCCCACGCTGGCCCGCATGGTGGCCGCCAAGGCCAACACGCTGTCGCGGCCGATCAAGTGGTTCGCCATTCCCAACCTGGTTCGCGCCGAGCGGCCCCAGCGCGGTCGCTTGCGCGAGCACTGGCAGTGGAACGTCGATTTGCTGGGTGTCGATTCACCGCAGGCCGACGCGGAAGTGATCGGGGTGGCGGTGGATTTTCTGCGCCAGGTGGGACTGACGCCGCAGCAGGTGCACGTCAAGATCAGCCACCGCCGCGTGGTGCGGGCCATCCTGGCCAAGCTGGGCGTGCCGGATGAAAAGATGACCGAGGCCTTCGAGTTGCTGGATCGCCGGGACAAGATTCCGCCCGAGCAGTTCACGCAGAGCGCGATGAGCCTGGGACTGGACGAGCCGCGCGTCGAGCGCTTCAGCCAGATGTGCCGCCGCAAGTACCACACCGGCGACATCGATCACCTGCGCCGCTCCATTGGCCTCGATGACTCCTTCAACGACCTGGGCGAACTGGACGCCCAACTGTCCGCCTTCGGCCTGACCGACTGGTGCGAATATGACCTGGGCATCGTGCGCGGCCTGGCGTATTACACCGGCACCGTGTTCGAGCTGCACGAAGTGTCCGGGGTCGAACGCGCCATCGCCGGCGGCGGACGATACGACCAACTCATCGAAACCTTCGGCGGACCGGCCATGAGTGCCGTCGGGTTCGGCATGGGCGACGTGGTCGTCACCAACGTGCTGCGCGACAAGGGCCTGCTGCCTGAGGACGTGGCGCCCGCGCCCGATGCCTTCGTGATCGCTTTGACCGATGCCGCCCAGGCTCAACTGCCGGGCGTCGTGGCCGCCCTGCGCCGCGCCGGCCGCCATGCCCGATTCAGCTACAAGGCCGGCCGCAACCTCGGCAAGCTGCTCAAGGAAGCCAGCCAGTGCCGCGCCCGTTTCGCCGTGATCCTCGACGACAAGGCGGCTGAGGGCGTCTGCGAGTTGAAGAACCTAGCCTCAGGTGAGCAGAATCAGGTGACGATCGAGGGTGTAGGGGATAGGGTGGGCAATAGTGAGTAGGCAGTAGGCAGTAGGGTTGTGACCCGAAACCCACGGCACTACGGCCTACATCCTTGGCCTTGTGCTACCGCCTATTCCCTACTCCCCACTGCCTACTGCCTACTCCCTTTCCACTACAATCTCCCCGTGGCCCATCGCCGCTTCCACTACGACCGGGCGTTCGAGCATTATCTTCGCAGCAACGGCATCCCCTACGTGGCCGTGGACGAAGCCAAGCGGGCCTTGGCTGGGCGCAGCGAGCAGATCAAACTCAAGAGCTTCGACTTCGTGGTTTACAGCGAGTCGGGCGACAACCTGCTGATCGACGTCAAAGGCCGCAAGCACTCGGGCAAGACGGGCAAGAGCTTGCAGAACTGGGTGACGCGCGATGACGTGCGTTGTCTGAAGCAGTGGTCGTCGATCTTCGGGCAAGGGTTCGCCTCAGCGTTCGTGTTCCTGTTCTGGTGCGATGTGCCGCCGCCGGATGCGTTGTTCATGGAGGTGTTCGAGTTCGGCGATCGCTGGTACAGCGTGCTGGCGGTGAAGCTGGACGATTACGAGCCGCACCTGCGCCCGCGCAGCGCCAAGTGGGACACGGTGTCGATCCCGGCTGAGGTCTTCGGGCGTGTTGCGGTGCCGCTGAAGAAACTGCTCTGATTTAGAACCCTCTCCCCCTGGGAGAGGGCAGGGTGAGGGCGGATCGATCGTGTTCGCGTTGTCACGATTGATGCCTCAAGCAAGTTCGGCCCTCACCCCAACCCTCTCCCAAGGGGAGAGGGGGTGGTTAAACGGTCTTCGGCATGTTCCGACGAAATCGGCTGCCAGCGGATAAACTACGCCCATTATGTCCGACCCCAGCACCGAAAAGAAGTCCTACAAATCCACCCTCAACCTGCCCAAAACCGCCTTCGCCATGAAGGCCAACCTGGTGCAGACCGAGCCCGCCAGCCAGAAACGCTGGCACAAGATCAATCTCTACGCCCGCATTCAGAAGGACCGGGCTGATCGCAACTGCCCCCGCTACGTCTTCCACGACGGCCCGCCCTACGCCAACGGCTCCATCCACCTCGGGCACCTGCTCAACAAGTGTCTCAAGGATTTCGTCGTGCGCAGCCGGCTGATGCTCGACTTCCAATGCCCCTACGTGCCCGGCTGGGACTGCCACGGCCTGCCCATCGAGCACAAGGTGATGCAGGACCTGGGCGCCGCGGCCCGGGAGATGCAGCCGATCCAGGTCCGCCGCAAGTGCAAGAGCTCCGCTGAAAAGTTCGTCAAACTCCAGAGCGGCCAGATGCAACGGCTGCTCACGCTCGCGGACTACAACGAACCCTATCTCACCATGGACCCGGCTTACGAAGCTGCTACGCTGGAGGTCTTCGCCGACCTGGTCGAAGCGGGTCTGGTCTATCGCGGCCTGAAACCCGTGCACTGGTCGATCGAAAATCGCACCGCGCTTGCGGATGCGGAGTTGGAGTATTACGACCGGGAAGATACGAGTGTATATGTGAAGTTCAAGATCGATGAGGTTGGTCACTTACAGCAGGATGACCTCAAACCACTTTTGGGCTCCAGTCTTTTGATTTGGACAACTACTCCTTGGACATTGCCCGCAAATCTCGCTGTAGCAATCCACGAGGGATATGACTACGGCTTGTATGAACTACCCGATGGCAGCAGGGTGGTAGTTGCTGTTGACCTGGCCGAGAAAGTGCTCAGCAGAGGCGGATATACGAACATTGCTCCATCAAAAGTATACCGTGGTACGCAATTGGTTAGACCGTTACAGTATGTGAAATACAAGCATCCGTTCATTGAACGCTCGGGAAAAATAGTCGCCGCTGATTACGTCACGCTCGAAGATGGCACCGGCCTGGTGCACACCGCACCGGGGCACGGCGTCGAGGACTACCAGACCGGCCTGCGCGAGGGGCTCGACATCTACTGCCCTGTGCGCGAGGACGGCACGTTCGATGACACAGTGCCCGATTGGCTGCGGGGCAAGAGCGTGTGGGAGGCCAACGAGTTGGTGTGTGTAAAGCTGCGCGAGAGCGCGCACATGTTCCACGAGCACAAGTTTACGCACAGCTATCCGCACGACTGGCGGGGCAAGACGCCGGTGATCTTCCGAGCGACGGAGCAGTGGTTTGTCGATGTGAATAAGCCGTTCAAGAACGGCGACACATTGCGGCAGCGGGCGCTGGATGTGACAGCCAGGGATGTGAAGTTCATCCCCGAGTGGGGCCGCAACCGCATGCGCGGCATGTTGGAGTCGCGCCCCGACTGGTGCCTGTCGCGGCAGCGGGCCTGGGGCCTGCCTATTCCCGCGTTTTATCCCCCGGAAGGTGTGGATGGTCCGCCGCTGCTGACTGCCGCGTCGGTTCGCGCCGTCGCCCGCACCGTGCGCGAGAACGGCTCCGACTGCTGGTTCCTCGCTCCCGCGCAGGATTTGCTCCAGTACTACAAGCCCGAGGATGACCCCGACGCACCCGACTGGATCAAGCCTCAAGCCTCACCCCTCAAGCCTTCCTCCGACATCTTCGACGTCTGGTTCGAGTCCGGCTCGTCCTGGAATGCCGTCATCCGCCAGCGCTTCGGCGATGACGCTTTCCCCACCGACCTCTACCTGGAAGGCTCCGACCAGCACCGCGGGTGGTTCCAGCTTTCGCTGCTGCCGGCCATCGGTGTCACGGGCCAGTCGCCGTTCAAAGCTGTGTTGACCCACGGCTTCATGGTCGATAAGGACGGCAAGAAGATGTCCAAGAGCCTCGGCAACACGCTCGAGGTCGAGGAACTGCTGAAGAATTACGGCGCGGATGTTTGTCGCTGGTGGGTCAGCTCGCTGAACACGGACAACGACATCAAGGTCGATGAAAGCTACTTCAAGCTGGCGGGCGAAGAGTATCGCAAGGTGCGCAACACGATCCGTTACCTGCTCAGTTGCCTCAATGATTATGATCCCCAGCAACCGCAGCCGGAGTTGATGGAACTGGACAAGTGGCTGATGGGCGAGCTGCGCGAGTTGGTGCGCGACGTGCGCGGCTGCTACGAACGCTTCGAGTTTCGCCGCATTCACGAGCGGCTGTTCAACTTCTGCAACGACACGCTCTCGGCGGTGTACCTGGCGGCGGTCAAGGATCGCACTTACTGCGACAAGCCCGACAGCCCGCGGCGGCGCAGCGCACAGGCGGCCATGCACTGCACCGCATCGGCGTTGATCCGACTGCTGGCGCCGCTGCTGCCGCACACGGCCGATGAAGCGTGGAACGTGCTGAATCCCCAACTTCCGGGGAACGCCAGTGTGCACATGGAGACGTTGCCGCAGGAGAGCGAGATCGCTTTCGCTGCATCCGCGCTGCCGTGGTCGCAGTTGATGGAAGCCCGCGATGCCTGGCTGCGAGCGATCGAAGCGTTCCGTCAGGCCAACGGCATCGACAATCCGCTGGACCTGGGCCTGCGCATCGATGCATCAACGGAGGCGCTGGATGGTTTCGACCCGGTCGATCTGGCGGACCTGTGCGGCATCAGTCGCGTGGAGGTTGCCACTTCCGGTGGAGGTGGCGTGCAGGTACTGGACCTGCGCAGCGAGCCGCGCTGCGACCGCTCGTGGAAGCGCGACGGCTCGGTGAAGCAGCGCAGTGACGGCGGCTGGTTATCGGATCGTGACGCGGAGGCGGTGGGGGTGTGAGGTCAGGCAGTAGGGATTAGGCAGTAGGCAGTAGGGTTGTTGTCCGCGATTGATTGTGTCATGTAACGCCTCACTGGCTGAAGGTCTAAACCCTACTCCCTAATCCCTACTGCCTACTCCCTACTCCCTACCCCCCTAACCCCTGCGCTCAATCCAGCCGATGATGGCGCAGATGAGCCAGAGCATCATCGAGCTTCCGGTTGATCGTGTGCAGGAGGCGGTGGACTTCGCCAAGGCGATGAACTGCCCGGCCACTGCGGATCAGGTTCGCTACACGGTCAGCCTGCTGGCCTCTGACGAGGACAGGATCATCGGGCTGGCGCTGGCCCACGAGGTCGGCGATGGCCGCATCGACCTCTACGTCGGCTACGGCGAAGGGAGCGGTGAATCCGGGGGCGATTCCGGGGGCGATTCCGAGGGTTTGACCCTGGCCCGGCAACTGGCGGACAAGGCGTTGCATAAGATCCACAGTCAGGGCGTGCATCGCTGCCGCATCGTGCCCATGGGCAAAGCTGACTGCCGCGAGTTCTGGCAGCAGGTCAACTGGCTGGACCACGCGCTGACTTCTTAGCGAAACAGGCTCCCGGTGCCCGATAGAGGCCGCTTCAATGGGGCGGTAGCACGCTCCAATGAAGTGCAGCGGCCATTGTTGATTTATCGCAACGTTTGATTAACCAGCCCGCCGATCGGGCCGATGTTCATGTTGTCGGAACGCAACACGATGTCCGAGAACGTGCGCATCTTGATCGTCGATGACGACCCTGTGGTCGCTGAATCACTCAGCCAGTTCCTCAAGGCGGAGGGTTACGCCACCGCCACAGCCGGGGACGGCGACGAAGCGATGGGCATGATCGAAAAGGCGGCCGGGAACGGGGCGTTCTCCATCGTCATCACCGACCTGATCATGCCACGCTGTGACGGCATGCAGCTACTCAAGCGGCTGCGCAAGAAGTTCAGCTCCATCGTGCCCATCGTGATCACCGGGTTCGGCAAGATCGAATCGGCGGTGGAGGCGGTCAAGCTGGGCGCTGCGGACTATCTGACCAAGCCGCTGGTCGATGATGAACTTCGCCTGGCGGTGAGCAAGGCGGTCAATCAGCAGACGTTGCTGGCCGAGAACGCCACGTTGCGCGGGCAATTGGCGGAACGCTTCGGCATGGGCAGCCTGGTGGGCGGCGACTATCGCATGCAGAAGGTCTATGACCTGGTCGATGCGGTGGCCCCCAGCAAATCCACCGTGCTGATCACCGGCGACTCGGGCACCGGCAAAACGCTGGTGGCTCGCGCCATTCACGGCGCCAGCGAGCGACGACATCGGCCTTTCGTCACCTTCGGCTGCGGCTCGATTCCCGAAACGCTGCTGGAAAGCGAACTGTTCGGCCACGTCAAAGGTTCATTCACCGGCGCCGACCGCGACAAGGCCGGCAAAATCCTCGCGGCCGATGGCGGCACGCTCTTCATCGATGAAATCAACTCAGCCACCGCCGCCCTGCAAATGAAGCTGCTGCGCGTGCTGCAGGAAAAACAGTTCGAGCCCGTCGGCTCCACGCAGACGATCACCGTGGATGTGCGTTTCATCCTGGCGTCGAACCAGTCGCTGTTCGACCTGGTGCAAGAAGGGCGTTTCCGCGAGGACCTGTACTACCGCATCAACGTGGTGAACATCAAACTGCCGCCGCTGCGCGAACGAGCGGGCGACGTGCAACTGCTGGCTGAGCACTTTCTGGCTCGCTTCTGCCACGAGATGAGCCGCGACCGCCGCTTCAGCGAGGACGCCATGGCTGCGCTTCAGGCGCACGACTGGCCGGGTAACGTGCGCGAGTTGGAGAATGCCGTCGAGCGTGCCGTACTGCTGAGCAAAGGTCCGACGATCGAGCTGGCCGACCTGCCCGAGACGTTGACGAATCCCGCCTGGGGCAACAGTCCCGCCAACCGCATCGCCCGCCGCAGCGGCTTTGCGGCCGGTGACGCGGACTTTTCCTGGTCGCCGATGCCGCTGTGCGAAGCGATGAAGGACCCCGAGCGCCGCATTCTTCTGGCGGCCCTGGAAGCCAACAACTGGAACCGCCAGGAAACCGCCCGCCAACTCGACATCAACCGCACCACGCTCTACAAGAAAATCAAGCAGTACGGGTTGGACGAGCCGGGTTAGGATGTCTGATTTCTGATTGCTGATGTCTGATGTGAATGACACCTGCGGTCGCGCGCTATTCGGACATCAGCAATCAGCAAACTGAGATCAGAAATTGTTTTGCGATCTTCCACACGTCCCCCGCCCCCATGGTCACCACCAGGTCGCCTTCGCGGGTCATCACCTGTAACTGTTCGACGATGGCGGCAAACGGGTGCATGTGCATGGCCGTGACGCCGCGGTTGCGCAGGCGATCGACCAGGTCGGCGGCCGTCACCGCGTGGCGCTCGACCTCGCTGTCGCGCACGAAGTAGATGTCGGGCACGATCACGATGTCGGCTGCACTGAAGCTGGCGGCGAACTCGTCCAGCAGGAAGCGGGTGCGGCTGTGCTGGTGCGGCTGGAAGACGCAGATCAGGCGTTGCGGTTTTTCGTGACGGCGCAGGGCGCGGAGGGTGGTGTCGATTTCGGTGGGGTGGTGGCCGTAGTCGTCGATGACTTTCACGCCCTGTCGCGTGCCCATCTGCTGCATGCGGCGTTCGAGCCCCCGGAAGCTTTCGAGGGCGGCGGCAATGTCGGTCCAGGATGCACCGAGGCGATGGGCGGTCACCGCGGCGGCGGCGGCGTTGTAAGCCATGTGCTCCCCCGGAAGGGGGCTGCGCCAGTCCATGACAACCTCGTCACCGTGATGCAGGCGAGCCAGGTCATCCTTGACGCCGACGCGCCAGTCAGCCTGGGGCGCGAAGCCGATGGTTTTCACCTGGCAGTCGAGTCCCGCGGTGATGGGCAGGCGGTGGGGCATTTCGTGATTGATCAGCAGCGTGCCTCCGGCCGAAGCGTGGGGCGTCTTGCGGGCGAAGCGGGCGAAGCTTTCGACGATCTCTTCCAGCGATTTGTAGATGTCCAGGTGGTCAGCCTCGACGTTGAGGATCAGGGCATGGGTGGGGTGGAAATTGTGGAACGAGCGATCGAACTCGCAGGCCTCGGCCACGATCAGGTCGCTGCCGCCGACGCGCCAGCCGCCGCCGATCTGGGGGCAGACAGCCCCGACGATGATGGTGGGGTCGAGGTTGGCCTGGATGAGGATGTGCGAGAGCATGGAGGTGGTGGAGCTTTTGCCGTGCGTCCCCGCCACAGCCACGGCCGTGCGCCCGAGCATGAGCAGGCCCAGCAGTTGGGCGTACTTGAAGACGACGATGTTGCGTTTGCGTGCGGCGACGACCTGGGCGTGGGCCGGGTCGATGGCGGCCGAGATCACCAGCATCTCCACGTCGGATTGCAGGGCCTCGGCCGATTGATCGGTGGACACCTCGATGCCGGCATCTCGCAGCATGGTCATCGTGTCGGATTCGCGTCCGTCGCAGCCGGAGACGATGGCGCCCTGCTGCTGGCAGATGCGGGCCAGGCCGCTCATCCCGCAGCCGCCGATGCCGACGAAATGCAGGTGTTGACCTTTGAGTTGGAGGCGTCGGGAGCCGGTGGCGGCGGGGTCAGCGTGGGTCATGCTCATGCCTGATTGTATCGGCAAAGACGGATGCTTCGCTTGCAACGATGGCCCGTGGTAGGATGCGACCTCTGGACGACTGTTCGAGCCAATCCAGCCAAGGGGCCAACATGTTTTCCACGCACATCTCGTGGTGGTGTTGTTTGCTGATCGCGGCCGCGGTCGCCGCGCTGTGTTCACCGGCCGCGGCGGGGGATGCCGGTGAGCCGGTGGTGCGTAAGGTGATCGACGTGGCCCCGGTGTGGGTGGGCACTTCGGCCTCCTATTGCCTGCTGACGCACGGCGACAGGCAGTTTATCGCTTTCTACGACGACAACCGCCAACTGACCGTGGCGGCTCGGGTGCTGGGCAGCGACCAGTGGCAGTTCGCCCGGGTTGACGAGCACGTCATGTGGGACAACCACAATTACGTCACCATGGCCATCGACGATAACGATGAGATTCACCTCTCGGGCAACATGCACGTGGTGCCGCTGATCTATTACCGCACGGGCAAGGCGCTGGACATCACCACGTTCCAGCGCCACGAGCACATGGTGGGCGATCAGGAAGACCGCTGCACCTATCCCATCTTCATGCGCGGAGCGGACAACAAGCTGATCTTCCACTACCGCATCGGTCACAGCGGCAACGGCAACGAGGTGTACAACGTCTATGACCACGAACAACGCCGGTGGCGGCGCATGCTCGATCAGCCGTTGACCGACGGCCTGGGCCTGCGCAACGCTTACTTCTCCGGCCCGACCCTCGGGCCCGACGGCATGTACCACCTGGTCTGGGTCTGGCGCGATGAGATTGGGGCGGAGATGAACCACGACCTGTCCTACGCCCGCAGCCGCGACCTGCTGCACTGGGAAAATAGCCGGGGCCAGCCGCTCGAATTGCCCATGACCATCGACACCTGCGACATCATCGACCCGGTGCCCGTGCGGGCCGGCATGATCAACGGCAACAACCACGTCGGCTTCGACTCGCAGCACAACGTGGTCGTCACCTATCACAAGTTCGACGCTGATGGCAACACGCAGATCTACGCGGCCCGCATTGAGGACGGTGCGTGGAAGATTTATCAGGTGACCGATTGGGACGTGCCGTGGAGCTTCGGCGGGGGTGGGTCGATTCCATTCCTGGTGCATGTCGGGCGAGGCCAGTGGGTGGACGGCCAGGGCTACGTGCTGCCTTTCAGCCACTTCAAGTACGGCTCCGGCCGACTGGTGCTGGATGACCGGACGTTCCAGATCATCGACACTCTGCCGGCGGAGCGCGAGCTGCCGGCCGAGGCGTACAAGCTGCGCACCAACGGTTACGAAGGCATGCAGGTCAACGTGCGCAGCGACAGCGGGCGCAGCAATGACCCGAACGTGCGCTACTTCATCCGCTGGGAAGCGATGGGCGCCAACCGCGACAAGCCGCGCGAAGGCGAGTTGCCGAAGCCGACCATGTTGCAGGTTTATGAGATCGGCACAGATGCGGGCCGGTAAAGTTCATCGGCCCAGCCAGGATGGCTGGGCTATATGCCGGTCATTTTGGCCGGGCTCCCCTTACGTGTTCCACCATTTCAGGTCGATCTGCGGGAAGATCACGTCGTGGATGTCGGCATCCTCGACCTCGAATTTCTCCAGATCGGTCAGCTTGCCCAGGTAGGTCGAATCGGAGGCCAGCTTCTCGGCCAGGTCCAGCAGCGTTTCGAAGCGCGAGACGTGCAGCATGAATCGCTTGATGCCGTAATCCACGGCCTGGCCTCGGGTGATGATGAACTGCCAGTCAGAGGCTTGGAGCAGCAGCAATTCTCGCCCGGCTTTCTTGAGAAGCTGTTCGATGTCCGCGTTCTCTTTCCACGGCAACTGGTAACACGCCCGGCCGAAGTTGGTCTCGCAGCGGTATTCGATGTCCCACATCCAGTTGACGCGATCGTTGGTCCACACACGATGGTCACCGCCGTCACCCCAACTTCCCTCGGGCAGACTCACCGTCTTGTCGATAGGGTGCTTCTCGAGGAACTGCTCGGCGGTGGTCAGCTCGATGGAGTGATCGCTGGCCAGCGTCAGCCAGACGTCGCGCAGGAACTGGGGGCCTTCGAACCACCAGTGCCCGAATAACTCGGCGTCGAAGCTGGCGGTGACACAGCCGTGTCGGCCGCCGGTGTAATGCTGGTATTCGCCCAGGCGGTGGCGCACGGCATTGCAGAAGTGCTGCACGTGCTCGAAGAGCTTGCCGGGGATGTTGTCGGGGACGTACAGGTGCTTGTCGCCCAGGTCGGTGCGCGAGCCGGTGATCTTCCAGTAGCGCAGGCCGCGGCGGGGCCCCCATTTTTTGTGAAACTCCAGATAGACGCCGTCGGCCGGATACCCGATGGCTCCGGACCAGACGGTCTCGCAGATGGAGTTGTCACGAGCAAAGACGGTGGCGCGGGCCGGCCCGGTGCCGTCGGAGTTGACGCCGTGCGGCTCGAGCACGTGACGCCAGCCCCGGCCGGGATATTTGGTCGATTCGTCCCAGCCGACCTTGTGCCAGTTGCCTTCGTTACGGATGAACTCGCTGTTGGCGGCCTCGACCAGCGTGTGCTCGACGAAGAAGTGCTCGATGGTTTCGTCAGCGATCAGATGTTCGACGCCGACGCGGCGATCCTTGCCGCCCCAGTGGATCGGCGAACGCCAGGACCCGCCGGGCCGATAGGCGCACTCCGGCAGCCACATGCCCTTGGGCTTGAAGCCGAGGATGCGATGGCTGGCCGCCAGACCCGCCCGCAATTGGGCGCGGATGGAGGTGTCCTCGTACAGCAACGGCAGATAGCCGTGCGTGGCGCAACTGGTCAGAATCTGAATGTGGCCTTCACGGGCAAAGCGTGCGAATTCGCCGGGAATGTCGCGCCCGATGCGCTGGAAGTCGGACTGGGCCTGGCGGTACCACTGAATCCAGCGGTCCGCCAGGTAGATCATGTGGCCGTGGTTGTACTTCTCAAAATCCTTGCGGTCCTCGCCGGCCCGTTCGATGCGGTCTTCCAGGTAACGCTCGAAACCCTGCTTGAAGTGCTTGTGCGCCAACTGCTCCAGCAGCACGGGGGTGAGCCCGATGGTGGCCCTGGGGCTGACGTGGTGCAGCACACAGTGGCCGATGGCATCGAGGATGGGCAGATAGGTTTCCGCCGCCGCCTCGTAGAGCCAATCCTCGCCATGCGGCCAGACCCCGTGCCGCAACACATAAGGCAGGTGACCGTGCAGGACCAGAGCGAAGCTACCCAGCGGCTGAGTCATGGACTCATGATAGCGAAGCGGACGAAGTGCGTTTGGCCTGGTCGCTTAAGCGACCAGGCCGTCGAGCTTGTGCGGACCAAAAAGATATTCGGCGGATCTTGACTGTTCCGGGTGCGAGGGAATGATATATCAAGTTCTCCCTGAGCAGCGAGCAGGATTGATCGTCAGCGGCCGGGCTCTTCGCCGCGGTACTCGAAGGAGTAGTTGGGGCTTTCCTTGGTGATCTGAATGTCGTGCGGGTGGCTTTCAGTCATACCGGCTGCACTGACGCGGATGAAGCGGGTGTCGCGGCGAAGCTGGGCGATGGTGGCGGTGCCGCAGTAGCCCATGCCCGCACGCAGGCCGCCGGCCATCTGATAGACGAAGTCGCTTAACGGGCCACGGTAAGGCACGCGACCTTCCACACCCTCGGGCACGAGCTTGCCCCCGGAAGTTCCTTTTTGACCGTAACGATCAGCCGAGCCGGCCATCATGGCGCCTTGACTGCCCATGCCGCGGTAGGTCTTGTAGCGGCGGCCCATGTGGATGACCATTTCGCCGGGCGATTCGTCGAGGCCGGCAAACAGCGACCCGAGCATCACGGCACTGGCGCCGGCCGCCAGGGCCTTGGTGATGTCGCCGGAAGCTCGAATGCCACCATCGGCTATCACCGGAATCTTCCGCGGGGTGGCGGCTTGGCAGGCGTTGAAAATGGCGGTGATCTGCGGCACACCGACGCCGGAGACGATCCGGGTGGTGCAGATGGACCCGGGCCCGATGCCGACTTTCACCGCGTCGGCGCCGGCGTCGATCAGATCGGCAGCGCCCTGTTCGGTGGCGACGTTGCCGGCAATGATTTCAATCTTGTGGGTGGACTTGATCCGGCGCACGGTGTCGATGACGTTTTCGCTGTGGCCGTGGGCCGAGTCAACGATCAGCACATCGACCTCAGCCTTGAGCAGGGCTTCGACGCGATCGAGTTGATGCACGCCCACGGCCGCACCGACCCGCAGCCGGCCGCGGCCGTCGCGGCAACTGAGCGGAAACTGCGTCAGCTTGGCGATGTCGCGCATGGTGATCAGGCCGGTGAGGTTGAACTGATCGTCAACCAGCAGCAGCTTCTCGACCTTGTTCTCGTTGAGGATGGCCTCGGCCTGCTCGATGGTGGTGTGCGGCGGGGCGGTGACCAGACGCTCGTGGGTCATCACGTCGCGCACGGGCTTGGCGTCGTCGGTCAGGAACATCATGTCGCGGCGGGTGACGATGCCGACAACTTTCTGGCGGTGGGGTTTGGATGATTCGCCCGGCCCGCTGAAGCGGGCCTCGCCCCCCCCGGTGGGGATGGTGATGGGGACGCCGGAGATGTTGTGGGTGTGCATCAGCTCGCGGATACGGCTGGCGGGAGCGTCGGGGGGCAGGGTGACCGGGTCGGTGATGACGCCGTTGGCCGAGCGTTTGACTTTGACCACCTCGCGGGCCTGGTCCTCGATGGAGAGGTTTTTGTGGATGACGCCCAGGCCGCCTTCCTGTGCCAGGGCGATGGCCAGGGCGGACTCGGTGACGGTGTCCATGGGCGCAGAGAGCAGAGGAATGTTGAGGCGGATGTTGGCTGTCAGTTGGGTGGACAGGTCGGTCTGAGCGGGGATGACGCTGCTGCGTTGGGGGAGCAGCAGGACGTCGTCGAAGGTGATGCCGTCGGTGAGGATGCGGTCTTCCATGTGGTAGAGATACGACGAGCGAGGTCGTTCGTCAAGCCAAAGCCCGCCATCTCCTGATGGCGGGTGACCTGATGGCGGGTGACCTGATGGCGGGTGACCTGATGGCGGTGGTGGCGAACAGGAAACCCGGCAACGGGAGTTGCCGGGCTTTGGACAATGCGGATACGATACTTCGTATGGACGGGGCGTGGGAGGACTGGTACCACTGCATGGCCAACGCCTATGGCACTTGGCTGCCGGGTGATCCCCGGGGCTTTCGCACGCGGCATCACCGCGAGCACCTCGAAGGTGATTACAAGCAGCCGCCGCCGACCGGCCGTTATGAGCAACGGCACCACAACGCGCGGCAGCTATTGCGGCAGAGCCAGATCGTGCTGGAAGCCTTTGACGTCCGATTGTTCACCTGCCGCGTCTTTGGTCATGCCTTGTTGTTTCATCAGATTGAACTGCGTGAGTTGTGCCTGTCGCGCGTGCATCTGCACCTGTTGGCCCGCTTTCGGCCGCCACCAGCCGAGTCGAAACTGTGGCAATACGCGCCGCGCAAAATCCATGGCGCCCCCCAAAGCCCGCCATCTCCCGATGGCGGGCTGTCCGATGGCGGGCTGTCCGATGGCACTGGTGACAATCAGCAGGCCCGGCAACGGGAGTTGCCGGGCTTTGGGCTGGGGGCAATCGATCTTGATGATCTGCGCAACCCGTTGCCACGGTGGGTGATCGGCAAGGCCAAATCGTGGACGGCGCGGCAACTGAAGACGCAAGGGCATCTGCCCGATCAACCGGGCTCGGTGTTCGCTGAAAAGGGCAAGGTCGTGCCGATCCGGGATGTGGCCCACGGTGACACGGTTGCGGGATACATTCGCGATCACGCGGAAAAAGAAAACGCCGCCGTGTGGTCGCTGCACGTTCTGGATGTTTGACTCTATCGCAAAGTCCCGCAACTCGCGTTCAAAGCCCGGCCATACCCTTTCCAAGCCCGGCCATACCCCTTCAAAGCCCGGCAACTCCCGTTGCCGGGTTCTGTTCTGTGGACCGGTTGGTCTTTCGCGCGCGTGTCGCTTCAGGGCCCACCCGGCAACGGGAGCTGAGGGGCTTTGGGTATGTGTGTGGGGGGTTGACAAAAAACCCGGCCGCCCCATGGAGGGCGGCCGGGACATGTTTCAGATGAACTCGATTGAGAGAACGATTACTTCTGATTGGTCTGGTCACCGGCGGCGATGCAAGAGGCGCCGTCGTAAACAAACACCGCGTTGTAGTAGGTGAAGTTCGTGCCGCTGACGACGGGGGTTGAGGTGCCCTGGTTGGCGCCGGGGCCTGAATCCGTGAAGAGGTTATCGCCGTCGATGCTGGGGCCGGAGCCGAACTTGGTCTGCACCAGGTGGGTGGTGGAGAAGGCGGTGTGGTTATCGCCCCAGGCGACGCTGCCGCGCCAATCACCGCTGTCCACGTCAGTGTGGATGGAGCTGATGCCGGAGCCTTGGGTGGTGGTGACGCCGACACCGGTATTGCGGTCGCCCATGAGGGCGGCTTCGCTGTTGAGGGTTTCGCTCCACTCCGCGCGACGGCCGGTGTTGTTGGTGGGGGGGATTTCCGTGGTGCCGCCAGCGACGTCGGAGAGCCGGAGCATGGCGAAGGAGAACTGGTTGCTGGAGACGGAGCCGGTGGTCCACTCGGTCTTGGTCTCCGCGGGGCTGAGCATGTATTCGCCGGTGAAGTAGTTGCCGTCGAGCATCAACTCATAGCGGACGGCGGGGCGCTCGCCGCCGGCGTTGGTCTGGACCTTGTCGTTCGTCGCATTGGGATACAGATTGCCGGTGGCGGTCAGGCCGGGGAACTTGCTGCCGTTGGACTGGGCGAACATCACCATGGACTGGTGGATGCCGCGGACCTGGGAGTTGGATTGCATTTGCCGCGCGGTACGACGAGCGGCACCCAGGGCCGGCAGCAGGATGCCGATGAGCAGCGCGATGATCGAGATGACCACCAGCAGCTCAATCAGGGTGAAACCTTTACGTGTCTTCATGTCAAGAGCTCCTGAAAGAGTGAACGGAAAGAGTGCGGAACAACGTACAACCTATCATACCAAAGCCAGTCGATTCGCAGCAAACCACGGGGTGCGTTTGCTTTCTGTGACCTTCATGGGGAATCGGCGGTCAACGTCTGACGGCCGTGTGTTGTGGCGGGTGATCCTGGGCAGGTCAGCCCCATGCGGTCAGCCGCTGCTTGCCGGGCATGTCGGTTGTGATGCTTCGATCACAACGCATGGCGGCGTAGTCCAAGCCCGCGTCGAGGGTTCTGCTGAATCAAAAGCTGTTCAGGTTAATCCCAATCGGCCGCATCAGCCCGTCGTGTTTACACAACGCCCCGCAAGTGCCGTGACAGCCTTGTCTCGTTGCAGCGGCTTTCTCCGCCTGACACCTCAAATAGTACCTTCGCCCGGGAGTCGGTGTCAAGCGAAATCCCTTTGGGGAAAGCCGCTATCATACGGATTATGGCGGATTTACCTGCTCACCGTCCTGGCTTGCATCGCAGACTGCGGCGGTTACGGGCGACCGAGGGCCTGCGGCTGGCCGTCGCCGACGTGACAATCCCCCGTCATTGCCTGATTTACCCCATCTTTGTCTCCGATAACCAGCAGACGACCCCCGTGGCTTCCATGCCCGGCGTCCAGCAGTGGCCGGTCGCGGCCGCACTCGAGCAGATGCGGCAGTGGATCGACCTGGGACTGACCAGTTTCCTGCTGTTCGGCGTCACCCCCGGCCCCCGCAAGAACGCCACAGGGGATTATGCCCTGTCGCCCGATTGCCCGGTCAACCGCCTGCTGGCATTGGCCCGCGAGGCTGACCTGCCCGCCACGCTGATCGCCGACGCCTGCTTCTGTGAATACACCGACCACGGCCACTGCGGCATCCTCACCGCGGACGCCGCCGACCCGATGGTGGTGGATAACGACCGCACGCTGGAACAGCTCGGCCGCCTCGCCGTGGCCCAGGCCAAAGCCGGTGCGGAGATCATCGCCCCGTCGGGCATGATGGACGGCGGCGTGGCGGCGATCCGTGCAGCGCTGGATGCGGCCGGCTTCGCCGGCACCGCCATCATGGGTTACAGCGTCAAATACTGTTCGAGTTTCTACGGCCCATTCCGCGAAGCCGGCGGCTGCACGCTGGAGCACAGCGCGGATCGGCCGACGCATCGCCGTGCGTACCAGATGGATTACCGCCGCAGCCGCGAATGGCGCAGCGAGCTGGAGGCGGACATCGCCGAGGGCGCCGACATCGTGATGGTCAAGCCGGCCCTGTGCTACCTGGACGTGATCCGGCAGGTGCGCGATGCGTGCTGTCTGCCGGTGGCGGCATACCAGGTCAGCGGTGAATACGCTATGCTGCACGCCGCCTCCCAGCGCGGCTGGCTGGATCTCAAACAGACAGCGCTGGAGAGCACATACGCCATCCGCCGGGCAGGCGCGGACCTGGTGATTTCATACTTTGCGCCGCAGATTTTACAATGGCGGATGGCGGAATGACCAATGGGCAAATGTCTAATGCCTAATGTCTACTGTCTAATACCACAAATCTCTCATGCTTAGAAGGGGGCATTTGATGACAGGGGACGCGGGTGAGGACACGGGGCAGAAACAGAGTTACGACTTGGAGGAAAGGACGGCTAGATTTGGGCAGGACGTGATCGCATTTGCCAAGACCCTATCGCGGTCCACGATCAATGAAGTCTTGATAAAGCAACTGGTAAGATCAGGAACGAGCATCGGGGCCAATTACTGTGAGGCGGACGATGCAGAAAGTCGAAAGGACTTTCGTCACAAGGTCGGCTTGTGTAAGAAGGAATCGCGGGAAACCAAGCACTGGTTTCGCATGATAGCAACCGCTGAACCAACGCGGCGAAGTGAAGTGGTTGTGCTCTGGCGTGAGGCAAAGGAACTTCATTTGATCTTCACTTCAATTCGCAGGAGCATCGATGCCGGCTAACCACCATACATTACCCGCCGACTTCCCAGGCATTAGACATTAGTCATTAGACATTAGACATTCATACCCATGCTTCCCAGCCTCAAACAGCGCCTCATCCTCCTCCTGGCCGTGCTGATCGGCACGTGGTGCCTGCTGATAGTGCGCCAGCCGCTGCAGACGATCGATCAGGGGCCGGGATTGAGTCTGCTGATTGCGCAGGTGGGATTGCCGATGGGGCTGGCGTATCTGCTGCTGGGTAGTCTGGCGGCACTGGTGTTGGGCGTGCTGGCGTCGGGGGCGGCCCATCCGCTGGCGGGGGTGTTCAGCATTTCGTTGAGCCTGGCCATCCTCGCTGTTCGCGGGGGGGCGATCGACGGATTGCTCTGGCGGGCTGATTCTCCGCGGGTTTATCTGATGCTGGCGCTGGAGTCGCTGATCTGGGTGGTGTGGCTGGTCATGGTGATAGTGGTGGTGGCCCGCTCGCGCTTGTGGGTGCGCAGACGCTTCCCCAGGCTGACCACCGAACAGCACTTCGGCACCACCACCAAGCTGCGCTTCCCCGGCTTCGATGCATTGCTGGCCGGGCTGACCTGCGCCACCGTGGGCGGACTGGCCAGTTGGGTGCTGCTGACCAGCACCGACAGCGGGCAGGTGTTCGGCGGCCTGATGATCAGCTTCGCCCTGGGCGGGTTGATCGCGCAGCAGGTGGTCAACGGCGGCAATCCAGCGGCCATCGTGCTCAGTCCCATGTTGGTGGCGATCAGCGCGTATCTCTACGTGTGGATGAAATACCCCGACATGCAGGCGCTGCTGCTGGGCTGGAACACCGGGCAGCTTCCTGCCTTGGCACGGGCATTGCCGATCCATTACGCCTCCGCGGCCGTGGCCGGCTGCATCATCGGCGTCACGCTGGCACAGGCGATCGAACACGCGCGAAACAGCGCCGCGGAAGCAGCTTAGTTTAGCCGCCGAGCTTGCTCGGCGCCGTGCGAGCAAGCTCGCACGCTAAACGCTCATTTCACCGGTATGCGCAGGATCGTGCGCAGCTTCTGCGGCTTGGTTCGACGCGGATCGGATAGATAAATCTCGTGATGGCGACCGTGCGGCCGACGCTTCTGCGCGGCGGCGAAGGCCAGCATGCGCTCGATGGTGGTTGTTTCTTCGCTGTACGGCCCGATGTGCAGCATCTGCACGCAGGCGCCCTCAGCCCCGCGCTCCAGCTTCACCTGCTCGAAGGCCGGAGGCTTCTTCTTGTCGCGCAACTTGTCTTTGGCTTGTGTGAGGTCACGCTCGGTGATTTCCAGCGGCGTGCGAATCAGCAACTGCCATCGCCACTGATCGCGCGGCGCCAGCGTGATGTTCGGCTGGTCGCTGTCCACCCACCACAGTCCCTCCAGCGGGGCGATCTTGTAGTCGCCTTTGCCGGCGAACTTGCGGGTCATCTTGATGGTGTACGCCACGCCGTAGAGTCCGCCCACAGCATCCTGAAAGGTCTCGCTTTCCGGAGCGCCCCGGCTGGTGATGGTCAGATAGCTGCCTTCGTTGACCACGACCAGGCACGGCTGTCTGGCGTCGGCGGCATACTCATCAGCGTGCTGCTTGAACAGGTCGATTTTGGCATCCGGCATGGCGATATGGTAATCGCTGAGAACCGAATCGACAGTCAGCGCAGCATCTGACGCCTACCTGCACAGGGCCTGACAAACGCAACAAAAAGACGGCGGCATGGTCCCACCCGACCATGCCGCCGCAAAACGAAACCGGGTTGTTCAGCCGCCGTTCTGCAAAAGCGTCCCTCGGTGCTCAGCCAAGGGACGCCGCGTTTGGTGACAACACCCGAAGGGTGTGTCCATCAGGAGATTGCATGCAGATCAGTCGTACAGCGGGTTGGTGGTGGTGGGAGGAATCGGCTGCAGCTCGAGGGTCGTCTCCATGCGGAGGTTGGACTCGCTGAGGTAGCGTTCGGCGGAGAAGAAGTCGAGCTGATACGTGTTGCCGGGGACCAGGCCCAGTTGGGCAGCCTTATCGTCGAGGTTGACCGCGCCGCTCTTCTGAGCGTGCACGCCGCCGATGTCAACCACCAGTTGCTTGTTGACGAAGACCCACACGTCGTCGTCGCCCAGGAAGCTGAAGGTCAGGGCGAAGTTGCGGGTGGCCGGGTCGCTGTAGGTGAACTGGGTGTGTAGTTCGAAGGTGAAGTAGAAGTTGTGATACCGGCCGTCAGCCGCCATGCCGCGGTCGCCCCAGCCCTGCCCGTCGATGGGGAAGAAGTACTGAGGCTTGCCGTCAACCTTGACATCACGATCCCACGCCACGGAGTACACACCGCCCGGCTGGTCCTGGTGGTTGTCCAGGGTCAGGGTGAAGGGAATGGCGATGTTGACGCCCGGCGTGTCGCGGTACCACTGCTGGAAGGTCTGGGCGGAGTGAATCTTGCCCTTCTGGAAGTTGACCGCGGTGTTGAGCACCGGCTTGTTGTCGGCGTCAAGCTGGGGCATGACCAGGTTCTGGACCAGGGCGATATCGCCGAAGCTGGCCTGCATGTCGTAGTGCGTGTTCTTGAAGTCGCGGATGACGCCTTCCAGTTCGATCTGGTCGGCGTAGCCCGTGGCGGCAAACACACCGGCCGCCAAAGCGCTCAGGAGCAGGTTCCGTTTCATGATGCACCCTTCCTTTCACTGACCCTGGACCTGCTGGTTTCGAAACGCTCTGATGTTTGCGGTCGGCGCACACCGCCGCTCGAAAAAGCAAGTTGCGAATTCGAACACTTCAAGAGAATACGATTCAACATTCAAAAAGCCAGCCCGTACGCACGAAAGTGCGTACGGTGGCATTCGGAACAATCGTCACAGGCCGGAAATTCCGTAATCGTCGGCCCAGGTCATCGGTTTTGTATCAGTCATAGTGGTCATCGATGTACATCGGGTCCTTATCCCGCGGCACGAAGATGATCGAGCCGAGATCGTACATGTCCACATCATGACTCTGATTATTGAGTGTGCCGTTGGTGGTCATGGGGAATAGACGATCGACATCGCTGTCGAAGCTCACCAGTTGCCAGCCGGCGAATTCCATGGCATGCAACTGTTCTTTGTCGGCTGATCCCAGGTAGATTTCCGTGTCGGCGTCAGGATTGAGCACGTAGAGCTTGTCGCCCCGCGTGGCGAAGAACACCTTGCCGCCGCACCAGGCCAGGCTGTCATAGCGGTTATTGAGCAGCATCAAGGTCTGGGTGGAGCCGGTCTGGTGATTGACAGTGATCAGCCTGGAGTTGTAACCGTAGGTGTCGATATCCTGGACAGCCACGACGAACCACTCGCCGGGGATGAGGGTGACGTTTGTCTCGCCGCCGCCGTCGATCATGGCCGTGCCATCGAGGAACTCGATCCACCAATGGCCCATGGCTTTACCGTTGCCGACGACGTGATCATTGTAGAGGCGGACTTTCATTTTACCTGAGAGCAGGTAGGTGCGATCGTTATAGGTGGTGACGGTTGTCCCATCGCTGAAGCTCAGCCCATCCTGGCTGCCAACACCCTTGGAACGGATACGGATGTTGGTTGCTTCGCCTTCGAAGTACACGCCATCCGGTTGGACTTTCGCATGATGCAGGTCGTCCCGCGTGATAATGCGGCCGTCGGTACAGACGAGGGTGAACTCGTTATCCGGGCTGTTGTTGGGATTGATATTCAGCAGGCCGGTCAGCCCCGATTGATATTCGATGGGGGTCAGCCACTGCTCGCTGCCGTTGTTGAGCACCACGGTGGCGCCGGTGACGAGGCCGGGCCCCATGTCACGGCCGACTATCGTCGCCTTGGCGGTTTTGCAGTGGATGTAGATCAGGTAGGAAAGGCCGTCCTGATCGCTCTGCCAGAAGCCAAAGATATTGCTCAAGCCGGGAACGTATGCCGCGGCGTCGATACCCGTGAGACGGTCGGTCAATATGCGATGGACGTAGCCGACCTTCTGATAAGTTTGCGTGTCGATGTCATAGTGGCTTAGTAAGCCATCAGAACGGCTGATCCCGTACAGGGATAATCCCTGCAAGGTGGACGTTTCCTGGGCCAGAGCGCCAACGGTCGTGATCAGAGCGAAGACCGGTGCGAGATGAGTCAGACGTTTGAACATGTGCGCATTCCTTACACCCTGGATGCGCATGGCGTTTTGTTTCTGACCAGACTGTGGGAGCCTGGTCACCGGGTGTCATCAATGACGCCCCGTAAAGTTTTCATCTGTGTTAAGCCTACGATGCAGCAATGGCACATGCCAGCCCCAGACCCCTGCCGGCAGGTGAAAGTCAATTACCCAGACGGTACAATGTGAATCGGGACGGCTACTGCAGCTTGCGCGGCATGGTGGAAGCGACGATGCGAATGGGCGGGAGATTGCCAACCTCGACCTGCATCGTGTTGTCCTGGTCGGGCTGGACGGTCAGATCCATCGAGCCGCGCTCGAGCACGAGCACGCCCTGGCTGTCGGTTCGGCGGAACAGATGGAACACCGCCTCGGTCACGCCGCCCAGCAGAGGCTGTTCGAGTTCACCGGCCCCTTCGTCATAAACCACCCAAAGCTGCTGAACGTCACTGCGGTACTCGACGCGGACATAGCGGCCGTGGGCGTCGAGCAGCTCGATGTAGTTGCTCTCGATGACGTCGCCGTCGAGGGTGGCGTTGGGCGGATCGGGCAGCAGCGGGCCGTGGGCGGTGCTGGTACGGACCAGTGCCAGCAGGCGATGGGTGACCATGCGGGTGGCGGTCTGGCTGGAGGCCGACTGGGCGGCCACGGCATAAGCGTGGAAGCTGGCGTCTATGGCGACCATCGTGGCCGTGAGCAGCAGCGCGGTGATGGCCAGGGCGATGAGCATTTCCACGAGGGAGAAGCCGCGAGGAGATTTGCGAATTTTGATTTTAGATTTTAGATTGCTTTGCATGTGGATCGCCCGTGTGGTTGTTTTCCAAATCTAAAATCGCAAATCTAAAATCTAAAATTCCCCTCACTGTCCTTCCCCTTCGAAGTACGTCGCATAATCCGCCTTCAGTTCGATGGGGCCGAGGATGCCGTCGGGCAGTGGGATGGTGGGGTCGTAGCGGACCTGGATGACGCCCATGCCGTTGGCGGGCAGTTCGGCCTCCAGGTCGCCGGAGCTGGAGGGGAAGTAGCCGAGGGTGGTGTTGAAGTTGGGGCTGGTGTCGCCGAGCACGGGGCTGGTGTTGGCCTGGGGCAGGAAGGTGGTCAGGATGGTGCCGTTGATCTTGACCTGGCCGCGCATGTCCAGCACGCCGGCCACGATGGTGCCGCTGAGCTGCACGGTTTCGCCGGCATCCTGGGGATCCTGGAAGGTGCCCATCTCGATGGAGAAGTTGGGCGTCAGCAGTGTGGAACGCTGGAACAGTTTCTTGTCATCGGGATCGGTCACCGCATCCAGATCGAAGCGCGTGGCGCCGGTGAAGGTCAGCTTGTTGCGGATGTGGCTGAAGTCCGCAGGGGTGCTGGAGACAATTGAGCCCTGGAAGACGCAGTCGTGGAAGCGGATGTTGTTGCCCATGTCCTTGGTGCTGGTCAGACCCGGGTAGAGCTGCTGGAAGTAGGCGTCGATGTCCGGGTGCTTGGGCGTGCCGGAGCTGTCCTCCCAGATGCCGCAGTAGTTGAAGGCATTGATGGACGGATCGGTGGGGTGGGGGATGAAGTTGTTGATATCGCTCTGGACGAATGTGACGCCCTTGAAGACGCAGTTGATGAACAGGGCGTTGGTGCCCTGGGGAATGCGAACGTTCTCGAAGGTTTTGTTGCTATAGACCGGCCGCTCGTAGAAGTCGTAGGGGTGAGCCGAGCCGAAGGGCACCGCTTCGACCACGGTCGAGCCGTCCGGCGAGGCCTGCGTAGCCAGATCGGTGCTGGCCATGCTCTCGTAGGTGTCGGTGTCGAAGTCCTCAGCCTCGAAGTCGTAGGTTTCTTGACTGTCCGACTCGAAGGTCAGGGCATCCTCATTATGATTGGGCTTGAGGGGACCCTGGAGGTAGGGCTGATACGGTCCCTCGGCGGCGCCGTTTTCCCAGTCGTCCATAGCCGCCGTGACGTCGATGCGGCCGCGAATCTTGGCATAGCGATCGCTGTTGCTGATGACGCCGTCACCGAAGCCCACGCGGTTGGGTGAGCCGAAGGTGTCGATCAGTTCCATGATCTGCTGGGCGGCCACGGTGCTGACCGCCTCGTCCTCCAGTTCAAACAGGGACACCTGCTTGTCGCCGCTGGTGTCGAAGGCTTCCAGGAAGAAGTCGTAGTCGTCGATGTAGCCGTCGCCGCTGACATCGAGGCTCTGGGGATCGGAGATGCCGTCGGTCTCCAGGGCGTTGTAAACGTGCAGGCGGTTGTCGCCGTCCTGGTCGTTGGACTTAAGGGTTTCGACCAGCAAGTCCAGCCGGGCGTCGAGGCCATCAGGCCCGGAGTCGGAGTCGAGTCCGCGGAAGTCGCTTTCGATCTGCACGGGGTGGCCGTTGGGCAGGTGTACGTCCAAAAAGCGTGAGCCAATGGCGCCGTCGATCAGCACGTTGCGTCCGACCATGACGCGGCTCTTGGCCAGGATGGCGTAACGGATCTTCTTGTCCATCTTGAAGTCGATGCTGATGGTGCGGAAGATGCGGCGTCCTGCGGGCCCGTCAGCGCCGGTGACCTTGACGCGAATCCAGGTCGCATCGAGGGGATTGGAGTTGCTGACGCCCATGGTGCTGTAGGGCGGGCGATCATAGTAGTCGCTGTCGTAGTCCTCGCCGGGCAGGGGGTGCGGTTCGAGCGTGGCTTCGAAGGTGGGGGTGTCGCCGGGGCTGATGGGCACCGCCGGGACGTGCAGCACCTGGCCGTCGATGTAGAGGTTCAGACCGGTGAACTGGTCATCGCTGGCCAACTCGTTGGCCAACTCGTCGGCGACCAGGGGCCAGAGGTTCTGGGCCAAGCTGTGGTCGATGATGCCCATGCTGGTCTTGACCTGGTGGGCAGCCTCGTCAATGCGATAGATCAGAAACTGCACGCCGGTTTCCGCCGCCGCCAGGGCCCGATTCATCTTCAGGTGCGAGTCCGCCGTGCGCAGGTTGCCCTGCGAGACGATGGCCATGGCCGCCGCCAGCGAAGCGAAGATGACCAGGAACATCATGGCCAGAATCGCGCCGGCGCCGTGACGTCGTCGGCGCGAAAATCGAGTTGTGCGATCAGCCGCACCCATTGGTTGATTTCCTGATTGCTTGATTGCTTGAATTTTCTGCTTTCCTGTTTTCCTGCTTTTCTACTTCGGCACGACCCACGACAACTGCGTGAGCGTCATGGGGCTTTCGTCGTTTGGACCCTGATAGCTGACGGTCACCGTGACCCGTACCATGTCGGTGGACCCGATGGCGAACGTGGTGCTGGAGGCCAGGTTGCTGGGCAGCACGCCTTCAACCATCACGAACTGCGTCCAGCCTTCCATGTTGGGAATGACCTGGCGCAGGGCGTTGACCGGCGGATTGATGGTCAACCCCGCGCCCATGCCGGAGGGATTGACGATGCCGGCAAAATCATCGAGGTCGTCGTAGTCCTCGATGTCCGGCTCGTTGAGCTCGGGGCCGAGGGTCGAGGCGTGACTGAGCGGATCGTGCAGCGGCAGCGGCAGCGTCAACTCGCGGATTTCATTGGCCAGCAGCATGGCGGTGCCGGTGTGCTGGGCCCAGTCATTTTTCTGGTGGTACGCCTGCTGAGCGGCCACGATGGCCAGCACGCCGGTGCCCACGATGACCGTGGTCAGCGCCGCCTCGATGAGCGTGAAGCCGGCGGCGCGGCGGTGCCGCGACGATGGCGGATGGCGGATGGCGGATGGCGGATGGTGCATGGCCGAACCTTTTTTCTCAAAAATAACTTTACGATTCATTCCAGCCACGAGGTAATGGAACCATGCAAGACCGAGAACTTGGCGGCTTACCCAACCGCTACAATCCGCCATCCGCCAGCGCCCATCCGCCATCACTTGACCAGCGTGGACAGCTTGAAGATCGGCAGGATGATGGCCATGGCGATGAAGCCAACCACCGAGCCCATGACGATGATCATCAACGGCTCGATCAGGCTGGTGACCGTCTTGATGGTGGCCCGCAACTGCTTAGCGTAGTAGCCCGACACTTCGTCGAGCACTTCACCGAGCTTGCCCGACTCTTCGCCGGCACTGATCATCTGCACCACCGCCTTGGGCAGCAGCGGCGTCTTCCACAGGGGATGGGCGATCTTCTTGCCCTGCTTGACCGAAGCATAGACATTGCGCCACAGGCGGCGGAACAGGCGGTTGCCGCTGATTTCGCCGGTGATGGCCAATGTGTCGAGCATGGGAACGCCGGCGTTGACCAGTTCGCCCATGGTGTGCAGCGAACGGCTGATGTACAAAGCGCGGAACATGCGCTTGAACAGCGGAATCTTCAGCTTGGTGTTGTCGAACCACCAGCCGCCTGGCTCGGTGCGAGTGAAGAAGAACAGTCCCACGGCTGCCAGCAGCAGGCCGATCAGCACCGCCCACCACCAGTTGACCATGAAGGCCGACAGATTCATTAGGAAAATGGTCGGCCAGGGCATAGCCGCTTCCTTGCCCTGGAACACAGCCGCGAACTTAGGCAGCACGAACGTCAGCAGGAAGATGGTCACCGCCACCGCCAGCATGCCGATGACCGCCGGGTAGATCATGGCCCCGATGACCATGGCCCGCGTTTCGATCTGCTGGGTCAGATAGGCGGCGATGCGTTCGAGCATCTGGCTGAAACTGCCGGACATTTCCGAGGCCCGCACCATGTTGATGTAGAGCGGCCCGAACTGCTTGGGATTTTTGGCCAGCGCCTCGCTGAAGGGTTTGCCCGCTTCCACATCCTGCTTGATGCGCATGATGATGTCCTGGAAGCGGCGGTTCTCGGTCTGCTCGGCGATGCCCTCGAGGGCGGCCCGCAGGCTGATGCCGGCCCGGATCATCACCGCCAGTTGCGTGGTGAAGTTGAGCACGTCCTTGGCCGAGGGCCCCGAGGAGTGGTTCAACTGCTTGAGCCGATCCATCAGCGTCGAATTGGACGTAGCGCCCACCGGCGTCAACTGCATGACGGTGTTGCCGGCCGACCGCAACTGCTGAGCGGCGGCCAGGGCGTTCTCGGCCGCGAGTATGCCCACCGACACCTCACCGCCCGACGTCTTCATTTGATAGCGATAATTCGGCATATCCTCTCTCATATAGCCCGGCCATCTTGGCCGGGTAAGGTTTCGCCCCGGCCATGATGGCCGGGCTATACATGCTTACGCCACCAGCGTGCGCTCCAGCTTCTCCGGATACGCCGCCTGCGCGATGGCGTCCTCGCGGCTGATCAGGCCGTTGAAGTAGAGTTCAGCAATCGCGTTGTCCAGGCTGTTCATGCCCAGGGCGCGATTGGTTTCGATGACGTTGGGAATTTCAAACGCCCGGTTTTCGCGGATGAGGTTGCGCACCGCGGGCGTGCAGAGCATCACCTCCACGGCCGGCACCATGCCCTTGTCGTCCATGCGCTTGAACAACGTCTGCGAAATCACCGCCTGCAGCGTGTTGGCCAGCATGGAGCGGATCTGGTTCTGCTGGTCGGCGGGGTACATGTCGATGATACGCTCGACGGTCTGCGAGGCATTGACGGTGTGCAGGGTCGAGAGCACCAGGTGGCCGGTCTCGGCGGCGGTGATGGCAGCGGCGGTGGTTTCCAGGTCGCGCATTTCGCCGACCAGGATGATGTCGGGGTCCTGACGCAGCACGTGTCGCAGACCGCTGGCGAAGCTGGGCGTGTCGGCGCCCAGTTCGCGCTGTTCGAGCACGCACTTCTTGGACACGAAGGCGTATTCGACAGGGTCTTCCAGCGTGATGATGTGCTTGGCATAACGCTGGTTCATGGCGTCGATCATGGCCGCCAGCGTGGTGGACTTACCCGAGCCGGTGTCGCCGGTGACCAGCACCAGGCCGCGCGGCAGGTAGGTCAGGCGGCGGACCACTTCGGGCAGACTCAGACTCTCGAAGGGCGGGATCTTGGTTTTGATCGCACGCATCGAGATGCCGATGGTCTGCCGCTGGCGGTGGGCGTTGACGCGGAAGCGGCCCTTGTCCTTCAGCTCGTACGAGAAGTCGATGTCACGGATCTTGTCGAACTGCTTGCGCTGTTCGTCGCTGGTCATGTGGGTGAGCATGGCATGGGCGTCCTCCGGTGAGATTTCCGGAAAGTTCATGGCCATCATCACCGTGTGGACTCGGGCCACGGGCGGATGGCCGGTGACCAGGTGGATGTCAGAGGCGTCCATCTCCAGGGCGGCTTTAAGAATTGTGTCCAGCTCCATGCGCGTCTATCTCCAGCAGAGGTTCATAAGCTGACCGTGGGTTCTCACCCTCCAGGGCGGACGGACCGCTGTCTAGGCTCATCGTCGCCGCGACGATGTCGGATGAGTCAGTGAAAAGTCTTGATGATCTTGGCCAGTCTCACCGCCTCACCCAGACGGTACAGACCCGACAACCGTTGCCGCACTCACGCGGCTGCGGGTTTGAGAAACAGTAGAGGGTCGATCGGCTGATCGAAGGCCAGACCCACCTCATATACCTGGGGGTCGGTCTGGGGCAGCAGGCGGCAGCGGGCGATGCGGCCGGAGACGATGCGTCCGCCCTGATCGGCGGCTAGGGCCACGGTGCAGGCGGTCCCGGGCTGCATGGCGTGGTCGTGCAGGAAGCCCATGCCGTGGCGGCTGAGGTTGTGGCTGCGGACCAGGAAAGTGGCCGAGGCTCCGTCGTGCTGCCGGCAGCGAAATGCGCAGAGAAACGACGCGGCCAGACGCGCTTCGCGGCGGCGCGAGCCTTGGGCTGGAGGCGGACAACCGCGGCTCTGTTCGATGCGCGACAGCAATGACATCCACTGCTGATCGCTCATCCACAGGCGCAGCGTCTGGGATTCCACGCTCTTGTCTTGCGACGTAAGAACACATATGGAATCCGACGCCGAGCCCTGAGGAGTCGGTGACGAAGGACCGGATCGAACGGTCGCCGCGCATCCGATCCGGCCCTTCGTCGTCGCGGACTCCTTCTCAGGGCTCGGCTTCTGTGTTTTCATACACGTTCTCATGGGATCAAAAGACGGGCTCACGCGGCTCCCGCTTCGCTGCTGGAGCCGGTCAAGTCGATGAAATCTTCGAGATTGACCGACTGGTCGAACACCAGTCCCATGGTGAACAGGCCGCCGCCGATCTCGCGCGTCCAGCGGATGCGGCCGCTGACCATCTGGGCCTGGCCGCGGTTGGTCTCCAGCACCACCGTGCAGTCGGCGCCCACCGGCAGCGGTTCGTGATGCTGAAATCCCATGCCGCCGCGGCTGATGTCGCGACTGTGCACCAGGAAGATCTGGCTGCCTTCCTTCAATGTCACGCGCATCACGCACTGCACGATGCGCTGATGCCGGTCATCCAGGCGCAGTTCGCCGGGCGGTGCCTGCTCAACGGCGCGGCGGACGTAGCGATGCCAGTCCCGATCGGTCAGGCTCAGCTTCTGCGTGTGTGCAGAGCCGTTGGGTCGGGGGTTGGGTCGTGGTGCATTGCTGGAAGGAACCGAGTCCGTCAATCGCCTTCTCCCTGCCTCGGGCGCGGCTGGGCCATTGCGGCGCATACCGCGAGCCGGGGCTGATGTGGTGCATGATCGGACCGATGGCGGGGCGACTTAACCGGCGGATGAAAGCCGGAGGGTAATGCCTTAAACTGGCGTGCTTCACATGACCTGGCATCGTTTTTTCAGTTCGATCGGCATCGGCCCGGAAAGCGGTATGCGCAGTCTCGGCCGCACCATCGCGCTGGCGGGCCTGGTTGGCATTGTGGCCGCGGTGGGGGCCGCCATGTTTCACAGCCTGTGCCTGCTGGTGCAGGGCTTCTCCCTGGAGACCCTGGCCCATTACAGACCCGGTGGGCCGCGCCACGAAACCGAAGTGACCTTCATCGCTCGCCTGTTTGACGGGCGCGAAGGATTGCTCCGGCCGTGGATGCTGGTGGTGATGACCAGCCTGGGCGGGCTGATCAGCGGATTGCTGGTGTTCAAGTTCGCACCCGAAGCCGAGGGCCACGGCACCGACGCCGCCATCCGCGCCTATCACCACAACCGAGGCTACATCCGACCCCGCGTGCCCCTGATCAAAATGCTCGCCTCGGCCATCACCCTGGGCACCGGCGGGTCCGGCGGCCGCGAGGGACCGATCGCCCAGATCGGCGCGGGATTCGGATCGTTCCTGGGCACGCGCCTGCGCTTGAGCGATTCGGAGCGGCGCATTCTGCTGGCCACCGGACTGGGGGCCGGCATCGGCGCCATCTTCCACGCGCCGCTGGCCGGGGCCATCTTCTCCATCGAAGTGCTCTACCGCGATCCCGACTTCGAAGCCGAGGCCCTGATCCCCGCCTTCATCGGCACCACGGTGGCCTTCAGCGTGTTCGGCCTGATCTTCAACATCGGCAGCTTCAATCCGCTGTTCGAAGTGCCGGTGGCCAACCTCACCTACGCCAAGCCGCTGCTGCTGCTGCCGCCGCTGGCTGTGCTGGCCATCGTCATGGCCGGGGCCTCCTGGTTCTACGTCCACTGCTTTTACAGCACGCAGAAACTGTTCAAAAACATACCCCTGCCCAACTGGTCCAAGCCCGCCATCGGCGGCCTGTTGACCGGACTGGTGGCCCTGACCCTGTTCTACCTGGCCCGACCCCTGGGCCAGACCCAGCAGCAGGACACACTCAGCGTGCTGTCCTTCGGTTACGGCTTCCTCCAGAAGGTGCTCATCAGCGACATCCCGCACAGCATCGCGCCCGCCATCGCCATCCTCCTGATCGTCGGACTGGGCAAAATCCTCACCACCTCGCTGACCATCGGCTCCGGCGGCTCCGGCGGCGTCTTCGGTCCGTCCATGGTCATCGGCGGATGCCTGGGTGCCGTCATCGGTGTACTTTTTCACGCTCTGCTTCCGGGGGTCGTGGCGCCCGGCGACATCGTGCTGTTCGCCATCCTCGGCATGGCCAGCTTCTTCTCCGCTGCCGCCAACACGCCCGTCAGCACGCTCATCATCGTCAGCGAACTTTGCAACAGCTATGCCCTGCTCCTGCCCTCGATGTGGGTTTGCGCCATCAGTTACATCATGAGTCGGCCGTGGACGATCTACCGCGAGCAGGTGGTCAGCCGGCTCGATTCACCGGCTCACCGCGGCGACTTCATCATCGACATCCTCAAGGGCATCGCCGTGCGCGAAGCGGTCACCGAGCAGCATCGTCGCTTCATCCAGGTCAATCTGGACACGCCGCTGAGCGAGTTGTCGCGGCTGATCACAAGCTGCGTGCAGGACTGCTTCCCGGTGGTCAACGAGGACGGATGCTACTACGGCCTGTTCAGCCTCAACGACCTGCGGCAGTTCCTTTATGACAGCGACCTGGGCGCCCTGGCTGTGGCCCATGACCTGGCGACCGCCAAAGTGACGCCGCTGACGCTTCAGATGGACCTCTCGTCCGCCATCAGCCGTTTCGCCCAGGGGCGATTCGACGAGTTGCCGGTGATCGATGAGGCCGAACCGGACAAAGTGCTGGCCATGCTGCGCCGCCAGGACGTGATCGCCCTCTACGACAAGCGCCTGCTGGAGCTGCGCACTGAAGCCAAGTGATAGCGGCCCCCGGAATAGCGGATAGTCGATGGCGGATGTACAACATATTCGTCGTCCGTTACCCGATCCATCTGCCATTTGCCATCTTCCATCTGCCATGCCTCAGTATCCCTTCCGTCGCCGACATCGCCTTTCCGGCCGCAGTGCTTTCGCGGTGGTGTTTGCCTCGGGCCTGCGCTGCCGGGGCGGGCCGTTGCGCTTTCACGGGCGGGTCAACGGCCTGGAGCACTGGCGCCTGGGACTGAGCGTGTCGCGACAGGTGGGCATCAGCGTCGTCCGCCACCACATCAAGCGGCTGTTGCGCGAGGCGTTTCGCCTTTCCGCAGCCGAGTTGCCTCTTGTTGAAGGCCACGGTTGCGACCTGGTGATCGTGGTGCGGGCCCATGAAACGCAGAGTCTGGCGGAGTATCGCAGGCTGCTGGTCGAAGCGGGTCGGAAGCTGGCCCGGCAGGCGGCGAACTGACTGGTAACACGGGGATTGACCGGCGGGGCGAAATCCTTGAAAATACCCATGCACAAACGTATCGGCATCGTGCGGTGATGTCCGTGGTTCGTGGTTGCTAGCTGCGGGAGGTTTTCTGATGTTGTTGCAATGCCAACGTGTCGTGTTGTGGATTGGCCTGGTGAGTCTGACCCTGCTGGCCGCTGCCGCCCGGGCCATCGACTCGGCTGACGTTGCCGCGCCGATGACCGATCAGCAGTTGTTTGAGAAGTTCGACCTGGCCTATCCGGGCCTGGAGAAGTTCGCCCTGGCGGTGCGAGCCCAAAACTGGGACGACGCCAGGCGGGAATTGGCTATTTACTTCCGGGGGCGGGGGCGGACCGGCACGTACAGTTTTTTCGATCCGCATCATCCGGCTGCCGACGATGACGAGGCCCGCAAGAGCGCTGCTGTCGGCCAGCCACTGATTGATCGCACCGGCTCCTACGAAAGTTCGCTGTGGTCGGCGGACAACCTGTTCGATTTCGAGCGCGCCAATTTGCGCATGAAGGAGCGGATGTACTTTTTCGAGGGCCTGGGCCGGGCGGTGGCGTGCAGCGACGATCCGCGCATGGCGACCGGCCTGATGGACCTGGTGCGCAGTTGGGTGCAGATTTATCCGCGTGACAAGGGCGGAACAATGTGGGCCACCATGAGCACCGGCATCCGCATGCGCAGCGGCTGGCCGGTGGCGTTCCTGGGCCTGCTCACTTCGCCTGCGGTCACCGATGACGACATCGTTCTGTTTCTCAAGACCGCCTGGGACCAGAGCAATTATCTGCTGCACAACCACAACCAGACCAGCAACTGGCTGACCTTCGAAATGGCGGGTCTCTACACCAGCGGCGTGACGTATCCCGAGTTCGCCGAAGCGGCCGCGTGGCGCAAGTTCGCCTGCGAAACCGCACTCAACGACCTGACCATCGGCTGGCTGCCCGACGGCATGACCGTTGAGCTGACGCCCGGCTACGGCCAGTTTTTCTCCAATTACTACGTCATTTACGACCTGGCTGAGCACGTGGGACGGCTGGAGGAGTTCGGCATGCATAACTTCCCGACCGGCACCGAGCCGCTGTACAACCTGTACCTGAAGATCATGACGCCCGATCGCTCGGCACCCACCACCAATGACAACGGCCCCGTCGATGTGGTGGACATTCTCAACAAGGCATTGGAGCGCTTCCCGCAGCGCCAGGACTTCCGCTGGGTTGCCACCGACGGCCGCGAGGGAACGCCGCCCGATTACACTTCGGTGTACCTGCCCTATGCCGGTTACGCCGCCATGCGCAGCGGCTGGGGCAAGCAGGACCACATGCTCTACTTCGATGCCGGGCCCGTCGGCTATCGCCACGCTCACCAGGACAAGCTGCAGGTGATGATCTGGGCCTACGGGCGGCAGGTGCTGTTCGATCCCGGCCGGCAGAATTACGACGAGACGCCGATGCAGAACTACTGCATGGACGCCCATTCGCAT
This sequence comes from Phycisphaeraceae bacterium, assembly GCA_020849625.1. Lineage (GTDB taxonomy): Bacteria > Planctomycetota > Phycisphaerae > Phycisphaerales > Phycisphaeraceae > JADLFV01. The sequence continues at coordinate 53,849 of JADLFV010000068.1, forward strand.
AACATCGTGATGGTCGATCACCGCCCGCAGCGGCGCAAGTGGTACAACGATCCGCATCCCGATCGCATGCCCTATCAGAAGCTGGACAACGTACGCTGGGAGAGCGACCAGGTCAGCGATTTCGCGGCCGGGATTTACGATGAAAACTACGGCCTTCCGGGCGTTTCCAACGCCTACCCCTACGGCAAGGGCAGCGACTTCGGCCAGGGCTGGGACACGCCCGCCACGCACTATCGCCGCGTGTTGTTTTTCAAGCCCGACATTTTCCTGGTGGCCGACACGTTGATTTCCAGGGACGGCCAGTCGCATCAGTACGACGCCCGCTGGCACCTGGACAGCACGCACACCGTCATCGCCGACGACAAGCTGACGCTGACCACCGCCGATGCCGATCAGCCCAACCTGCAGATCGTGCCGCTGGATCGCAAAGACCTGACCATCAAGACCACCAGCGCCCAGCAGTCGCCGGAGATTCTCGGCTGGAAAGTCCTGGCCACTCCTCAGCCCGCCACCACGCTGCAGCATTTCAAATCAGGCGGCGGCACGGTGCAGTACCTGACGCTGTTTTTGCCGCTGAAATCCGGGCAGAAGGGACTGCTGGACTCGGTGCAGCCGGTGAACGCCATGACCTGGCATGTGCAACTCAATGACGGGCGCCAATTGACGATCAAAGCCCCGCCCAGCCCGGGGGCGAAGCTGAGCGTGGAATTGGCGGAAAAGTGAACGCTGCGAAGAGTCGCGGCGCTTTCAGGCGGCGACCTCTTCCAACACTTGCTCATCTTCCGGGGGGGCGTCGATCGCATCCTGGGCGATGCGGCCGTCGGCGCCGACCTGGTCGAGGCGGACGCTGACCCGCTTGGACACGCCGCGCTCCTGCATGGTGATGCCGTAGAGCAGATCGCAGGCCTGCATGGTCAGCTTGTTGTGGGTGATGACGATGAAGTGCGAAGTGTCCAGGAAGCTGTGGATCACGTCGCAGAAGCGCTCGACGTTGGCCTCGTCCAGGGCGGCATCGACTTCGTCGAGGATGGCATAGGGCGAGGGGCGGGTCTTGAAGATCGCCAGCAGCATCGCCACCGCGGCCATGGTCTTTTCACCGCCGGAAAGCTGGCTGAGACGGCAGGGCTCTTTGCCGGGCGGCTTGGCCATGATCTCGATACCGCTGTCGAGCATATCGACGTTGCCCTGTTCGTCGGCCTGCATGATGATGTCCGCCTTGCCGCCGCCGAACAGCTTGCGGAACAGGCCGTTGTTGCCGGCAAAGTTTTCGCGCACTTCGTGGAAGGTCTTCTCGAAGCGCGTGCGGCAGTCGTTGTTGATCTGATCGATCAGGGCGGTCAGCTTGCGGCAGGCGGTTTCGATGTCAACCACCTGGTCGGACAGATCGGTCTGTTTGGCTTCGAGCTGATCCTGCTCGGCGATGGCGTCCAGGTTGACGTTGCCCAGGCGCTGGATCTTGCCCTTGAGTTGCTCGATCTCTTCGACAATCTGCGGATCGTGCGTTTCCAGCTCCGCCACGGCCCCGGCCTCGATCTTCTCCCGGTACGCGGCCGCCAGATCAAGCTGCAACTGATCCATCGCACGCTGGCTGACTGATTCGAGTTTCACTTCCAGTTCGCGGCGGCGCACCTGGTGCTGATGCAACGCTTCGTCGGCGGCCTCCACCGCGGCGCGGTGATCGTCCAGTTGCTCACGCAGTTCGTTCAGCGCCGACTCGGCCTTGTCCATGTCGCGCTGGGCCAGCTCGCAGAAGGTGACCAGTTCCTGCAGAGCGGCATCGGATTCAGCGACCTGCTGGGCGGCAGCATCGCGGGTGGCTTCCAGTTCGGCGATGCGGCCGTGGTATCCGCCGAGTTGTTCTTCCAGCAGGCTGTGATGACGCAGCACGTCGGCGGATGCGATTTCCAACTGGCGCACCTGGCGCTGGGCGGCGGCGGTCTGCTCGGCCAGCTTGCTGACTTCCACCCGCAGGTTGGTCACCTGCTCGCGGGCCTGCTCTTCCGCCTGCTGATCGGCGCTGATGCGATCCTCGAGTTCCGCGATGCGCCGGCGGCCGGCCTCGCTGTCACGCTCCAGCAGAATGGCCTGACCGCGATGGGCGGCCCGCTGGCTGTCGGCATCGCGCAACTGGCGGTGCACCTGCTCGGTTTCGCTGGCCAGCACCGGTTGCTCTTTTTCCAGGTTGCGCACCTGGGCGCTGAGGCTTTCGATGCGGCTGGACAACTCCACCTGGATGGAGCGGGCGTCGTTGATTGACTGCCGCAGCTTGTCGCAGACCCGCTCGACGTGAGCGGCATGGTCGCCGATCCTGCTCAGCTTCTGCTGGTCCTCAGCGATCACCGTGTCGAGCCGGGTCAACTGCTCCTGCAGCGCAGCCAGTTCGCTGCGGCGGCTGATCAGGCCGACGGAGGATGTGCCTGCGTTCATGGGCCCGGCAAAGACGCGGCCGTCGGTTTCCAGCAGTTCGCCGGTCTCGGTCACGAATCGGTAACCGCTGGGCAGCACCGCCCGCAGCATCAGCGCCTGATCCAGTCGGCGCACCACCAGCGTGCGCCCAAGCAATCGCCACGCCACCGGCGCCAGCCACTGCGGGAAGCGAATGCGATCGATCACGCACTCGAGCTTGACCAGCTTGCCCGCCCCGACGCGATGGAAACGATCATCACTGACCAGATTGGGCAGCGGCGGCTGATCGATGGCCACGAAGCTGACGCGGCCGGCCAGGGCGTTGATGGCGCTGCGGCCGCCGTTGTCGGAGCAGACGTCAGCCAGGCGATCGACCACCAGGGCCTGCTGGAAATCGCCGAGTGCAGCTTCGACCAATGCGGCGCTGGCGACGTCGGTTTCAATCAGGTCGGCCAGCAAGCCGCGCACAAAGTGGAACGCATCGTGTTCGCTCTGGTCATTCGTGGAGGCTCTTGCCAATACAGCCTTGACCGGGTCGGCGACGCCTTCCTGGTTGTCCTGCATCTCCTGCAGCAGGGCGCGGCGGGAGTCCAGGGCGCTGCGCTGCTCTTTGGCTTTGGCCAGGGACTCGGACAGTTGGCGCTGCTCGGCGCTGAATTTCTCAGCGAGGCTGCGCTGCTTTTCCAGCTCCGCGGTTTCAGCGGTCAGCAGGCGGGTGGCATCCTGCTGCTTGCTGTACGCCTGATCGCGGGCGGTCAGAAGTTCCTCGAGGTTGTCGGTGATCTGGCGCACGCGCTGGTCGAGCTTTTCGCGGGTGTTGACCAGGCTCTGCTCGAAGCGGTTGAGCGACTGGATTTCGTTGTGCAGTTGCGAGGTTTGCCGCATCAGGTCGAGGACGCCGGCCTTTTCATCCTCCAAATGAGCCCGCTGTTCGTTGAGCTGATGCTGAAGATCGCGGTGCTCGCCCTGGGCGGTTTCCAGGCGCTGGTTGGATTCCTGCTGTTTCTGCTGAAGTTGAACCAGTTCTTCCTGCTGGCGCTTCTGGTCGCCGATCAGTTGGTCGCGGCGTTCGGTCAACTCCGCGAGGCGGCGGGTGTCGCGCTCGATCTGCTGGCGGACCTGCTCCAATTGGCTGAGGGCGAACTGGCGGCGCTGCTCAGCCTGTTCGCGGGCGCTTTGGGCATGCAGGCGGTCCTGATCGAGTTGCTGACGCTTGCGCTGCACGCTTTCACGGGCAAGCTGAGCGTCGGCGATGGCGTCCTCGTGTTCCTTCAGTTGCCGGGCGGCGCGGGCGCGGTCGGCCTCGGCCTGCTCCAGTTGATCAGCCAAGGCAGCCAACTGCGTCTGCAGGCGGTGATGCTCGCAGAGTGAGTCAACCAGTTGCAGTTCGTGCAGGCGCTGCGTGTGTTCCTGGAATGAGCGGGCGCGGGCGGCCTGCATCTTGACGCTGCGCAGGCGGCGCTCGGTGTCTTCCAAACGGGTGCGGACCAGGGCCAGATTCTGCTCGGTCTTTTCCAGGTGACGGGCGGCTTCCTTCTTGCGGGCCTTGAAACGGCTGATCCCGGCCGCCTCCTCGAAGATTACGCGGCGCTGCTCGGGATTGGAGTCAAGCATCTGGGCGACTTTGCCCTGCTCGATGACGCTGTAAGCGTCGGTGCCGATGCCGGTGTCCATGAACAGTTCGCGGATGTCGCGCAGGCGGACGCGGCGGCCGTTGATCAGGTACTCGCTGGTGCCGTCACGGAAAAGCTGGCGGGTGACGGCCACGGTGTCCAGATCGACGGGCAGAGCGCGGGAGGGTCGGGTATCGGGTATCGGGTTTCGGGTTTCGGATTTTGCATCCGAGGCTTCGCCGGACGGCTCAGCCTGCAGCTTCTGCGTGGATTCGGGACCATCAGCTTCCTCCCGATACCCGATACCCGATACCCGATACCCGTTGTCTTTGATCACCGGATTATCGAAGGTCAACGTCACGCTGGCCATGCCGCAGGGTTTGCGGGTGGCGGATCCGTTGAAGATCACGTCCATCATGGCCCCGCCGCGCAGGCTCTTGGCCGACTGCTCACCGAGGACCCATTTGATGGCATCGACAATATTGCTTTTGCCGCAGCCGTTGGGCCCGACAATGCCGACGATGGGCGGATCGAAGGGAATCTCGGTCCGGTTGGCGAACGACTTGAAACCGGCGAGTGTAAGCTTGGCCAGACGCATTCAGCGGACCTCCATGTCCAACTTAGTCAAGAATCGACCTAAGGAAGGGCGAGCCTTCAATTTCCTTGTCCTCCACTGCATCAGACAGAGTGTATCCGCTCGGCGGCGGATTGCCACAAGCACGGCCGAGAAAGAGGCTTACGGGTTAGCCGGGGCGTTGGGAACGGTCTCGTCGGCGGCCGCGGCGGACTCGGGTCGCACCTGCGGGGCCTGCTGGGGAATTTCCTCCACCAGGCGGGCCAGCGGACTGCTGCGGACCTCGATCGGGGCCGGGATCGCGCCATCGCGGCAGAGTTGATAGAGCGTGTCGGCCACCTGTCCGAAGGTCAGGTCCAGGCCTTCCTGCGGCTGATCCATGGAGGGCTGGTGTCCCATCAGGTAAACCAACGTGGCGACCAGGGGCTGGGCTTTGAGTTGCTTGGGCTCATCGCCGGGCGCTTCACGGTAGTAAACCTGCAGCGGGCCGGGCGCGTCATCTTCGCCATCGAGCCGCAGCATCAGCTTGTCCTTCCACATGCTCTCCAGCATGGGGGCGCGCAGGCTCAGATCGGGCTGAAAGATCACCACGCGCGGTATGCCGTGGGGCGTGATGTAAACCAACGGCTTTTCGGAGTTGACGCGATCAATCAGGTATTTGACGCCATTGTCATCGCTGATCACGGTGCGGCCGATGGTTTCGTCGCTGTTGGCAGAGAGCGATTCGTAGGCGGCCAGGCGCACCTGCAGGTCATCGTCATCGAGCAGCTTATTGAGGGCGGAAGTCACGCTCAGGTTTCGCGGCAGATTGACCAGGGCCTCGACGGCCGCGATGCGCGTGGCGGAGTCGCCGATGCGGGCAAGTTCGCACAGAGGGTCGCCCGCCTGCTGATCGCCCAGCCATGCTCCGCCCTGGAGGGCCGCCAGACGCAGCGAAGCGATCGGCGAGTTGTAGTGCTCGCGCAGCACGGGAATGATGGCCCGGCCCATGGCCTTCCAGCACAGCAGCACGTCCGCAGTTTTGGATTCGTTGTCGGGATCGTCGCGGATCAGCTCCGCCAGCCGTGCCGCCTGCTGCGTTTCGAAGCCGGTGCCGCTTTCGATGTAGAGATGGGTGACCAGGTTCACCAACTGGGCGGGATTGCCGGCAAAACGCAGGGGAATGTTCAACTGGATGATCAGATCGGTCTGGGCCTGGGCGATCTCCTGTTCGTCGGTGGTTACGCTGAAGCGGGCATTGATGCGGTCGGCGATCAGGCGGCTGCGCGACCAACTGGCCTGGTTGAGCACCAGCGTGATGGGGCGGGACTGGGTCACTGTGCCCCCGGCCACGATCAAGGCACGGCGGCGGAAGTCCAGTTGCCGCTGCTCGTCGGGCCGATCGTCGAATGGATTGATGTAGGTTGGGCCTTTGGCTTCCGCCAGGGGGCGCAGGTACATGTTGGCGGAGTTGGCGCCGCCGGCAGCCAGGTCGGTGGTCCACAGTCTTCCACCAGCCAGACTGGTGGTGTCGGTGTCGCTGTCCAGGGCGGCCACCGCCACGTCAAAGGGCGTCCCGGCCACCGCCCCGGGCGGGATGAAGCCATAGACCACGACCACCGCGGTATCCAGGTCAGCCAGCACGCGCGCCGGTGACATATCCATCGCCCCCAGCCGCGCCGAGCCCAAGCCGCGCTTGCGCATGTCGTTGATCAGCTTCTGCCGCAGGTAGGGCGGCACCTGGGCCGAGCCGGTGTTGCTGCCGGGGGGCAGGACGACCAGGCCGAAGTTGCTGACCAGCAGGGGCTGGAAATCGCGGATGCTGACCATGGAGCCGACAGTTTCGCGCAGGTAAGCCGGCCCGGTGAAGGAAGCAGCGGGCGGAGCAGCCGGGGCGCGGTTCATTTTTGAGCCGCTGTCTTTGCAGGAAATCAACAGGCTAAGCAGCAATAACATGACGGACGCGGCGAGCATCGCTCTGGCGGTCATCGGCATCACCTCGGACCAGGGGGAAAACGGACCTGTGGGCGGGCAGATCATTGTCCCCGTCCGGGTGGGGACGGTCAAGCTGCCGCTGAAGCGGCGGAAATTCGAATGACGAAATTCGAATGACGAATCAATGTTCGAATGACGAATGCTCCGAGTTTGGTCTTCGTCATTGGAATTTCGACATTGTTTCGTCATTCGGATTTTGTCATTCGAATTTCCCGTTTCCAGGCGGGCCTCAGTGGTAGGTCAACGGCTTGACGAAGTCGCCCTCGTAGCCGCAGGGGCCGCCACCGGTGCTGGCCTGATAGCTGATTTCGCTGCCGTCGAAGGCCAGGATGGGCAGGTAGAACCTGGCGACGGTGTGGCTGGAGCGGGGCATGTAGTGGCAGATGAAGGATCGCCGCCAGCGGTCCTTGGAGCGGTTGGGCCCGGAGCCGTGGATCAGCGAGCCGTTGAAGAACAGTACGTCGCCGGGCTGCATGTCCGCGGGCACGGCCTTCATGCCCTTGGGCGGGTTGACCAGGTGGGTGGTGAAGCTCCTTGTCAGATCCGCCTGATCGGGGCAGATCAGGTCGATTTTGTGCGTGCCGGGCACGACCATGAGGCCGCCGTTTTCGGTATCCACGCGGTCGATGGCGGTCCAGGCGGCAATGCAGTTGCCGGGTGTGACTTCGAGGTAGAAATTGTCCTGGTGCAGGGCCTGGCCGCGTGAGCCGGGGGCCTTGAAGTAGTACATGCTCTGGCACGCGACCGCCTCTTCGGCGAACAGTTGCTCCAGCACATGGCCCACGCGCGGGTCGAGCATCATGCGCCTGGACCAGTCGTCGAAGCGGTGCGGGTGCAGCACCCGTGGATAGCGGGCCAGGGGGTCGTCTTTGCCGATGGTGGCGCTGGAGGGATCGGGCGTCCAGTGCCCGGGCACCGGCTCGTTGCGTTCAGCCAGGTCGTCGAAGAAGCGGCGGGTGCGCTCCACCTGCTGCTCGTTGAACAGGCGGGGCACGATCAGGTAGCCGTCCTTGTCGTAGTCAGCCAACTGCTGGGCTGTCAGGGTGAGGCGGTTGCTCGTGGCGGTCAGCATAGGGGTCGCTCCGGGCGTGCTTGGATGACGCTGAAAAGTTAGAATGATTCTGCCCTGTTGACCATGACCGCAATGGTCAATCAGATAGACATTCCTGCCATCGCCCGATTCGGTATGATGGAGAGCCGTCATGGAACTGGAATCTCTTAAAGTGTTTCATGTCGGACATTTTCATCATTTTCCCAGTCACCTGACTGAGCGCGATCAGCCCAAGGACAACCTGATCATCTGGGTCATCGGCGGACGAGGCTGGGCACGCAGCAATGATCGCAAAGTCGATGCTCAGACCGGCTCACTGTTGCTGTTTGAGAAGGGCGTGCCCCATGGTTACGGCAGTGACCAGCAGCAGCCCTGGGACATCGTCTGGTCTCATTTCGACGGCTCTGAAGCGGTCGCTTACCTCAATGCCTTGCGCGAGGCTGGCGGCGACATGCTGCGGGTGCGCCTGGGACTGGACGAGGTCATCCGGCAGCGCTGGATGGAGATGCTGGTGGTGCAGGAAACCGCCGGGCCTCAGTTGTGCTCGCACCTGCTGCACGGGGCGCTGGGCCTGATGATCCGCCGCCTGCAATTGCTGCAACTGCACCCAGCCCCCGCTCAACTGGAGACGATCCAACGCCTGCAGCGCTGGATCGGCGAGCATCTGTCCGAGCCGATCAGCATCGAGCAACTGGCCAAGATCGCCTGCACCTCGCCGCGGCAGCTCTCGCGCCTGTTCGCCCAGGCGGTCAACAGCAGTCCCATGCGCTACGTCATCGATCAGCGCATCGCCCGGGCCTGCGTCATCCTCAGCGAGTCTTCCGCCTCCGTGCAGCAGGTGGCTTATGCGGTGGGCTTCGACAATCCGTACTATTTTTCCCGCCAGTTTCATCGCCGCATCGGTTGCAGTCCCAGCGAATACCGGGCCCAGCGCCAGGGCAGCGGCGAGCACGCAAGGTGGCTATGATGCACTCGCGGGGTATGACCCGCCAGGCGGGAAATTCGAAACTCGAAACTCGAAATAAATCCCAAACCCCAAAGTTCACCCTGGTACGGCTTTTCCTGTTCGAGTTTTGAGTTTATTTCGAGTTTCGAGTTTCGGATTTCGAGTTTTTGCCCCCGTGGGTTGTCATGGACCCCGTGGGGGGGGTAACTGTTGGGGGCAGAGAAGAGGACTTTCGATCGTGACTCGTCGAATCTACATGGACAACGCGGCCACCAGCTTCCCCAAGCCCCCGGAAGTGGTGCAGGCCATGCAGCATTACGCGCTGCATCTGGGCGCCAGTCCCGGCCGGGGGGCATATGCTGAAGCCCGCGAGTCGGCCACCCTCATGCAGAACTGCCGCGTCCGCCTGTGCAGGCTGATCGGGGCCGATGCACAGCAGCCGCAGCAGGTCATCTTCACCCTCAACACCACCGACTCGTTAAACCTGGCCATCCGTGGCACGGTCATGGCCCGCACCGGCCGGCGGCATCTGATCACCAGCGACCTCGATCACAACTCTGTGCTGCGACCGTTCAACGCCCTGTGCGCCAGCGACCCGCGGATCACGCAGACCCGCGTGCCCTGCGACCCCCGGAATGGTTTAGTCGATCCCGATGACATCCGCCAAGCGATCACGCCCGAGACTTGCCTGATCGCCATCGTGCACGGTTCCAACGTCAGCGGCACCCTGCAGCCGATCGCCCAGATCGGGCAGATCGCCAAAGAGCATGACATCGCGTACTGCGTCGATGCCGCCCAGTCGCTGGGTCACGTGCCGATCGACCTGGCGCAGCTTCACGTGGATCTGCTGGCTGCTCCCGGTCACAAGGGATTGCTCGGCCCGCTGGGCACCGGCGTGCTCTACATCCGCCCGGGCTTCGAGCAGCGCATGATCCCCGTGCGCGAAGGCGGCACCGGCTCGGTCAGCGAACGCGATGTGCAGCCCGACTTCCTGCCCGACCGCTTCGAGGCCGGCAGTCACAACGCCATCGGGTTGATCGGCCTGTCCGAAGGGATCAACTGGCTGCTGCAGCGCAGCGTGAAAGAGGTCTGGCGTCACGAGTGCGAGCTGATGCGGATCATGCTCGCCGGCCTGCGCGACATCGAGGGGCTGACCCTCTTCGGGCCCCGGACCGTTGAGCATCGCTGCGGCGTCTTCTCCGTGCGAATCGAGGGCTACGACGCTCCGCTGGACCTCTCCAACGCACTCGAGCAGCAGTTCGGGCTGCTGACCCGCAGCGGCATCCACTGTGCCCCCCACGCCCACCGCACCTTGGGCACGCTCGCGCACAGCGGCACCACGCGCTTCAGCTTCGGGCCCTTCCTGACTCACGACGACGTCCGATATGCCGTTGAATCCCTGGCCCATATCGCTGCTGCGGCACACGCTTCGGTCTGAGCGACTTTGCCGTCCTTAAGGGTCGTAACGATCGTGTCGATGTCACCTGTGGAGTTCGCTCTACTGGGTGACTGCGCGTGAAGCAATTCATCTTTCTATGCCTGTTGACGCTGGGCGGCGGCCTGGGAGGCTTGATTCACCCGTTCTGGGCGGTGCTGCTCTACTACATCCTGGCCGTGCTGCGCCCGCAATTCCTGTGGGAGTGGGCTTTGCCCATGGAGGTGCGCTGGTCGCTGATCGCGGCGGTGATTGTGCTGCTGACGGTGGCGGTGAACTTCCCGCGCCTGTTCCGTCGCGGCCGCTTGAACGCCACCGCCAGCCTCATGATGGTTTACGGCATGCTGGTGATGACCAGCGTGGTCACCGCCTACGATCCCGGCGTCGCCCAGAGCTGGGCGGTGGATTTCGTCAAGGTGATGCTGATCGCCCTGATCGCCACCTTCATCATTGAGCACCTCTGGCAGGTGCGCGTGGTGATCGTCGCCACCGCCATGTGCCTGGGCTACATCGCTTACGAAATCAATTACCTCTACATGTTCCAGAACGCCCGCTTGGACGTGTTCCACTATGGCTACGGAGGCCTGGACAACAATGGCGCGGGCTTGATGCTGGCCATGGGATTGCCGCTGGCTTATGCCCTGGCCATGACGCCCGGCCGCGATGCGCGTCTGCTCTGGGCGCGACGTTTTGTTGCAGTGGGTATCGCCCTGGTGCTGATCCAGGCCATCATGCTCACCTACTCGCGCGGCGCCATGCTGGCGGGCATCGTGGGATTGCTGTGGCTGGCGTGGCGGCACCGGCCGCGGCGGCACGTGCTGGTGATCACCCCGATCGTCGTGGTCGTGCTGTTCAGCCTGGCGGGCGACGAGATCCGCGAAGAGTTTCTCTCCACCCGACAGTACCGGCAGGATAAATCCGCCCAGTCGCGCTTCGAGTCCTGGAACGCCGCCTGGCAGATAACCTGGGAACATCCGGTCTTCGGCGCCGGCCTGCGCAACAGCAACACGTACAGCCACAACTACGGAGCCGACCGCAGCGGCAGGACCATTCACAATCAGTATCTGCAGATCGCCGCCGACAGCGGCATTCCCGCCGCGCTCGCTTACCTCGCCCTGTTGGGCTGGTCCATCGTGCGACTGGGCGCCGCCCGCAAAGCCGCCCTGCATGTCGCGGCTGAATGCCAATCCACTCCCAATGACGACGACCCCGACAGCGACAGCAGCGCCGTCGCGGCGCGGCAACTGACCGAGGCGCAGTACCTTTGCCTGGCGGTGCAGAGTTCGCTGATCATCTTCGCCTTCGACGGCATCTTCCTGTCGCTGGAGACCTTCGAGCTGCCCTGGTTGATGCTGGTGGTGGCCGGCGTGCTGCCGGGGGTAATCGATCGCCGCATCGCCGCCCTGCGTCAGCCGCAGCAGGAAGAACTGGAGGACAGTCGCAACCGCTTCAGCTTCCCCATGCCCCAGCCCCGACTTCTGGAGAATCCGACGTGACCGCATGCACCGATTCCGTCACCTGTGCCTCCCCCGGAAGTGTTTGCGGCGAAGCGAGCGCTACTTGTGGCCGTGATCCCGCGCCGCGCCCCTGGATTCTGCGCGCCTGGTCGCACTTGGCCCGCAATCGCCACTACCTGACGCCGGCCAAGCTGATCAACATCGCCCTGGTCAACATCCAGTTCGCGCTCAAGACCGAACGTGTGCTCGGCCGGCCCTACAAGATGAAGATCGAATCGACCAACATCTGCAACACCCACTGCCAGCTCTGCCCCACCGGCATCGGTCTGCAGGGCCGGCCCAAGGGCAAGATGAGCTACGAAAACTTCACAGCTTTGATCGACCGCTTCCAGGGGCACCTGGTGGCCCTCGACTTGTCCATGTGGGGCGATCCGCTGATCGTGCCTGACATCTATCGCATGATCCGCTATGCCCACCAGCGCGGCATCTGGACCTACATCAGCTCCAACCTGCACGCCTTCAAGCCCGATGCCGTGCGCGAAGATGGCAAAACACAAGCTGAATTGCTGGTCGAGTCCGGCCTGGACCTGATGACCTGCTCGCTGCACGGGGCTACTCAGCAGACTTACGAGATGTATCAGCCGGGCAAGCGCTTCGACGAGGCGGTCGAAAAGATCCGCCGGATCATCGATACCCGCGATCGTCTTGGCAGCAGCTCGCCGCAGTTGCAGCTCAACTTCGTGGTGATGAAGCAGAACGAGCACGAAATCGAAGCGTTCCGCAAGCTGGCTGCGTCGTTGGGCTGCAAGCCGATCTTCTCGATGCCCTCCGCCAACGTGCGCTTTGCAGCCAAGGACAAGAACCTGATCAGCCTCGGACTGGCCGACGACGTGGTCGAGCAGAAGCAGAAGGACATGCTCAACCGCTGGCTGCCCAGCGATCCGAATTATCGCCTGTCCAGCTACGACCAGATGCTCGAGGGCACCTACCGCAGCGCCCGCTACAACGGATACAAGGAGCACTTCTGCGACTGGTTGTGGCGGCAGATCGTCATCAACTGGGATGGCAACGTCTCGACCTGCTGCGGCTCCTTCGAGCCCGGCGAGGACATGGGCAACGTGTTTCAGCAGTCGCTGGGCAGAATATGGAACGGCAAAAAATATCGTATGGCCCGCCGCAGTTTCCGCCGCACGCTGACCGATGAACAGGCGGAAAACAACGGCTGCGCCACCTGCCCGGGATTCATGGTTTAACGGGGCAAGGCCCATGACAATCAGGGCACAACCCATCATGCACGTTCGCGTCGTCAGCGGCAGCGGCGGCGGTCCGGACAAGACCATCCTGCGCTCGCCGCGCTACGTCGATCCGCAGCGCTATCCCATGCTCTGTGCGTATCTGTATCCAATGGACGACCCCGGCATCGAAACCATCCGGGACACCGCCCGCCTCCACGGCGCTGATCTGGTCACCATCCCCGAGCGCGGCCCCATCGATCTTTCGGCCGTGCAGCAACTGCTTCAGCTTTGCCGTCAGCACCGCGTCGCCATCTGGCACGGCCACGACTACAAGTCCGACCTGCTGGGCCTGATGTTGCGCAAGCTGCATCCCATGAAGCTGGTCACCACAGCTCACGGTTTCACCCGCGAATCGGCCCGCACCCGCGTTTACTACCACGTCGATAACCTTGCCATGCGCGGCTACGACCACGTCATAGCCGTCAGCCCTCCGCTGCTGGAGCATTGCCGCAAGCTCGGCATCTCCGAGCATCGCCTCAGTTACGTGCCCAACGCCATCGAACCCGCGGATTACGCATTCGCCCGACGCAAAAAGCGTGGCGGCGACGACCTGCACCTGGGCGTCATCGGACGGTTCAGCGTGGAAAAAGGCGTGGATCGCGCCATCGATCTGTTGACGCAGTTACCGCAAGCTCATCTGCACCTGGTGGGTGACGGCCCGCGACGTGATGCGCTCGAAGCGCAGGCCCGACGCCGCGACGTCTTCGACCGCATCACCTGGCACGGCTGGCAGAAGGACGTGCGCCCGTTCTACGCCCTGTTCGACCTGCTGCTGCTGCCGTCACACACCGAGGGGTTGCCCAACGTGCTGCTGGAGGCCATGGCCCTGGGCGTGCCGGTGGCGGCCACCGACGTCGGCGGCGTCAGTGAACTGCTCGACCGCGGGCGGCTCGGCGTGCTGCTTGATCCGGAACGCAGCGAACAATGGGCCCCCACCATCCGCAGCGCCCTGCACGCCCCGCCCGACACCACTGCGGCTCGCCAATGGATCGAGCAGCGCTACAGCTTTGCCGCACGCATGAAAAAAATCTGCGATGTGTACGATCAACTCACGCAGCCCAGCGTTCGGGCAATTGCGGCCTAACACGCACCGCGCGATAGTCCTCGGCGAACTGCCGCAGCGTCATGCCTTGGGCATCGTCGTTGGCGGCATGGGCGAACAGCTTCTCCAGCATGACATACAGCCGCTCCACCGCCGCCTCGTCCGGCCAGAACGGTGAGCCGCCCGGCATCAGCTCGCTGGAGTGGAACATCATCTCCACCATCGGCAGGCCGCGGAATTTGGCAGCTTCGTACACCCGGATCAGCTCCTCGCCGCTGCCGTGGGGCCAGGGCCGAAGCCACTGCGGCTCGCGCCACAATTTCAATCGCTTGCCCACGCCACGCAGCAGCCGCCAGCGCGGCACGCGCAAGCCCAGCGGGTGCGTGTTCAGGATCGTCACCGGAACTTCCAGCAGCATGGATTCTCCCGCGACGCATACGTCGGCCTGATTCAGAAAATACGGCTCCACGCCCGCTCGACGAAAATCCGGTCCGCCCGCCTGCGCCCCGATGTGCTCCTGCCAACTGGTCAGCGGCGTCACCGAGCAATCGCACCAGTAGTCCAGATCGTTGAGCACCGACACGTGCTCAGCGCAGAAACCCCAACGCCCGGCGCGATAGCTGCGCGGAGCCTGGCTCGTGCGGCGGCGAATCGATTCGCTCAGCATCAGCATCTTCTGGCGGAAGGCGTCGATCGGAAGCTCACTGGGATAGGTCTTGCTTCCGGGGGCGTGCTCCGGATCGTGCTCGTAAGGCGGATTGGACCAGGGATGCAGATGCGCCCCGACCTCGCACGCTTCGCGCTGCTGCCAGTCGTTGAGCGTGCGCTCGAAGTCGCGGGCGTGCACCACTTCCCACGTGCACAGGTACGTCGGCGGAAAGCCGTAGCGCTCGCAAAGTGCCTGAAAACGCGGCAAAAACGAAAGATTCCGCGTGGCCAGCCTGCTGGCGGACGACCACTGATCGTCCGCCTCGGTGTCCAGAGTGATGATGAACTTCATGCCGCGTACTTGCTCCACAACTGCGGCAGTCGCCGTGCCAGCTCCTGGTCGGTCCGCGGCGTGGGTTTGCCGTTGATGGTGGCCAGCGTTTCGTTCTGCGTGATGCCGCGCGTGCCAGTCTGCTCGATCAGGCGCACCGCTTCCACGATCGCCTCGCGTCCCAGCTCTTCACTGCGTTGCCTTAAACTTCCGGGGGTGTCACCGCGGCTCAGGTTCATCGGACGCTGCAACAGGATCGGCCCGCTGTCGCAGCCGTCATCCACAAAGTGAACCGTTACGCCCAGTGCGTCGAGGTCTTCGTGATAGAGGCACCAGTACTCAGCCGCCAGTCCGCGATGCCGCGGCAGCAGCGAGGAGTGTTTGTTGATCGTGCCCAGCCGCGGAATGGCGAACGTGCTGCGCTTGACGATGCGGCCGCCGACGATGATGCCCAGATCGCACGACCATCGCCGCAGAATCCGCTGGGCATGTTCGCTGTTGATGTTGGCCGTCCACGCCACCGGCACACCCAGACCGCTCCAGGCGAACGGCGATGGCTTGCGCAACAGATCAAAACCGTGCCGCAACCCGCGCCACATCCGCCCCATCCAAGCCTGAGGCCGCCTTCCCCACGGACCATAGTCAATCAGAATCCCCGCCACTCTCAGATGCCTGACCAGGTGCCCGCAAGTGTCCAGCCCGCTGGGCGTGGTCAGCAGGGCCACCCGCAAACAAGGCGCAGACGATGTTTGACTCGCATCGGTCATGCTGTAGATAGACATCGACCGCCCCGGCGCTGTGGGGTGATTATGGGAAGTAGCATCCGATAACCTGCCTCATTCGCCGTCCCCGGAAGTCGGTTCACCCCCGGAAAGACTCGTCGGGCCTGACGAGCAGCCGCGCCGAACAGCCTTAACTATGCTTTATCGCCGAATAGTAAGTCCGGTGTTTGCGGCTTATCAACGGCAACATCCCACCGATAAGCTGCGTAATATGACCAACTATCATAGGGTCAGGATCGGACGACAAACACTGCGTCCGAGATCGCCTGATACACGCCGGGTTTCGCTTTGTGGCTGAACGACACTTTCATCTGTTCAACACGTCCACGATTGAAACCATCCACATATGCGTTAATGGCGGATGTCAGTAATTCGACGTTACGCTTCAGTTTCCACGATGCGTCGAAGTCCGTCTCGTCCACCAGAATCAGAAACAAGCGGTTTGAGGCGTCAAATCGCATTTCGCCTTGTTCTTCATACAGGTTTTGAAGCAAAGGTTTCGGATCGGCGATGCAATGCTGCGTCAATTCCCGCCGAAAAGAATAGACGGCGTCCACCGTTTGTTTGCCCAGCGGATTACTGCTGTCCCGCAATCGTTCCACCAATTCATGCTGAATATCTTTCTGTCGTCCATTTGCCGCGAACGGAATGCCGATTCGTTTGGCGGCGGCCTTCAGTTCGGAGACCTCCGATTTCATTCCACGTTCCTTGCGGCAACATTCCACAAAATTCACAGGAAGATACGTGACTTTCAGGTCGAACGGAACATCGTCCAGAAAGAAATCGACTTTTTTGATTTTTCCCAGCGCCGGGAGAACTTTCGGATGCTTCTTGAAGATGTTTTCAATCAGAATCGTGGACCAGTGGTTGTACCAACTGCATATGACATAACCGTAAACGGCTCTTGGAATTTCAGTTTCCAGTTTATCCGTGATGGTGTCGAAGGATGAATATTCCTTCACATATCTGTCCACGAGATATTTGTCGAGCGCATTCTTATAATCGCCGCCCCAATCGAAGTGACGGACTTTATACAACTCGCTGACAAGACTTTCTTCCCGCTCTTCCGACAACACGGACATATGGCTCCGAATAAACGTATCCACCTTCTTCAGCGCCAAAGCGGTATCCGTCACAGATTCCGTGAACAATCGCCTGAATTTCTCCGAGGTCTTTTTGACAGGCGGCAAACCCCAGTCGTTCCAGAGCGGATCGAGAAATTCCACCCGCGACAGTGATTTCAACTTCAGCCACAATAACCCTTCGGCGGTTCGCGTCAGCGTCCCCAGATCATCCGTGTCAAAGAGGCGCTTGTACTGGTCGAAGTTCGTCATTTCATTTTCCGCAGATGAGCAGATATTCCCGGCTGCCGGCCACCGATCCTTTGCCGCCGCGCGATTGTCGGTACTCTTTTTCTTTCACATCCACGTGGCGATAGCGTTGGGCGATCTCCACCAGGCCGTTGATGTCGGGATAAGAGCGGCAGTTGTAGCTCATCATGACCGTGGGAATATCCGCCGAGGCCTGAAACAGGCGGTGGAGGGATTCCCGAACGTCCTTTTTTTTGTCGAAGCCGCTGTACCGGGGCGGATGATAGCGCTTGGTTCCGCCGCGGAATTGCTTGTCCGGCCAGTATTCGACGAATGTTTCCAGAAGATGGTAGAACGCCTGGTAATCCGAGTGGCTGTTGCAATATGGCGGATCGTAATAAGCCAGATCGACGTTGGATAGTGCCGGCAAAAGTTCGAGGATGTTCCCGGCATATGAGCGATTGTCTCGGCCGTTGTCGAAGATCGCCGCGTGATAGTCCGGCAGTAATTCCAGAAACAGATTTTGAATCGGCCGGGCGATGCTGGGATTGCGGCGAACGCGATCGGGATTGTTGGCGTAGGGAATCGCCTGCAGATGGGCGAAATGCCCCATGATGACCTTGCGCGTCAGGGCGCGGTTCATCACACACAACGCCAGGGCCTGTTTACAAGAACAAGCAAGCGTTTGAACATTGGCCCGGAAACGGTCCAGCAGGGCGCTGTCATCGTGATCGAAAAACACACCCTCGAACAACGTTTGCATCAGCGATCCCGCCTGCGGATTTTCGGCGAACAATAACTCCACGTCTTGGGGCGTGAGACGAACATTTTTGTTTTCGATCAGGGCCTGTCCCGTCTGATGGCAGTAACACATCAGATCGCTGGTATGCACTTGCAGGCCCATCTTCTTCATCGCGAAGGCAACGGATTGCGACCCGCCGAAGCCGTCGAGAACGATCGACGCATCGCTGGGGATATAGCGGGTGATCCACGAGACCAGTTGGTGTTTGGCCCCCAGGTATTGCGGTTCGGGGAAAACATATGCCGCAAAATCCGCCTGTGGCGAAAATGTCAGATTGAGTTGTTGAAGCATCAGCTTTTCGCATTCCCTTGCGAGTCAAAATTGAAAACACCATTGGATTTTACTGTTTCCCCGCACGACGGCCAACCCATTGATCTTTGAAAGTGATCGCGTTCGGCGAACAGGACGTTGTAATCGGCGTTGGAATTGAACGGGGGATCGAGATAGATCAGGTCCACCGACTCATCGCTGATGTGCTCGCGCAGCACCGCGAGGTTGTCCCCATAGTAAAGTGTGTTCGTTGTGGTATCCCGCGGATTGGCCGTCATTGTCTATAGCATATCGGATGGTGACGGTGTATGCGGCCAGCAATCACACGGCGTTCAGGCCCAGGGGAGCACTGCCAGGGAGAGTTGGTATGGCGATTGAAGCCTATTTGAATGACAACATCGCCAGAGGGGAACCGCCGCGTGGGCGCGGCGGCTAAACGGGGGGCGACGGTGGAGCATTCGGTGTCGTTCGACGCGATGAATTGCGTCGCTTCTTAAACCCTACTGCCCACTGCCTACTCCCTACTCCCTACTCCCTACCCCCTACCCCCTGCCTCAGTACGTCCGGATGACGCCGATGACCAGGCCTTGGATCTGGATCTGGTCGGGTTCGACGAACAGCGGTTCGTACTTTTCGTTGGCCGGTTGCAGGCGGATGCGGCCGGTTTTGGCGTCGCGGTAGAATTTTTTGAGCGTGGCTTCGCCGGTGTCCAGCAGGGCGACGACGGTCTGGCCGTTGCGGACGGTGTCGCGTTTTTCGCAGACCACGTAGTCGCCGTCGGCAATGTGCTCATTGATCATCGAGTCGCCGCGGACCTGCAGGACGAAGGTTATGGCAGCCAGGTTGACGTTGGGCGGTGCGAAAAGAGCTTCCAGGTCTAGGTGCTGACGGTCTTCCACGGCATCGATGGGCGAGCCGGCGGCGATGGCGCCGACCAGGGGCAGGCGGGTGTTGCGCTGCTCATCAGGCAACTGCAAGCCGGGGGCCAGGACTAAAGAGCGAGCCTTGTTGGGGTCGCGCTGCAGGGCGCCCTTTTTGATCAGTGCTTCGACGTGCTCGAAAACGGTAACCTTGCTGACGTTCAGCTCTTCGGCCAGCTCCTGCATCGTCGGCGAATAGCCGCGCGAGAGGCGCGTGTCGCGGATGAGCGTCAGGATCTTGAGCTGCTTGGGCGTGAGGTTCGGCGTCACGGACATGGCTGGTCTCCTGCAACGGGGCGGAGGTGGTGGTGGGGACAGTTTCGGTGGCAATCCCGGTGACTATTCCGGGGGCGGGGGTGGACTGCTGCTGCTGCAACTGGATCAACTGGATCAACTGGGCGGTCAACCAGGTGATCACGACAGCCCACACGGCCGGGGAACAAAGCTCGGTCAGCGGATCGGGGCTGTGCTCGAAGCTGTCGGCAGCCATGTGGGGACGTTGCGTTGAAGCGGAGCGGCCTCGGAAGCGGGCAAGAAACGCCGGGCGGCGGCGGGGCGGAGACTGGTCGCGTTCGCCGAGTTGCCGGGGCTGTTTGACCATACGGGTGCCGCGGATTTCGTAGCGGGTGACGAAGTCGCCGCCGGGACCAAGCTGAAGCAGGGGGATTGCCATGATGCGGCCTTTCTAGTAGTGGGCGTGTCATCGGCCCCCAACATCTTGGGGTCGATCTGCCCTCGCCGCGTATGGTTTCGTCTCCTGCTGTCATGCGTCTTGAAAAATATCGGCTAATCTGTTCGGTGTACGTTAACCGAAAAACTGCCGAACGTCAATAGGCATTTGAAAACACCCCACTTAACGGTGATCAGCAGGAAATCGCCGTGCAAGTGATTGATTTATCGGATGTTGCGTTATCGGGCGAGAGAGGGAGGCGGGGAGATGGATGATCGATGATGGATGATGTATGGAAGATAGCGGGTGATCGCGTGCTGGAATTCATCGATCATCCGTCATCCATCATCCAATTGCATTCGCGTGCCATCTTGCACAGGCCCAGCCCGATCATGCCCAGGCCGACCACCGCCAGGGGATTGTGATAGATCGCCGCCTGCTGGGGGACCAGCAGCAGATAGACGATCACCGTCAGGATCAAGGTCATCAAACCGAAGTGCATCAGGCGGTGCATACACGCTCCCGGGGTGGCGGGGTGAATCTTTGTCCACTACAAACCACCGATATAACCAGCCGGACGTCAACCCCCGGAAGGGATTTTTCTGCTGAGGTGATCGAGGTAAGCGGCAGCAGCGACAGATAGAGGCACATCCGCGGCCACTTCCGGCACAATTCCTGGGGCACTCCCGGAGGCGGGAGTTATTGGTCCACGGTGGCGACCAGGTGTTCAGCATGTTCCTGCAACCAGCGGACTTTGCGTTCGACCATGGCCAGGAAGCGCAATCCTTCCATGCGCGCGAAAACGCCGGTGGCGGCTATGGGGATGACGCTCTCCGCGATCAGGGCCTCGATCATCAGGTAGGGAATGGTGCGCAGCTCCGCCCGGCTGAGCACCTGATCGGGCACCGAGTCGTAGCCGCGGATGAAGCGTTTGAAGCGCGTCTCATCGATGTAGTCGGGCCACTGGGCTGGATCATCGCCGCCGCCGAGGATGGAGAACTGCAATGCTCCGTTGGCCACGTCGACGACGCGCTGCTGAATGCGGGCCGCGTCGTAGTCGATCACCGCCGCCACGTGCGAGCCGCGGAAGAGCATGTTGCCCGGGTGCCAGTCGCAGTGAACGATGTGGTTGGGCCAGTTGGGCAGCCCCAGGTCGTTGACCTTGCGGGCCGCTTCGTTGTAACTGTCATCGATGAAACGCACGAGCTTATCAAGGCGATCCGCTTCAGGTCGCAGGCGGCTGAGCGTTTCGGGCAGGGCCTTCATGGATGTCGCCACGGAACGGGCTGCGTGATAGGAACCTTCGGGCGGCTCGTATTCAGCCTGGTAATCGTTGAGCAGTTTGTGAAACAGCGCCAGCACGCGGCCGGCATCGAGCGTGGCGGTCAGCGAGTTGTCGTAGCCGCCGCCTTTGATGTACTCGAACAGCTCGTAGATGGCCCCCTTCCACTGGAGCATGGAATTGTTTTCGTTGCGCGTGCCGACCAGCGGCGCCAGGGGGAATTGGCGTTGCAGCAGGTGCAGTTGCAGCGCGTGACAGAAGGCGACCTTGAACGGATCATTCTTGCCCGTGGCCCGGCGTTTAAGCAGGAACAGGCCGCGATCGCTGCGGATGACGACCTTGGGCGCTTTGCGCGAGCCGCGAGCGAATTCCTGAATGGCTTCGATGGCGCCCAGGTCGTAGTGCGACAGCACGATGGCCAACTCGTCAGCGGCGAAACTCTGGCGTTCCTCCGGCCGGGCCAGGGCCGAGACGACCGTGGAGCCCGGCCGCGCCATGTTGATGGCCTCGACGCTGGTGGCACTGCCCGCCATGGATTCACCGGGCGACCGCCGCGGCGATTGCGGATGTCCACCGCCCACGGTAGTGACCGCAGCACGTGGCGTCGGTGGTGGGGCGGATTCGGGCATCAGGGCATTTTAGATTTTTGATTTTCGATTTGCGAATTGCGATCGATTCATCCCAGGTCTCCTGCGCGAACATTTGAAATTCGAAATCCGACATTTGAAAAATCACCTCGCTGGCGCATGACGGGTCCGATCGGCCCAGACCCGCCACGCGCGCAGCAAGGCGACACCACGTCGTGACGCACCGCTGGCGCAGTGAATCACTTCCGGGGGGAAGGCCAGTTTCGCCGAGGCCCCATAGAGCCGGTAGGCGAC
>JADLFV010000069.1 GCA_020849625.1 Phycisphaeraceae bacterium
CTACCTCATCCTCGACGACACGCAGACACTCAAGCGGGCCAGGAAGATGCAGGCCGTGGGCAAGCTCTATCACCACGCCAGCGGAACCTACGGCCACGGGCACACCATCCTCAAGGCGTGTCTGTGGGTTGGCGGCGTGACCATCCCCTGGGCCAGCGTGTTGTACGTCAAGCAGGAACACGCCAAGGATCTCGGTGTGCCGTTTCAAAAGTTGACCGAGCTGGCGGCCGGGATCATCCGCGGCGCGGTGCTGCCCACGTCTTTGAATGTCACCGTGCTCTTCGACGCCTACTACCTGTGCCCGGCGGTCACCCACGCTTGCGCGGATCGCCGCTGGCACTACGTGGGTGTGGGCAAGAGCAACCGCTGCTTGACCCCTTCCGGGGGCGGCACGGTGAAAAAGCTCGGCAAATACGGGCAAAACGTCCTGCGCCGCCAGGGCCGGACGCGCGTGATCGAGGGGCTCAAGTCGGCCCACCGCTATCGCCTGGCGCAGCACCGCGGCTACTTGCGCGGGCTGGGCGAAGTCAACGTCGTCTTCTCCCGGCGGCGCGGTGATCACAAGAGCCTCGCGCTGGTCACCGACGACCTGCGCGCCTCGGCGACGGCCGTGGTGCGCGCTTACCTGCATCGCTGGGCTGTTGAACTGCTGATCAAGGACCAAAAGCAGCACCTGGGTGAGCGACTACCGCTGCTGGCGGTGCTTCCGGGGGCGGGCTGTAGTTAGACACCTGCACCTGGTTGATTGCGCTCACGCCTGCCTGACCCACCTGGCTCTGGACGAGCATCACGGTGCACAAGGCGACAAGCACACCAAGACGAAGCCGCTTGCTCTTCCACCGATCAGTCAACTCAAGAGCCGGATGCGTCAGATGCTATGGCGTGAAGCGGTCGAAGATGTCGTGAGACTCAGTCATGAGAGGCCGGTGATCCGAAGGCTGGAAAAACTCATGGCGGCATGAGATCGGTCAGTTTGAGATGTAACCCTTCTTCATCGTCTCATCGGCCAACGCATAAGCGGCCCGGTGTTCCTGCGAAGGCGATGTGTGAGAACGTTGCCCGAATTGAGCCAGTATTCGAAATCGGACCTTCAAGCAGAACTAACAAACCGTATTGAATCGGCAATGCTGTCTAACCCAAACATGTCCAGGCGAGAGCATCACCGTCAACAGGCAAGGTGTCTATGGCGCGACTTGGGCGCGATCAAGACGGATAAGCTTCGGGTGGAGTTCATGCATCTTGCGAAGCAAATCGATCTTCCTGAACTGACGGCACCAAAGACACTACGACATCTGTTCGCCACAGCGATGCAGGACGCCAACATAGACCCATTGATCCGCAATCAATTGATGGGACACAGCTCTATGGGTCGGCCCACCACAGAATTGGGCATGACGAGTGTATACACCCACACACGTGCGGAGACGTTGCGCCGACAATTGACAGCCGCCCTCGAGGGGCGTCCATTTATGGAGGTCATCCGAAGAAGGACGACCTCACTGGTTGCGGCATGAACTCCGGAGAGCCACGTTGATGGGCGAGCACGGGGCTCTTCCCATCCCTTTGGACAATTGGCTACCCCCGGATAAAATAGGCTACTAAATGGCTAATAGGAGTCCGACATGTTGACGCTGCGCCAAGATACCTTCGAGAAAACCGCTCTGCCGGTCAGTACCAGTTGGCTTCTGGCCGACTGCATGGAATTCCGCGGCAAACAGGACCTGTGGAGCCGACAGCGACCGGAAGTGCTAGAAGCCCTTCGCCAGCAAGCCATGATCCAGAGCGTCGAGTCATCCAACCGCATCGAAGGGGTCACGGTGTCTCCGGAGCGGTTGGCGCCGTTGGCGCTGGGCAAGGCTCGGCCACGCGATCGATCCGAGCAGGAGATCGCTGGCTACCGACGGGCTCTGGATTGGATTTACTCCCGCAAGTCAGCCGTGTCCATCGATTCCCGTACGATTCTGCACCTGCACGCACTTTCTCACGCCGGTGCAGGCGATGCAGGTCAGTTCAAGGCCCGTGACAATGAGATCATCGAAATCTTGCCCAGTGGGGAGCACCGCCTTCGTTTCAAGCCGACATCGGCCAAGCATACCCCAGCCATGATCGATGAGCTTTGCGCCTCGTACCAGCGATTGATAGACGCCGAGCGGGTTCCCCCCCTGCTTGTGGCCTGCACGATGTTCTTCGATTTTTTGTGCATTCATCCATTTCGGGATGGTAACGGGCGCGTATCGCGCCTGTTGACCACGTTGCTGTTGCTACAGCATGGCTTCAGCGTCGTTCGATACGTCAGCCTGGAGCGGCTGGTCGAGGAAAGCAGAGAAGATTACTACCACGCCTTGGCTGAGTGTTCCCAGGGATGGCACGAAAGCCGCAATACCATTCTGCCGTGGTGGAATTACTTCCTCAGTGTATTGCGGCGTGGCTATGCGGATTTCTCTCATCAGGTCGAAGGCTATGCCGGCCAGCCGGCCAAGACCGAGTTGGTTCGCCGCACGATTCTGGCCCAGGTGGGCGAATTTACACTTGCCGATCTCCAAAGTCAGCTACCTCATGTAAGTGTCCAGCTTCTGAAGAAGGTGCTGGCGGAGATGAAAACCGCAGGGCAGATTGCACTCAGCGGTCGAGGGCGCGGGGCGCGATGGAACGTACGTCAACCGTAATGGAGCTCTGCCAACCAGCTTGCTACGTCGGGATGGTTGGAACAGATATGTGTGCAAAATCTTTGTTTTGGGCACACGCTTCACAATAGATTTTCCAACAATCTGCTTCCAACACTGTGATGGCACCCTCCTCAAGCCTCTCTTGATGGACGTTGATTGACCACATGGTCTGGCCCTCCGGTATCGGGCGTGAGCACTGCGAGCACTGGAATCCGTCCCCCGGGTCTTGGGCTGTTACGTTGTTCATAGGAAAACTCCATGACAAGGTGTATGTTTATTGTTAAGGATTCAATCGTAGTCCTGATCAATCCGCACCAAACTATATCCTGGCCAGTACTTCACTCAGTTCTTGCCGTACAGCCAGTCGGTAATGCTCTGCAAGTTTGTTGAAATGCGTGTAACGGACGATGGCATCTCTTCCTGGTGCATGCCCCATCAGATAGCGCCGTTCGTGCTCTGGTACACCACCATTGGCCATCGCGGTGCTGAATAGATGTCGAAAATCCTTCAAGGTGGCTGCTGCCGGCCATCTGAGCCGGCAAGACACGGATCGGAACTCGCGCTGAATACGGTCATAATCGAGCGCACCTGCCTCACGCATCACATCGTCGCGAACCTTCTGACGTTGCCTGGCTGTTATTCACTTCCGGGGCATACACTTCCGGGGGTGAAGAGAATGAGGGACATGTTGTCGTCGAAGACGGGGCCGTGGTCGTCGTGGTAGGCGGCAAACTCATCCAGAACGGCCTGGGCGACACCGGCCAGATCACCGCCATGGGCGCGGGCGGCCTGATAAAGTTCGGTTCCCAGGGATTGGGGATCCGTACGATCAGCCACGCCGTCCGAGCAGATCCAGACCAGATCATCCGGTTGAAGCGCGATTGATCCGCAGCGAGACTCGCCTTCGATCGACGCACCAAGCGATGCCGCCAGGTAATTAAGCTGGCCACCAGCCTTTTGCGGCTCCAGGAAGGACTCGACGTTGCCGGATTGGGCACGATAGACGTAACCGCCGCCATCGCCGAGATAGGCGTAATGGACCGCTGTGGCAGTGGTCAGTGTGACAATGATCGTGGAGCGCAAGGTGCATGACGGGTCAATGCCGTGGCGTAAAGCGTAGTCTCTGATCGTGTCCGACGCGTCGTAGATCGCTTGCAGGGCAATCGCCAGCAAGGAATCGGGGGCAATCACATGAGGAACCCAGGCCAAATGGCGAATTACAGAAGCCATGCCACCAACGCAGCCCTCGTATGCAGCCACCTGCCCTTTGGGTACGCCGCCACAGCCGTCGGCCAGGACCGTTACCTTGATGGCGCCGATCTTTAATGTGAGGGCATAGTCTTCGTTGTGCTGTCGCACCGGACCTCGGTGCAGAGCGAGGCCTATGTCCCATGGCTCTGACGTAGTGGTGAGCACATGATGGGGATGCAATCGCCAAGCACCACTGATAAGTTGGAAGGCTTGTTCGGAGGGATGGTGTAGATCCCCATCAATTGGCTCCATGCTGTCGGGAGCGGGGAGCGATGCGCATCTGGTTGGCACTGGTTCCAATGAAACGCATTTGGGCTGACGTGACCGCCAACAGATACTGGCAGGCACCATGGCGCAGAGATATTGCGAGAAGCGACGGATCACACGGCCAATATCTCTGCCGATGTCGAGAAACTGGATCCACAAGACGCGCATACACATAATGGCCAATGGCTTCAGCAGTTCGCCAATGATGGCCAGCAGCACTGCAGCCGCACTCATTGCGATCAATAACAAGATGTATAGGGTGAACAGTTCCATCGAGATTATCTCATCTATATTCGGTTGAGCCAGTCGCGCAGACGATCAAACAGTGATCGACGCTTACCGGCATGGATTACGGTGGGAGCATGACTCGGTATCACAGCGTGTGCTGATCTCGCGGGTGGTGTGGGCGAGGCTGACGAGCCTGGCAACGGCTCGTTGTTGAGAATGGCCGTCAAAATACGTCGTTGGTCATGAGTAAGTTGAGCGCGGGGCATATAAAACCTCCTGATGGATCAGTGGTTGCGGAGGGTGGCGAGGGTCTGGGCGTAGTCGCCGCCTGTGGTCAGCGTGTGGGTGAGGGTCTTGCCGAGATCCGCCATAAACTGGCGCAACGCATCATTACCGATGGCCCGTCGATAACAATGATTGGGGCTGGTGGCGATAGCGCGAAGGGTGTCATAACCGGCGTCGTCACCGTAGGCCACGGTGATGAGCGTGGCCCCCGCCTGCCTGAGTTGGTCAGCTACTGGTGTGGGATCGCCACCGGTGTTGAACTCACCATCGCTGTAAAGCACAACTACTGACGGTTTGCGCGGACCGTGGTGGGCTTGCACGAGCGGCAAAGCCAGTTCCAGGCCATGATGCATGTTGGTATAACCACCGGCGTGCATTGGTTTGATCTTGCCGACCAGTTCCGTCGCTGGTGTAGGTGGGCAGACCAACGTGGCGCTGTCGCTGAAATCAATAATGGCGCCGTCGATGCGATGCTGATTCACCGGCATCGCCACTTCATGGGCCAGGGCAATGCTGGCCTGCGTGGCTTCTTTGGCCCGCATACCTGCCATTGAAGTGGATACGTCGCGGATCAAGACGCACAACAGGTAGACAACGCTCATCCATGCTGGCCGTTGCGTGACACAAGTCTGGACAATGCTCCGATGCATGGGGACGGCTTGCTGATAATTTCCGGGGGTTTGCTGGTTCATGGTTGGACTCCAATGTTTGTTTGTGGTTGTGGTGTCAGGACTCGTGGCTATTGGCAGATCCGTGTCACATCACGGGGCGAGGGTCGCCATCGGGATGGTGCCCCCGGAGGTGAGCGTGGCGGTCAGGCTGCGAGAGATGGCTGCGGCGGCCCGCTTGATCTCCTCGACATCCGGGTTGTTGGAGATCGTGATCATCATGCCCTTGGCGGCATTCACCAGTTCCTGCAGCTCCCGGTCAGGTTTGGTGAGGTCGTTGACAAATCCGATCATCACCTTGCGCGTCAGGTGGTCCATGGTCCACGGCACACGCTCAACCATCTCGGCAATGCCGTCGAGGTGGTGTTCCGGCCCGTCACCGCCGCCGTCGAATTGGATCGACGGGCAGATCTGCAAGACCTCCTGGGGTGATCCCGCCTCCAGGTGCATCCTGTAGGATTCGCCATAGTCGAGATCACCATGGCTGCCCAGATAGGTGGTGACGTCGCTGACCTGATTCTGCATCACGCCGAGGAACGTCTCTATGCCAGTGTGGATACCGGTTTCAAAGGCCAAGCTGGACGAGGTGCGGTCGATCTGGATACCAACTTGGAGGCGGACCGGAATGCGTCGCCGAGCCACGCGGACCGTATGGACAACCGTCTGGCCGACCAACATCGGTTGGGGCCCGGGGACGTCGCCACCGATCGGGCCAGGGGCAATCTGATGATTGATCGGCTGATCGCTTGATGAGTGGGTCTGAGTCATGATGAATGCTCCTTATAAGGATGGGGTTAACGACCATCTGATTGGTTGTGGGTGAGTAGAAGGACAATCGCCACCAAAAGAATGCCGATGAGGCCGAAGGCGATCAGGCCCATGACCTTGTCCTCCGTCGGATGGCCCGGCCCAATGCCGCGGAGATTGTTGATCAGCCCCGCCACCAGACCCGGGTAGGCGGCGAAAATGGCGATGGCCAGAATGCCCAGCAGCACGGCGATGATGTTGTTCCACTTGATCTGCATGAATGAGTCCTCGAGTGGCTGTTTTTCCTAAGGAAGGGCTTTTTCCTGTGTTTCCGTGTGACTATTCGCCGCCGGGAAAAGCGGGAAAACAATCCCTAAGTGCCTGTGGCAACTGATCCACCAACAGAAATCGAACCCTTCCCACCCCCGCCCCCGGAAGACCAGTACCCGGAAGTGCGGCAAGCGATTGGAGGGACGTGGGATGGTTTAGTAGCTGCGGTTGATGTGCTCGCATGACCTTGTTCTGTGCCGCGGTGAGCAGCGCCCGGGTGGGCAGCAGGAACCACACCGGCCATGACAGGGCCAGAGCTTTTTCCACGTTGACTACGACGTAACGGGTGGTGGTTTCCACCTCAGCAGCCAGCCACTGCTCGCCACGTATGCCAAACCCATATATGGCCCCGCATGTCAAGGGGCGCAGGTGAATAAAACCGCAGTGAAGCTGCGGCGGGTCTGGTGATCGCAAGCGGAGGCGGGGATCGGCGGCGTGATCTGCGGGGGACGGCTTC
>JADLFV010000070.1 GCA_020849625.1 Phycisphaeraceae bacterium
GAACCAGCCGCGTGAGGGCGACACTGGGCAGACCCAGCGCGTCGAGATCTCGCGGGCGTATGAGGCCGCGCTGGGCGGCGAGATCGAGAATGGTCTGGTGCGAAGTTTCCATGCCACCATGATGTTGTATTACGTCGGTAGCTGTCAATATGTACCGACAAAACACAACCAATGCGGTTTCCTTTGCTCCCCGATGCTGCAATCGAACCGCTTGATTCGTCCGCGCGTAACTCTTTGATCTGTATGGCGCTGAATTATGGCCTTTGCGGACTTCGGGCCGGTTCCAGGGAGCGAGGCCGGAGCGAGGAATGGCCAAGAGAGAGTGGAATGTGGCCCGGAACGGGCTGAAAGGCTGACCGGCGAAGTCCGCAGGCTTCCGCAGGAACCCCCAAGAACACGCGGGAACCGGCGCGATCAGGCAAGAAAAAACCCCAACCGAGAACGGTTGGGGTTTCGTTATTGGTGGAGGCGGCGACAATCACATCGCCTAATAAATCAATATGTTGCACTGCTAAACGCCAGAAATACCCCCATAAATACCCCCAGAGCACTTCGCCTGGCCTTTTGGCCAGATTCCGGCGGATTTTACCGCTCTTCAGGCGCTCGCCATGTGTCGAATCGTCGAACTCGCGCTGGTGATGTGCTTTCGTAGGTGAGCTGTAGGCGACACGAGATCCTCCCCGCCAAGTGAGAGCTTCCGGTGCCTCTCCTCAGCCGGTGTTGCAGTCGAGCTTCGTGGTCACGTCAAGGCAGGCCTGGCCTTCGCAGCAGTGGTCGGTCAGGAAGCCCAGCAGGTCGTTCATCAGCGGGATGGACGCGCGATAGATCAGGTTGCGGCCGTTTCTCTCGGCGGCAATCAGGCCAGCGTGGCTGAGTTCCTTCAGATGGAAGGACAGGGCGGTGGGCGCGGCACCCAGTGCCTCTGACATCTGCCCCGGGGTCTGGCCTTGCGGGCCGGCCACCACCAGCAGGCGGAAGATCCGCAGGCGCGTTTCCTGCGCCAGCGCTGCCAGTGCCTTGATGACGTTGGCTTCTTCCATGGTGTCTCCTCAGGTAGTTTGCGGACTGGGCAGCGCGGGCTTGGTCGGCAGCACCAGCGTGAGCAACCAGCAGGTGAACAGCATCAGCGCCGAGCCCACCAGTGCATACAGCAGGCCGCCCCACTGGTAGAGCAGGCCCGACATCAGCGTGCCGAAGAAGCGACCCAACGCGTTGGCGGCGTAGTAGAAGCCGACGTCCTCGGCGGCTTTCTCGCTGCCCGCGTAAGCCAGCACCAGGTAGGAGTGCACGGAGGAATTGACCGCAAACGCAAAACCGAACAGTCCCAGCCCGCCAACGACCCACCACTGCAGGTTTGGCACGTCCATCCACACGGCGACGGCGATGCCCACCGGGATAAAGGCCAGCACCAGTGACCACCAGCGTGCAGCGGGCACCTCGGCGCTCAGACCGTCGGCGCTACGTTTGACAAGGCTGGGCGCGAGCGCTTGCACCAGGCCGTAGCCGATGGTCCACGCCGCCAGAAAGCCGCCGACCATGGTGAAGTTCCAGCCCTGGGAATACAGGAACACGGGGACACCCACCACGAACCACACGTCACGCGCGCCGAACAGTGCCACGCGCGCGGCGGCCAGGCCGTTGATGCCGGCGTTTTTGGCGAACAGTTCTTTAGCCGACTTGGAGGCTTTAGCCTTGCCCATCATCGGCGGCACCGACAGCACCACGCCCGCAAGTACCAGCACCAGCAGTCCGGCCATCGTCCAGAGTGAGTGCTGGAAACCTAGCGCCTGCAGCAGCACGCCGCCGAGGAAAAAGCCGAAGCCCTTCATCGCGTTCTTGCTGCCGGTGAACCAGGCCACCCAATGGAAGAGCTGGTTGTTACCGCCGTCGTCGGCCTTGGCCTGTGCCTGCGTGACCTTGATGGCCGATTTGCTGGCGGTCTTGGTCAGGTCCTTGGCCACGCCGCAGATGCCCTGCGCCACCACCACCCAGGCTACCGACATGGCCGCCGTCCAGGCCGGGTTGAGCAGTGAGAGCAGCGTGAAGCCGGTGATCTGCATCACCAGGCCAACCGTCAGCATGCGCTGGATGCCGTAGTGCGTGGCCAGCCAGCCACCGATCAGGTTGGCCAGCACGCCGGCCGCTTCGTACAGCAGAAACAAAAAGGCCAGTGTGAACGGCGAATAGCCCAGCTTGTAGAAATGCAGCAGCACCAGCATGCGCAGCGCACCGTCGCTGAGCGTGAAGCCCCAGTACGCGGCGGTGACGATGGCGTAGTTGCGCGTGGCAGTATTCATCGTGCCCCGATCAGATCCCGACCGTTTCGAGATAACAGGCGAGGTCCACCATGCGGGTGGCGTAGCCCATCTCGTTGTCATACCAGGCGTAGACCTTGAGCAGCGTGCCGTCGGTCACCATCGTCGAGAGACCGTCGACGATAGCGCTGCGCGTGTCGCGAGCGTAATCGGCGCTCACCAGCGGACGGTTCTCAAAGCCGAGGATGCCGGCCAGCGGACCCCTGGTGGCGGCTTCAAACAGCGCATTTGCTTCCTCGGCCGTGGTGGCGCGGTTGAGTTCGAACACGCAGTCGGTCAGTGAGGCGTTGAGCGCCGGCACGCGCACCGCGTGGCCGTTGAGCTTGCCCTCGAGTTCGGGGTAGATCAGCGCGATGGCGGTGGCGCTGCCGGTGGTTGTGGGTGCCAGGTTGACCATGGCGCTGCGGGCGCGGCGCAGATCTTTGTGCGGCGCGTCCACCACCAGATTGGTGTTGGTCGGATTGTGCAGCGTCGTGATCTGGCCATGCCGGATGCCGATGGCTTCGTGCACCACCTTCACCACCGGCGCGAGGCAGTTGGTCGTGCAGGATGCGGCCGTGACGATGCGATCGCGCACCGGGTTGTAGAGATGTTCGTTGACCCCGACCACGATGTTGAGCACGCCCCCCACCTTCACCGGCGCCGCGACGATCACACGCTTGGCGCCACGGTCCAGGTGGCCCTGCAGGGTCTCGGGCGTGAGGAATTTACCCGTGCATTCGAGCACCAGGTCCACACCCAGGTCGCCCCAGGGGATCTCGGCGGCGGCGGCGTGATCGGAAAAGCCCAAGCGCTGTTCGTTGATGCGGATCGCATCGCTGCCCTCAGCCGCGATGTCGGCGCGCCATTTGCCTTGCACCGTGTCAAAGGTCAGCAGGTGGGCGGTGGCGGCCGCTCCGCCCTTGATCTCGTTGAGGTGCACCACCTCCAGGCGGTTGCCAGCACGAGGGTCGGTGGCTTCGCGTTCAATGACACCGCAGGCTGCGCGCAGCGCCAGGCGGCCCATGCGGCCCATGCCGTTGATTCCGACTTTCATGGGTCTGACTCCTGAAATTCAATGTTTCACTAATTATTGAATTATTGACGCAAAAGATGAAGGTAATGTGACGACGCCCCCGACGTCGCATCGGTACGAGGTGGCTCGGATCCACTCGGTGCGTCGGGTTGCTGCATGTAGCCACCTCGTCCGATTGGATCAGGCAGATCCTGGCCCCCACAGAATGACTGCCGCGCCGATAAGGCATATTGCCCCACCGATCGTGCTCCATCGATCGGGCGTCTGGTCCTCGACCAGCCACAGCCACACCAGCGATGCTTCGGGGCCGGGAATTAATCTCGCGTCGAGTATCAGCGTGTGAAAAAACTTTCTGAAGTGGAAATCACACTGAAAAGTTTCAGGCGAAGGTAGGGCCGCATTTCAAGCGGTCATTTAGCATACAACTCTTTGATTTATATAACAAAAAACTGGTGGAAGCGGCGACAATCACATCGCCCTATAAATCAATAGCTTGCGTTGCTAAACGCCATAAATGCCCCCAAAGATACCCCCAGATGAATTCGCTCTCTCTTGATGCCCCTTGCTACGAATCTGAGCCGAATTACGTCCGTCTTACGCGGGTCTCGGCCCCCAGAGAATCACGGCGGCTCCGGTCAGGCAAACTACCCCGCCGATGATATCCCATCGATCGGGTATCTGGTCCTCGACCAACCACAGCCAAGCGAACGACGAGGCAATATAGACGCCGCCGTACGCAGCGTAGGCACGGCCCGCGAAGCCGCTGTCGATTCGCGTCAGCAGAAACGCGAACACCGCCAGGCTGATCATGCCGGGGAACAGCCAGGCCGGAGATTTGTCCAGCCGCAGCCACGCCCAGAACGCGAAGCAACCCGCGATTTCGGCTACCGCGGCACCGAGATAAACGGCTACTGACGTGATCACGAGGTCAGCGCCTCAAGGACCGGGCAATCAGGCACCTCATCTCCTGAGCACTGCTTCGCGGTTTGCGCCAGGACGCGCTCGATTCGCTTGAGGTCCGCAATTCTGGCGCGCACATCCACGAGGTGCCTCTCGGTGCGCGCTTTGACTTCGGCGCAGGTCTGGGTGCCGCCGTCGACCAGACCGAGCAGACCGCGGATCTCCTCGATGGGAAAGCCGAGCTCCCGCGCGCGGAGGATGAACCGCAGACGGGCCAGGTGTTTTTCGTCGTACAGGCGATAGCCCGACGCCGTGCGCGGCGGGTCAGGCAGCATCCCGATCTTCTCGTAGTAGCGGATCGTCTCGATGTTGCAGCCCGAGCGGTTCGCTAGCTCAGCGCGCTTGAGGGGCGCCGGCGTTCTCTTCGCCGCCATGTTCAAGGCCTCTTGACTCTGTAGCGACTACAGAGTTTACGCTCTGTTTCTATGGGAATCGAGGAATCACCGCGATGGGTATCAGAGATGTTGAAGTGATCGCCCCGACACGCATTGGCACACCACCCAGACAGACCTGGTTTGCCGCCGGCGGCGTCATCGGTGCGGTACTGGCGTCGTCGTGCTGCATTGCGCCCCTCCTGCTGCTGACATTGGGCGTCTCCGGCGCCTGGATCGGCAACCTGACGGCGCTCGAGCCCTACAAGCCCGTGTTTCTCGGAGTCGCGCTGGTGTTCATCGGGCTCGGTTTTCGTCAGGTCTATTTCAAACCAAAGCCCGCCTGCGAGGACGGCTCGTACTGCGCGAGGCCAGAGAGCGCAATCGTCACCAAGACGGCGCTGTGGGTGGCGACCCTGCTGGTCGTGTCTGCCGCGAGCATCGACTGGTGGGCGCCGCTGTTTTACTGACATCACCGTTTCAAATTCGGACGAAGGAGCTCCCGTCATGAAGACCGTTATCTTTGCGTTGCTGTTCACTTTCGGGGCAGTCGGTCTGTGGGCCGCAGTCGCTAGCTCGCCCGCTCAGGCGCAATCGGCCGGCGCCACCACCGCCGAATCGCAATCTGCCACCTTCGCCATCGAGAACATGACCTGTGCGTTGTGCCCCGTGACCGTACGCAAGGCCATGGAAAGCGTCTCCGGTGTGAAGTCAGTCAGCGTCGATTTCGAGAACAAGACCGCCACGGTCCTGTTCGATCCCGCAGTGACGGATAGGGCGGCCATCGCTGCCGCTTCGACCAATGCAGGATACCCGGCTGCCGCCACCGGCAGTTGAGCCCCATCCCCGACCGGCGAAGGAGCAGCCCCCCTTGAACGATTGTTGTGCCGTGCCTGGCGGTGACTCGAAGCCCCGCGCCTACGACCTTGCCGTGATCGGTGCCGGCTCGGCGGGCTTCTCGGCCGCGATCACCGCTGCCAACCTCGGTGCGCGGGTCGCGCTGATCGGACACGGCACCATCGGCGGTACTTGTGTGAACATCGGCTGTGTCCCGTCGAAGACTCTGCTCCGTGCCGCCGAAGCAGTGCACGCCGCACAATCTGTTACGCGTTTCCCCGGTCTCGCGGGCACCGCGACGCTGACAGACTGGTCTGCACTGATGGCTGCGAAGGATGAACTCGTTGTCACGCTGCGCCGCCAGAAGTACGCCGAGCTGCTGCCCGGCTACGAGACCATCGATTATATCGAAGGACAGGCCAGGTTTGCGGACGGCATGCTGACGGTTGGCGGTGCGCCGCTTCGCGCAGACAGGTTCGTCATCGCCACCGGCGCCTCGCCCGCGCTGCCGGATGTCCCCGGAATCGCCAATGTTCCTATCCTGACGAGCACCAGTGCGCTGGAACTACCCGAGCGTCCTGAATCCCTACTGGTCATTGGCGGTGGCTATATCGGCTGCGAGCTGGCCCAGCTGTTCGCGCGGCTTGGCTCGAAGGTGACCCTGGTGACGCGCAGCCGCTTGCTGCCGGAGAGCGAACCGGAGGTATCGGCGGCGCTGACCGGCTATCTCCGCGACGAGGGGATCACGGTGTGGGCCGGGCTCAGTTATC
>JADLFV010000071.1 GCA_020849625.1 Phycisphaeraceae bacterium
GTCGCCTGAACGACAAAAAACGTTCGGCACGGACGCGACCGGGCCCAAGTGAGTGAGTGCTGCTTCGACGCCATCGGCTTGACGTACGTCCGCCCGTGCCCGGATTCCAAGCGTTCAGAAAGCCCCCGCCCCCGGAAAAGTGAAAAACCACTTCCGGGGGGGGCGGCCTGACAGGCGCGTCGCCTACCGACTCTATGGGGCCTCGGCGAAACTGGCCTTCCCCCCCGGAAGTGATTCACTGCGCAAGCAGTGCGTCACGAAGTGGTGTCGCCTTGCTGCGCGCGTGGCGGGTCTGGGCCGATCGGATCCGTCACGGCGCGGCGAGCGAATTTTTCAATTTTCGAATGTCGGATTTCGAAATTCGAATGTTTGCGCAGTCACGGACGGGTTTCTCGAGATGAGTTCTTTTCGACGGCCAGATCGACAGCTCCGATCCAAAATGCGCTGGGATTCTGCCACGCTTGTGGTGGGGTGCTGTCAAAAAAAGCGGTGAACTGTCCTGGCCCGGTCGATGCGATGGCGGTGTATCCCGTGGTCAGGAAAGGGGCGAAGATCACCGGCTGCGTCCAGTTTGTCCCATGATCAAAGCTGAAGCACACTGCATTACCCCAGCGCGGCGCCGCGATTCCGCCGAAAGTCAGAGCGATCACCCCGTCCTGGCAGGCCAATCGCGGGAAACATCCACTGGCACCCGCCATGGCGCGCGGCATCGACCATGTCTTGCCTCCATTGCTGCTGCGCATGATGATCAGCGGTGCGCTGAGCGGCCCCGGTTCGTAGTAATTGTCCGATGGCAGGCGCGCCACATCGGGGTAGATTTCATCGCCACGCACCGTGTAACTGAGATCGTGATAAGTGGTTTGAGGTTGACCGATGACCCGCTGGTCCAGGTAAGATTCATCATCGACGGTCCGTGCGACGCAGATCAGATTCTGTTCATCGATGGCCAACAGGGTTGGTTCCACGCCGCCATAGATGCGCCACCCGCGCGCCTGAAGCTGCGGGCGAATCGGCGCCATTCGTGCGTAATCCGCCAATGTTGAGACGTAATGCCAGGTCTTGCCCAGATCGTTGGAACGGACAAGAAACAAGCGCCAGGGTGTCACGGCATCGAGGGCATCCACCAGTTCCTGTCCCTGCATAACGGACAGCAGGTCACCACCCGGAAGCTGAACCAAACCGCTATGAAACCACTGGAGAAACTCGGGATCAAAGCGATCCGCAGGCAGGTGCACCGTTGCCGGTTCGGTCGGTTCAAACGGTTGATTGCCGTCACTGCTGAACCAGCGATCAGTCTGGTACTGGCCGCTGCTGTCGGGGACGGGCTTGGGATCGTAGCGCATGGCCAGAACGCGACCATCTTGGAGGAAGATCGTGTTCAGTTGATTGAATTTGGTGCTGTGCGGCCGCCACGTTTGGCCGTGGTCTTCGGAACTGATCGTCCGGTCACCCGTCAGCATCAGGCGGTTGTCCCTGGTGACCAGCATGGGCGATCGAGCATGGCGCAGCAGAACCCGAACAGGGCCCACTGTCACGCGATCGCCATCCTGTTCAATCGTGCGTGCCGGCCAGGCGCTGGTGACCGCCACATCATCGGGCTGGTGCGCGCTGGCGGCTGTCCTGGACTTGGGAGCGGATGCATCGACACGCAGTTCGTACACACTGGCGTCCGGCAACTGTTGCTGATCCAGCGCCAGAAGCTGGATGCCGCTGAACGCGGACTCACCGCCGAGGCCCACGTGATCCATGCGCGTCAGTTCGCGGCCGTCAACGATGATGGCGGCACGTCTCCCGCTGAACTGGATCTTCACCAGGTGCGGCTGGGCGGTCATCGCAGTCTCCACCGTAACCGCCTGCCGCGGATGAATCTTGCTGAACGCGATCTGCGTCGGCGTAAACTGGACCTGGTAGAAGCGGACGCCATCGTGCAGCCTCAGATACAACCGGCCGGCATCGACCTGGAGCTTGAGGTCCACCGTCAAGCGCCCGCCCTCATTGAAAACGCCCGGCGGGATCAGGCCGTGGGGACTCTGCAATCGGCTGGCGTAGGTCCATT
The DNA here is from genome assembly GCA_020849625.1 of Phycisphaeraceae bacterium. GTDB lineage: Bacteria > Planctomycetota > Phycisphaerae > Phycisphaerales > Phycisphaeraceae > JADLFV01. Next base: position 2,057 of record JADLFV010000071.1, read on the forward strand.
GCTGCATGCGCACGGCGCCGGATTCGAGACGGATGCCGGCGTCGGCGCTCTCGACGTGCGGCGACAGATGCCAGCCGTCAGGCCCCACCTGGCCGGCGGGAACACGCAGATTGGCCAGCAATTGATCGGCGGTAAAGGTCTGTGCATGAATGACGGCCGCGAATACGACGACTGTCGTAACGATGATCAGGTGCAGACAACCACAACGAACCTTCATGTAATGCCCTCGGGTCGTGCCGTCTGGTTGGTATTGCCGACGTGGCTGTCGAAGATTCTAACCGTGGGGGCGCCAGGGTTCCTACTCACGATCCCACAGGTTGTCCGATGGATCGGTAATAATGCTGGTCAATGTGGCATAAGGATCGACGCCCTCGATCAGCACCGTCTCGACGTGCCCGTCACACCACGCCACGTTGAGGCCATCGCCATTCTGATGGATCACGTTCGGCTGCCGGGATGTATTAAAGTAATCCTCGATGATGGCGTATCCGCGAGGCATCGATGTGGCCAGCGACGACATCTGGATCGTATCCATCAGTGCAATGGTTTTTCCCGGCGACTTGATGTCTTCCCTGCGGGCGGGTGTGTGATATCCCTTGTTGTTGCCGCCAAAAATGCGCAAGCTGGCCCCCACGTGATGAAAGTTGTAGCCATAGTGGGCCCAGGCGAGCGAGTAGTACGCCGTAACGGGGTTACCGAGATCGGCATCACCGAGGGTGTACGCGCCCATGGCCTCGAACTCCGGACAACGCAGGATGGCCGGATTGAGGTAATTGAACTTCCACAACAGGTTGGTCCACCACCAGTCGCGATAGGTGCCGTCGTAAACAATGCCCAAGGCCGGGTTGTGGTAGTTCACGTAAGGCGGGAAATAGCCTTCGTTATCCGCCTGGTAAGCGGTGAAGATGTTGAGGATCTGGCGTTGATTGCTCAGGCACTGCATGGTGCGGGCGGTGGCCCGGGCCTGGCGCAGGGCCGGCAACAGGATCGCAATCAGAAGGCTGATGATGGAGATCACCACCAGAAGTTCGATCAACGTGAAGCCCATCCGCCTTGAGTTCATCCGACTGCTCCAACATGAAGTCGAGACACGTGCTGTCGGCGACCGGCTTCCACTTCCGATCGCCGACAGCCACGCCAAGTAAACTCCGTCATCTCCTCATTCAAGCCGTCTTCCCGCGGCGGCATAAGGCCAGGGTTGCCATCATCGCGCCAATCCAAATGGCGGCAGGCTCGGGGACCTGGTGGATGGTGGCCGACCACGAATCGGTCATCAGGTAGGCCGATGCGCTGGCTGAGGCGTCGTTGAGACTGATGTCATAGTGCCCCAGCCAACCGAGCGCGATGGTCGAACCTGAAGCTGAAAAATCAGGGTTGGAGGAAAAGTTGGCTGAACCGTCAGCGGGCGTGCCGTAGTCGTAAGCTTTACCCACGAACTCGCCGAAATCCGAAGCGGTCAATCCGGTGTCTCCGATGGCGGTCAGAGAGGAGTCGGTGCCCTGGGCCAGGGTATGGAAGGCGCTGCGATAGTACTTGCCGTCCTGTATGATCAGCAGCGCGGCGCGTACGCCATCGTACGATCCCTTGCGTGCCATCATGCTATAGTCCACGGATGCGATCGCCCCGTCACCGGAGGGGGTATAAGTGGTGATGAACTTTTCACCCACGCCCCAGTAAACGCCCGCGGTTTCACTGTGGTTGAAGCCGTGAATCAGATAGCCGGAGGCGTCGTAGCGGCTGTAGCTGTTGCCGGTGCCCAGCACGTAAAGTCCCGCCGAGGGATAGCTGGGATCGATGACCGCCGTCCAGTTGCCGTTACTCGTCTGTGGATTGGGATCGGACAGAATCACGTCGGCACGCGCGACGCCCACAACCAACAACGTGAGTAATGCTGGTGTCACTCGGATCATTCTTCTCCACATGATTGAGCCTTTCAAAAGAGAGTTGAAACGCCGACAGGGAACAGGTACATGAACGGGTGCGGGTCACCCATCAGATCAGTGATGCGCGCGACGACGCAGCAGTCCCAACACGCCGAACCCGGCCAGGACAAGGGTTGCAGGTTCGGGGATGACGATACCTGCGTGGTCAACGGCTTGCGCGAACGCGAGGTCGGGACCGGCGCCATAGCCCCAGTTGTCGCCGAGGATCTGCAAGTCGGCCAGGTTGACGTTGCCATCGCCCGTGAAATCACCCTGGCTCCACGATGCGCCGGAGGCCTGCCAGTTGTCCCCAAGGATCTGCAGATCGCTCAAGTTGACCATGCCGTCGCCGTTGGCATCGCCCTGGTGAATGCTCGCCTGGTGGATGGTGACCGACCAGGCGTCGGTCATGAGATAGGCGGCCGGGCTGGGGGACGGATCATTGAGGGTTGAATCGTAATGGCCGAGCCAACCGAACTCGATGGTCGAGCCGGTCGCGGAGAAATCGGGATTGGATCCGAAGTCCGCCGAGCCATCCGCCGGCGTGCCGTAGTCATAGGCCTTGCCGACGAACTCACCGAAATCGGTTGCGATCATGGTGGTGTCGCCGATGGGGGTCAGCGGCGTAGCTGAGCCCTGGGTCAGCGTGTAGAAATCACTGCGGTAGTACTTGCCATCCTGAATCAGCAGCAAGGCTGCGCGTACACCGTCATAGGAACCTTTACGCGCCATCAGGCTGTAATCCAGCGACGTGATCGCGCCATCGCTGGAGGGCGTGTAGGTTGTGATGAATTTTTCTCCCGCGCCCCAATAGATATTCGCACCCTCACTGTGATTGAAGCCGAGGATCAGATACCCTGCGGCATCGTATCGGCTGTAGCTGTTGCCACTGTTGATCACATACAGACCAGCCAGGGGATAGCTGGGATCAACGACAGCCGTCCAGTTGCCGTTGGTCGTCTGAGGATCAGGATCGGACAGTGTGACGTCGGCCCAGAGTGAATGGCCGCCGAATGCCAGGAGTACGAAAGCCAACAGACCACCCACGATGATCTTTCGTCGCATGATGTATCTCCTCGAAGTTTGGCGCCATGGCTGTGGAGCTGTGGTCGCCGATCAGGTGACGGTTCGTACCAGGCCGCATGAACCAGACTCAGCAATTGACTAAATGTCATGCCATAATCCGAATGGATTACAGATAAGAAATAACTCGATCGGCCAGCCATAGTAATCAGTCTAATGTCATGTGTCAAGTACAATTTTTTTACGGTTATTTGACGCGATTTACGGCGTATTATTGGATCAGGCCGTCAAATGAGCCAAAATTGGATTGACATAAGTCAATATCTTCCGTATCGTGGTAATGATTCAGACCCGAAGCCGGCTTCAATGGTGCACGTGCCATGCCCACACCCCCCGCCACAGCGCTGACTGCCAACCTCGGCCAACGCAAGTACAAGTACGTCAGCCTGACCCAGAAAATCATCCGCAACATCGCGCGGCAGAACCTGCAAAGCGGCGATCGCATCGGAACCGAAAATGAACTGTGCGAGCAATATGGCCTCAGCCGCATCACCATCCGCAAAGCGCTGGCGATGCTGGAGGAAGACGGCTTCATCTATCGCAAGCAGAAAAAGGGCACCTTCGTCAAGCGCCCCATTGACCTTTCACGCGATCTGATGCTGATGCGCGGCACGGTGGTGGTGGCCATGCAGAACAATTATCTCGACCCCGTGGAAGCCGTCGCCGAGTTCACCTTTTTTCGTGCCCTGGAGCGCGGCCTGGCCGAGGAAGGTTTTTCGGTGCGCGTCATCGGGCTGGGCACCAATCGCGAGCAGGATCGCATGCGCCTGCTGCACGCTGTCAAAGACAAAGAAGTCGAGGGGGTGTGCTCCATCGGATCGGCCCTTGAACCTTATGGCGAGTTGCTCGGCGACATGCCCCTGGTCACCACCTGCACGTTCCATCCCACACCCACGCCCTGGGTGGGAATGAACATGGAGAAGGTCACGTTCGACTGCATCGAATACCTGATCCGGAACGGACACCGTGAGATAGCCGTGATGTGCGGCCCCTGGATTGAGAGCCGGGGATTGATGGACTTCACCCGCGGCTTCCGCTCAGCGTGCGAGGCGCACGGGATGACGTTCCGTCGTGAACACATCTTCCATGCATTCGAAGGTGAGCAGTTACAGGAGCTGGCCAAACAGATCCTGACCTCGGGCCATCGCCCCACTGCCGTGTTCGCGGAGGATTGGAAAGCCTGCAATGCCCTGCTGGCGGCGGCCACGGATCTTGGCCTGTCGTTACCGCAGGACGTGTCGCTGATCGGCTGCGGTCAGAACGTGATGAACATCCAGGTGCCCCTGCCGCTGGACACCTATCTGCCTGACACCGAAGGCACCGGTAAGACGGTGGTTCAGTTGATTACGAAGCTGATTGATGGCAAACCCGCTCCCACCGCACCGATTCATCTGGACGGTCGAATCGTGGCGCGTGGCTCCGTGCGCCAAGTTTCCGACACCCAGCAAGCATGAAGGGTATCCATGAGTTCTCCTGTCATCGAGTCACAACCTCTGGCCAATTCCGCCCTCTCGATCATTGACAGCGGGCTGATATACCGCAATCCCAAGCCGCACCTGCGCAGCGTTCACGCCTACTTCCCCTCGCTGGTCAACCTGGGACACAACGAGCTGCTGGCCACCTATGCCTGCGGTGAAGCGTTTGAAGCGGTGCATCTGCGCCCGCACGTCTCGCGTTCGCGCGATGGGGGGCGGACCTGGCAATACGAAGGCCAGTTGCCCACCGGCATCGGTGAGCAGGCGGTCAGTGAGATCGGCCGCGTCAACGTGATGCCCGATGGTGAAGTGGTGTTGCTGCTGTGCCGCTGGGACCGCCGCCATCGCGAGGATGAGGGGCTGGTGAATACCCAGACGATGGGTTTGGTGCCGAATCATTTCCTGATTGTGCGTTCGCGGGACAAGGGACGGACATGGAGCAATCCGCGTGCGATTGAGTCACCGTTGAATGGGCCCGGCTTTGAATTGTGCGCTCCCATCACGCCCTTGCGGGACGGACGCTGGCTCCTGCCGACCTCAACCTGGCGCGGCTGGGACGGCCAACTGCCCAACGGCAACCGCATGATTGCTTTTGTGTCAACCGATCGCGGCCAGACCTGGCCGACCTACCTCGATGTGATGCACCATCCGCAGGATGAAGTGATTTACTGGGAATCCAAGGTCAACGAATTGTCCGACGGCCGCCTGCTGGCCACCGCCTGGAGTTATCACGAGAAAGCGGATCGTCATCTGCCCAATCACTACACGCTCAGCAGCGACGGCGGGCAAACGTGGATGCCCCCGCGGTCCACGCAGTTGTCGGGCCAGACTTTAACCCCGCTGGTGCTGCCCGATGGCCGGTTGCTGTGCGCGTATCGGCGAATGGATCAGCCGGGCATGTGGGCTCAACTGGTCAGTCTCGACGGCGAGCGGTGGCAGAACGAGCAGGAATTGCCGCTCTGGGGATCGCTGAGCGCAGCCCGACGGGAGGGGGCCTCGGGACTGGTGCAGGAGTTTCAATCCTTGCGTTGCGGCGCTCCGTGTATGACTCTGCTCGACGACGGCAGCGTTCTGCTGGCATTCTGGGGCTACGAGGAATGCATCAGCGTCATTCGGTGGTTCCATCTCCGCGTCAATTCATGAGCGGCCAGCGCTGCCGAGAGGTCCATGATGTTCACCCGTATGCGCCTGCTGACCGTGACCCTGGCGCTGCTTGCTGGCCGGTCTCTTCCGGCTGACGAGTTGCCCGATTTCGGTCTGATGTTCAACAACGACGCTGATTTGTCTTTCACGGACAACGATCCCCAGCGCTCGGCGGCCAATCTCCGCGCTGAGATCGACGGCCTTGCGGGCACGCCGGTGCGAACGCTGATGTTCTGCGCGGGAACTGATGTGCTGTACTACCCGACCAAAGTGTCGAGCGTCTGGGGCTGGCGTGAAACATCGTACACGCAGTATCACGAGCAGCCCAGGAATGAAGACGAGATGTGGTATCAGCGCATCGAGAAGATCAGGAAAGGAATCGAGGCCGGCATCGACCCGATCCGGGTGGCGGGCGAAGAGGCCAGAAAGCTTGGCATGTACTTCGTGCCCTCCTGCCGCATGAATGACGACCATTTCATCTTCGATCCGTTCAATTACCCGCTGACTGGCGAGTTCTGGCTGAAGCACCACGAGCAATACACCATCAAGGACTCGCCCATCCTCAGTGACGAGCACTACGGCAACCTGCTCGACTTTTCGCACCAGGAAGTTCGCGATTTCCGGCGGGACGTGCTGTTCGAGATGATCGATCGCTACCAGGACATCATGGACGGCTTAGAGCTGGATTTCAACCGTTCACAGATTCTGTTTCCCCGCGGCAAGGGGCCGGAACGGGCGCACCTGGTCACGGATCTCGTGCGGCAGGTGAGGCAGCGCCTCAATGAGGTGGGCGAAAAAAACGGCAAGCGCTACTACCTGTTTGTCCGCGTACCGCCCACACTCAAGAACTGCACCTGGGCGGGCATGGATATTGCAGCCTGGATGAAAGATCGCCTGGTGAATGTCCTGATTCCAGCTCAGTTGATGACTCTGTCGCATGACATGCCCATCGACGAGTTTGTGGCCCTGGCTGCGCCTGCGGGCGCCGCGGTCTATCCGGCAATCTATCCGCGTACGACCTATCAGTGGCCCATCCCGCGCGTGCCGACGCAGGATCATTACACGGAGCCCGCCACGCGCGAGGTCACACCCGAGCTGGTGTGCGGCGCAGCGGCGAATTACTGGCATATGGGGGCGCGCGGTTTCCAACTGTTCAACTTCCAGCACGAGGACATGGCAGTCCGGCCATACACCGACCGCGTCTATCGCATCCTCCGCGACCTGGCCCGGCCGCAGTCGCTGATCCTCGCTGACAAGGTCTATGCCGTCACGCCCGGGTACTACCTCGATCACGAGGACACTTACCAATACCGCAAGCAGGTTCCCGCGACGTTTAACGGCTCGGATCTGGTCGAACTGACGATGATCGTTGGCGAAAACTACAGCGACCGCACCTCGCTGGCATATCCGGACGCTGTCGTGCTGCGGGTCGGATTCAGTCATCTAGCCGAAGACGCGGGCATGACAGTCCGACTCAACGGCGAGAACCTGTTTGAAGGTCCGCTGTCACCCCAACTGATCCGCCCGGCGACTGCGGCACCGGTGTCGTCGGCGGCAATGGCGGCGGAAGTCTATCTCCAGATTCCGATCGACCATCCGACGATGCTCAAACAGGGCCGGAACCTGCTCTCGTTCGAGCTGCGCAGTGCGTCAGATGATCCAGCCAAACCCACGGCCATCGCCGAGTGTGCGGTGGCGGTCTTTTACGAACGCCAGTATCTGAAGATGCTGTTCGAATAGCTGGCATGTGTGTCGCGGGAGGAAATGTGTCATGGGATCGCGCATGATGAATTGCATTGCCGTCATGGGCGCGTGCTGGCTATGCCTGCTCCTGCCGGCGGCAAGTGTCTCAGGGCAGCCCCTGCCCGATTTCGGCGTGATCCAGAACCACGACAGTGATGTGCTGTATGGCTATGCCGATGGCGCAACCAACACCAACTACATCAACAACCTGCTGACCTACATGAACAACGGCGCCATCGGCACGCAGATGTTCAGCGTCGGCCTGGGTTCGGACATCCTGCACTATCCGACGCAGGCCGGCAGCAACATCGGCTGGCGCACCACGCCGCTCGACAACGATCCGACCTGGGCCAGCCGCGTGACCATCGGCAAGAGCTGGGTAGCGCAGAACTACGATCCTATTCGGGCGGCTGGCAATGCCGTCAAGGCCATGGGCGATTATTTCATCCCGTCGTACCGCATGAACGATGACCACTTCGTCACCGATCCCCTCAACCTGCCCATCACCGGTGAGTTCTGGATCAACAACCAGGACAAGACCATCGGCACGTCGCCCGTGGCGGGCTATGACTACAGCAATCTGCTCGACTTCTCGTTCCAGCAGGTGCGCGACTATCGCATGAGCATCATCAACGAGTCGATCGACCGCTTCGCCGACATCATGGATGGCTACGAGTTGGATTTCAATCGTGTGCAGATCTTCTTCACCAACGCCGCCGAAGCTGCCGCCAACGCCCACCATATCACCAGCATGGTTCAGCAAGTGCGGCAGAAGCTGGACCAGGTGCAGACGCAGACCGGCCGCCCGCAGTACCTGTTCGTCCGCGTGCCGCCTGCCATGGAAAACAATACCTGGTCCGGTTTGCAGGTGGATCAGTGGATTGCGCAGGGCATCGTCGATGTCGTGCTGCCAGCCTCGCTGCAGACGTTGACGCACGACATGCCGATCGACGACTTCATGGCGATCGCACAGACCGCTGGTTCGCACACCAAGGTCGTGCCCAGCCTGTATCCGCGCACGCAGCATAACGGTTGGAAATTCGTCGCGCGTCCCACTGCCACCATCTACCAGGGCGAGCCGCAGTACCAGGTCGCCGACGCGGACCTGCACCGCGGCGCCCTGAGCAACTATCGCTACATGGGCGCAGACACCTTTCAGATGTACAACTACGGCCCGCCGTGGATCGGCACCTGGTACGAGGTGGCCCAGGACATGGCTAATCCCGAGCCAACACTGGGCAAGAACCGTGTTTTCGCGATCACGCCCGGTTATTTCAACGACAGCGAAGACACCTATGAGTATGCCAAGCAATTGCCTGACACCCTGACGGGTCTGCAGACCAAAGACTACACCCTGCTGATCGGCGACGACATCCAGCGCATGATCCGGGAGCGGCCGGATGATGTGATGTTACGCCTGGGTTTAAACAATGCCTCTTCCACGCGCCTGATGACGGTGTGGGTCAACGGCCATCGGTTTCATACCGGCAACATCGCCGGCGGATACTACACCACCAATGCCACGCTCCGCGGCAACGGGCCCCAGGCCTACCTGCACATCACCGTCGGTGACCTGCTTGCACTGCAGCAGGGTGAGAACACCATCCGTGTCCGTTACGACAACCTGTCCGGCAGTGTTCAGATCACGGACCTGCAACTGGGTATCTTCGGCGCGGACGATCCGGACGCGGGCCTGCCCAAGCGCACCATGCGCCAGCCTCAGATCAACATGCTCAAGCAGGTTTACTACGACGGCAACGGCCCGACGATGAATTACACGATCAACAACCGCACCAACAACGGTTACGACATCGGGCAGGGCGGCGTCTATATCACCGGCCAGGTCAGCTCCTACAGCCAGTCATACACCCATGCCGCCGGCTTCATCTTCGATCAGGCTGCGTACTACCCCACCGTTGAGGGCGAGCTGGAATCCATTGATTATCAGTTCTGGATGGGAAAAACCAGCGCCAGCCGTCCCACTTCATTCGTCTCGCTGCTGCTTGTGCAGAATGACAAACATTATGCGCTGAGTAATCCTGTCAGCTTCGAGAACGGCGACCCCCTGACGTTCATGACGCTGACCGGCAGTTCATTGAGCGCACTGGATTTTTTTGAGGAAAAACCCAACGCTGATGGGTATGTGCTCGATCCTTATTCGCATCCGGACTTCAGCGCCAGCGGTGCACCGATTTACGTCGGCTTCATGCTCAGCCGCTCGGGTAATCCCAACGTGGCCGGCAATGATCAGCCCTACACCGACCTCGACGATTTCATCGTCACCTTCAATTCCGTGGTTCCGCCACCGCCGCAGCCGGGCGACGCCAATGGCGACGGCCTGGTCAACCTGAGCGACCTGCAAGTTCTCGGCGACCACTGGATGTCCACCACCGCCACCTGGGCCCAGGGTGACTTCACCGGCGAAGGAGCCGTCACTTTGGCCGACCTGCAGATTCTCGCCGACAACTGGGGATTCGGCGTCGGCTCAGATGTCGCTCTTGCAGAAGCCTTGCTGCGCGCGGGCATCGATATTCCTGAACCGGCCAGCATGGTGATGTTGGGCCTGGGCATTTTCCTGACGACGAGGCGTCTGCGCCATTGATGTTCGCTCTGCCGAGGACCGCCTGATGTCCACGTTTACCGGCTGGGATTACGTCATCGTCTTCACTTACATCGCAGCATCGCTGGCCATCGGCCTCAGATATGCCGGCAAACAGAAGACGGTCGAAGATTATTTCGTCGCCAATCGATCGGCGCGCTGGTGGGCGGTGGCCATTTCCGCCGTGGCCACGGGGCTTTCAGCCGTCTCTTACCTGGGTGTGCCCGCGTGGGTTTTTCAGCACGACCTGCAGTTCTACGTGGTCATATTCCTGCTGCCGCTGATCATGCTCATCGTTGTTTACCTGTTTGTGCCGCTGCTGGCCCGGCTGCGGGTGATGACGATTTATGAGTATCTGGAGCAGCGATTCAATCTGGCGGTGCGCACGTTCGCCTCCGCTCTGTTCCTCCTGCTGCGCGGCGGCTGGCTGGCGACCGCGATCTATACCCAGTCGCTGCTGGTGGTCGAGCTTCTCGGCTGGCCGATGTGGGTCAGCGTATTTGTCGTCGGGCTGCTGACCGCCTTCTACACCATTCTGGGCGGCATGCAGGCGGTGCTTTGGACCGATGTCATGCAGTTCTTCGTGCTCATCGGCGGCATCCTGGCCATGCTCGCCGTCGTTCTGATCTCATTTCAGGGTGACGTGGCGGAAATCTGGAGCATCGCGGCTGACCGTGGCAATACCAGATTGTTCAACTTCGAGTTCAGCCTGGTCCAGATCACCTTCTGGGGCATCCTGCTGCAGAACTTCATCGAAAACCTTTCGACCTACGGCAGCGACCAGGTCATGGTGCAACGCTTCCTGACCACGCGCAACACGGCTGAAATGCGACGCTCGGTCCTGTTCGTCGGCTTTCTGTCCGTGCCGATCGTGATCCTGCTGGCCCTGCTGGGTGTCGGGCTCGCGGCGTACTACCAGCAGCACCCCGAGCTGGCGGCCACGCTCGACAATGCCGACCGCGTGGTGCCGCATTTTGTGAACACTTCTTTACCTGCCGGGTTGTCCGGCCTGGTGATCGCAGGGGTCTTTGCCGCCACCATGTCCACCCTTTCGGCCGGCTTCAACTCGCTGGCCACCGCGACCATGATCGATTTCATCCAACGTTTCCGCCGTCGCGCCCCGCAGCATCTTCGCCACGACGTCCGGCTTTCGCGCTTGATCACTTTCGCCTGGGCACTGGCCAGCACCATCGTTGCTCTGTTCGTGGGGCGCCTGGGCACCATCGTGGAAATCTTCGGCAAAATCAGCGGCTTCTTCTCCGGCCCGATCCTGGGAGTCTTCCTGCTGGGCATCATGACCAAACGCTGCGGACCGGGCGCCGCGATGACCGCCATCATCTGTGGATTTCTTACCACTTGGGCCATCTCCATGACCCACGCTTCCTGGCTGTGGTATGGCCCTGTCGGATGTTTCACCACCTTGCTCGTCGGGTGGGTGCTGGGGCAATGCTACCCCATGAAGCCTCAGCAACGAGATGAACCGACATCAGACGCATCTGATTCAAGGCCATAATGCCTGAACATTCACCGATAAAGTCAGGCCGCCCTGCATGGTGGTGATCCACAGTTGCCCGGGCTGAACTTCGAAGATGTAGGGATATGCCAGCCAGGCGCCGGGTTTGCGGGCGATGACGATGGGCTTGCTCCAGGTGCTGGCGTCATCGGATGAGACAGCCAGCGACAATTCCGCGCGGTGATTGCTCACCGCTGTGGCGGACCAGATGCGATCACCGCCCTGCAGCGGGAAGCTGCTTTCACCCTCCGGATACGGTTGATTCCACAGCATCAGGAGCCGGCCGTCTTGCAGGCGATGCAGTTGGGCGGGTGCGCAACTGGAAGCGATACCGGCCGGGCCATAGGGATGCCAGTGAAGGCCCGCGTCGGTTGACTCAGCCCGCCATTGCTGCATCCAGTTGGTCCGGATCAGCATCAGCAGTTTGCCGTCGGTCAGTTCCGCGATGGTCGGCTCGCACACGCCGCCGTGGTGACCCGCGCCGCCCAGGTCAATGATGTTGCTGCGCTGCCAGGTTTTTCCTTCATCATCGCTGGTGTAGGTGAGGGCCGCATGGTGGCCGGGATTGTGGCGCATGATGGTGCTGGAGACGACCACCTTGCCGTCGCGCGTTTCGATCATGCTGCGAATGGCGCCGTTCCAGTCCTCCTGGATCATCACCGGCTCCTGCCAGGTGCGCCCATCATCCAGACTGCGGATGGCGTAAGTCGGCAGGCGCGCGCCGGGAGCGTCGTGCAATTCGTTGCTCCAGGTCCAGTGTTTCTCGCGCAGGTTCATGCAGACCAGAATGACCGTGCCGTTGCTGGTGCGCAACAGGGCTCGTTCGTTGCTGATCTGGAAACTCGCGGGGTCGGCAAAAATTGGATACGCCTTCCAGTCTTTCCCTTCGTTGTGGCTGATCAGGGCGTTGGTGTCCTGGATGGTGAGGATGGAGCCGTCGCCGAGGCTTACGAACGGCCCCATGAGCAGGCCGGGCATATCTGTGGCAGCCGGATGGATGACCACGCCATTGCCGGCCACCAACGGGCGCGGGCGCTGGTCTTCCGCCAGCCTGGCCAGATCAAGGGAAGCGAGGGCGCTGGTCAACTGATCGCACACCAGGCGATGGCCTTTGTCGTTGGGATGCATGCCGTCCAGCAGCAGTTCACTGGTTGATTGGCCCTGCTGCTGACCGTAGTGTTCGAATGCGGCGTAAATGTCCACCAGCGGCAGATTCAACTCACCGGCCAGATCGCGCACCACCTGGGCGTAGTCGCGAAGCAACACGTTCAACCCATCAGGATCCTGCACGTCGTAAGGCGATTGGCCGTAGAGTTGCTTGAGATTCTCCGTCCAGCGTAACGGATTCGGCGTCATCAGCACGACGCCGCCGCCTTGATCCTGCACAGCCTTGATCATGCGGCGCAGATTGTTTCGATACTCCTCGATGGCGACGCGCGGCGAATCAGCGGGCGGGTTCTTCCAGACGTCCACCGCTGAGTCATTGATGCCGAACTGCATGATCACCAGGTGCGGCTGCAATCGCAGCACATCCGATTGCATGCGATCCAGTGCGTCCTGAGTGGTGTTGCTGGGCTTGCCTGCATTGACGATCGACGCCTGCAGGTCGCCCCAGACAGAAGCCTGTTCCAGCAGGTCAGTATAGATTTTGATCTTGCGCCCGCCTACCAGGCGCGGGGCAGTGGTGGAATCGCCGAATGCCACGACGACCAATCGTTCCGCCGGCGCGATCGGCGAGAACGCCAGCATCGCGCAGGCAGCCAGTTGAATCATCGTTCCGTGGATGGATGCTGCAGACATGGTGCGTCGGCTCCTTTTGGCATGCGCGTCAGACAAGACGGCTGGTCAGGTGCGGGTGAATGCAAGCCTGTTCACCGAGGCGTTCGAGCGCGAAGCGAATGTGGCGCAGGTCACAGGCTTCACTGTGCTTGGCGGGCCAGCCGGGATGATGTTGATCGTTAAGATAGGCGCGGCCGGAGTCGTGCTGGTACAGGTCGATCCCCGCCACGGTCACGTGTTTGCCCAGCGCGGACGCCAGCAGTAAGGCGAACACGCCGGTGGTGGGGTATGGCGCGTGAGGTTCATGGCGATACAAGCCCTGCCGAACCAGCAGTGGCAACACGGGCACCGGGCGTGGCAGTTCGAGCCTGGCAAACGCGTGCATGGGTGCAGCAGGCAGATACATGTGCATCAGTAACGGGCGCTCGTTTTGCGGCGTCGCCAGAAAACGCTCCGCCACAAGCTCGAGGGCTTTGGGTTCATCGCCGATCAGCACTGCTCGAGGTTGCCCGTCATAGACATCGCGCGTGACGTAGGTGGGGTCGGTCACGATCACCGCCCCGGACAAATGATCCTGCGTCCATCCATCCCTTGCGCTTGGGCCTCGCCCGAGCACGGTCAATGCATCACTGTCAGCAAACCACTGGGTAAGTACGTCCACGGGATCATGGGGACTGCCCTGCAGCAGTGGCAGTTTGACTTTGCCCTGCCAGCGATCGAGGTAGCCTCGCTGCCAGCGAGCGTCGGCAGTGATGTCACCTTCGCGGCCGGCCAGGGATTGAGCGGGTTTGCCCTTGATGCGCATCTCACCCCAGCACTGGCCGCAGTGGTTGTGCTCGTGGGCCATCACCTCGGCGCCGATCCTGTCCAGCATCGAGTGAATCCACCCCATGCAGTGATCGCAATAATCCTCGTCAGCGAACAGATCGTTCTGAATCAGATGGCCCTTGCTCGGGCACTGGTACATGTCCCAGCGCAGGACGTTGCGATCTTCGTCCAGCGTGAAAGTCCAGTCGCACTGTTCATCTTCGCCGGTGGTGACCCAGGTCTCGTACAGGCCGCGCAGACCCTTGGCCAGGCCGGCATTTGTGTAGTGCTGCTGAGCGGAAGCGATCGCCTCGGCCCAAAGCCGGTGCAGCGCGTCCTGCCCGAACGTCCGCCTCAGGTGCTGGAACGTCCAGTCGTAGTAACCGCAGAAGTCCTGGCAACCGAGCATCAGGCGACTCCCGCAACAGAAAGAGGAACGAAGCGCTGCCGACACGAACCCATGCCGCCCTCGCGCTGGAATGCGAAGCCCGCAGCATCTGCCTGTGCGCCACACACGTGATCGCAGTGCTCGCAGAAATAATCGACGATCTCCCGCTGGTGGGTCCGCAGATGATGAATCGCGGGACAGATGCGAATGTCCAACGCTACCTCGCCATCTTGTTCGATCACGCTGACCTCGGCGCCCGGCTCATGGCTGAAGTATTCCCTCCAGTCTTGCGCGATCACCCCGGCTCCACCGGCCCGCCAGCGCTGGTTACGCTGCCGGTAGTGCTCACTTCCCAACTTGTGCCAGTAGTCGATCAGCGCCTCCATGCCATACTGATCGTGTATGTGGCGGAAGATTTCGTTGACAGCGAAATAAAAGTCAGGTGCGGACATGATCCGCTCTCATTTCCTGCGGCGACAGCAATTCCCGAACCAGGGGCAATCGACGCAACTGCTCGATAAACTGCGGATCGGGTTGCTCGAGCGGATGAGGCGCGAACTTGCCGGCAATGCCGCGCTCGTTCATCAACGCCGTGAACAACGGCCCGAATGGATGGGCGATGAACAATTCCTTGACCCCGGTGAGACGTTGCTGCCATTGTGCGGCCGTGTCCCAGTCCTCCTGCCGGGCCGCACGCGCCAGTGCTGACGCCCAGTGCGGACAGACCGCGTAAATCCCATCCAGATGCTCGGAAAAACCAGCTCGAAACAGAATATCACTGAGCACCGGCTCAGCCACGATGATACGGAAAGTTGATCCTTCCAGACGCATGCGCAATCGCACGGCTTCGGGCACGTTCGCTGACAGCTTGATCCCCGCGATGTTGGGATGGCGGGCCAGGCGACTGAGTGTGTCCACCGAAAGGTGCACCCCCGTCAGCGGTTGCAAATCGTAAATGAACAGTGGGTAGCGGGACTCATCCGCCAACTGGGTGTAATAGGCAATGTACTGCTTCTCGGAGTACTTGAAGAAACTCGGCGTCAGCACGACCACGCCGTGGATCCCGTCGAGACTGTTGACAAACGTGATGCGATCGAGCGTGCGAACCGTGCTGTGGTCACCGACGCCGATCAGCAGTTCGAACCTGCCGCGTGACAGTTGAATGCTGTTGACCACCAGGTCGCGCCAGGTCCTGTCGGACTGCAACTGATGCAATCCCATGGTGCCTGCGATCAATAATGCGTCGATGCCTCCGGCTGCCTGATCATCCAGGTGCCGTGCCAGGCCTTCGATGTGCAATTGATCGTCCTGTGTCAGTGGTGTGCCGATTGCCGTGATGAATCGTGCCTCAGTCATAAACGTATTCCCTCAAGATGCCGACAGTTCAGCGGTCCAGAACCAGCGATGATCCTTTTACCACCGAATGGGCTGTCAGCAGATGCTGCTCCAGACATCGGGCGGCATCTTCATATCGCCCTGCTTCCAACTGGTCGCAAATCTGTTCGTGCTCCTCGATCGTCCGGGCCATGTCGGCCTCGGTCTTGCTCTGGGTGATGTCCAACTGCGCGGTGATGAAGATCGGCCCCTGCAGATAAGCCCGGGCCATTCGCCGGTTGCCCGCTGACTCGATGATGCGCTCGTGAAACAGACGATCGGCTTCAGCAAAGCCCAACGGCATGCGCGAATCTGCCAACTGCCGCATGGTCCGACACATGGCCCGCAGCGGCTCGACATCGACCGGGCCACCCTTCTGACACAGGCGGCGAACCGCTGCCACCTCAAGGGCGGCCCGCAACTCCAGGATCTCATCAAGGTCAGCCCGCTCGTACGTGGGCGCGAAGTGTCCGCCCCGCTCACCCTGGGCCAGCAGCCCTTCGTGCAACAGCAGGCCGAACGCCTCGCGCAGGGCCCCGCGATGCACGCCCAGTTTGGCAGCCCACTCGACCTCCCCCAGCCGCGTGCCGCCGGGAATCTGCCCGTGCAGCAGCATCGGCCGCAGCAGACGATAGGCCTCCCGCCGCTGGATGGAACGTTGATCAGCCATGAGCTGATTGTACCATTTTGACGACAAGAACAAAGAAAAACTGACGACATTATGGCTGGATTGATGATTGGAAGGTGTGGGGCGTGATTGGCGGCAGGCAGCGAGTTTATGCCCAAAACCGGCCCTAATGGCCTCAAACTGGGCTTCAACCGTTCGCCAAGCCTGTATGACACATGCCGGCGGCTCATTCCTGAACCTCCACCGCCTCGTCCACATGCCCGACCAGCGAGCCGGACACCGCAAACAGAGCCGTCACGGTCGCGGTCACCGGCGCTACCCAGAGCGAGGCCCACGGTGACACGATCACCCCAACGCCGCTCAATGCCCCGGCAATCATGGCCAGGACCATCGCAGCATCGCGCAGGCGCGACCCTGATACCGCGAGCAGGACGCACGCCAGCAGGGGGCCGGCAAACACACCCAGGATGATCTGGATCATGCCGAACAGGTTCTCATTCAACCCCCGCACCAGCCCCGCTGCCAGGGTGGAGAGCAAACCGATGACCAGACTGAACAGCCGCGCGTTCCACAACTGCCAGCGAGGATCATCGGGAATGTGAAGCAGCCGGCGAAAGTCATAGATGAGCGTGGCTGAGAGCGTATTGATGCCACTGGTCATGCTGCTCATGGTCGCCGCGAGTATGGCGGCAAGCATGATGCCGGTGATGCCCTGGGGCAGAGCAGCGCCCAGGAAGTAGGGAAAGATCTTGTCCGTCTCAGCAGGCAGGTTGGGATCAAGGTTGTGCGTGTACCACGCGCGCAGGGCCAGTCCGACGCCGGCCAGCAGGATCAACACGACCACCACACCCAGCACGTTGATGGTGAACGAGCGCAAAGCGGATGCGGCTGAGCCTGTGGCCAGGTAGCGTTGCAGTGACATCTGGTCGCCGATGTAGTTGGCGAGGTTGGCGACGCTGACACCGATGACCACTGACCAGATGGTGATCGGCCGACGCATATCGAAATGCCAGTCGGCAAACCGCAGATGACCCGAATCCGCCAGCTCTTGCGCCGCCTGCTTCAAGGGAATCGGCAGATTCCAGAGGACATAACCGATGGTCAAAACGATGCCCAGGGCAATGACGCAGAACTGGATGGCGTCTGTGACAATGACACCGCGGATTCCACCCAGCGCGGTGTAAAGCGTGCTGGACAACCCGATGATGAGCACCAGCGGCCAGAACCACCGCTCGCTTAATCCGGTGGTGGCCATGATGGCCAGCGTGGGTGCGTAGATCAGGGCGGCCATCCACCCGATGCGCATGAGTATGAACATGCCCGCAGCCGTCGTACGAGTATGCGGACCGATACGCACGCGCAACACGTCATATGGCTGCGTGAATCCCATAGCCAGATAGCGCGGCAGGAACCAGCGCAACACGAGCCAGGCGATGGGCATGCTCACCAGGACCACTCCGGTCAGCAGGGTCAGGCCCGTGGAGTAGATCACGCTGGGATAACTGAGAAAACTGATTCCGCTGAAAAGAGTCGCCGCCAGGCTCAATCCCACCAGGATGGAGCCGAAGAAGCCCGACATGCCGCCGCCGGCTGTAAAGTAATCGCTGGTGCTTTGCTGTCGGCCGCGGGTGGCGATGCCGATGGCGATCATCGCCACCAGATAGACCACGATGATGACGACATCAACAGGAGTCGGCACTTGACGGTTTTCCTTCTGTGCAGCGGCGCGGCAGCATGGTGATGTTGCTGCTGACAAGCATCCGGCGCCTACCACGCGGTCCAACCGCCGTCCACGACGATCTGCGTGCCGGTGATGTATGACGCGGCATCCGAACAGAGAAACACCACCGCCCCGGCGATTTCCTCGGGCTTGCCGACCCGCCCCATGGGCACTTTGCCCGCCAGGCGCTCGACGAAATCCTTGTCCGCGCCCTGGCTCCAGGGATAGGGAAACGGCCCGGGCACAACGGCGTTGACCCTCACCCCCTGCGGACCCTGCAGCACCGCCTGATAGCGCACCATCTGCAAGACGCCTGCTTTGGCGACACCGTAATCCAGCGGGTTCATCTCATAGCGTGGCGGATACATGCGCGGATCGGGCGCGACGAGGCCGTACATGCTGCTGAAATGCACGATGCTGCCTCCACCCTGTTCGGCCATGATGCGTCCCGCTTCGCGCGATGCCACGAAGGCGCCGCGCAGCGTCACCTCCATACCGTAATCCCAGTCATCGCCGCTCATCTGCATCATGGGCTTCTTTTTGTATGCAAAAGCCATGAAGACCATGATGTCCAGCCGGCCGTGACTCTGTCTGATGTCGCGGGCACACGCTTCGATATCCGCCTCATGACGCACGTCCAGGGCGGTGGCCTCCGCCCGGCCCGAATCAGCGCGGATCTGCTCGACCAGCGCCTGCGACGGCTCGGCTGCGGGATCGGAAACGATCACGTGCGCTCCGTGCTGGGCCAACGCGGCACAGACCTGCGATCCCAGCAGACCCGCACCGCCGATCACCCAGGCCACGCGGCCGGTCAGGTCAAATCGCTTGAGCACTGCCTGCTTGTCTGTCATGTCAGACACGATGACTATTCCACCTTTCGATCGATCAGCACCGTGAAACAGTTGATCAAACTCCCGCATTCACTCGCCAGCATCGTAACAGCCCGACACGACAGCCGATGCCAACGCCTAAAAATCCCAGCACCGTCGGCTCCGGCACCGTCACCGATACGCTGTCCACCATCCATCCGGCGGGATCGAGGGCGCGAACGTATGGGGAACGCAGGCGCAGATAGGACACGCCGCCGGTCGGCGAGGCAAACAACATTGGAAGCGTCGCACTCTGACTGCCGTCAATCGTCAGCAGCGCCTGCTGAGTGCTGATGTCCCAGTCGATGCTCAGTTCGTGCCAGATATCGGGCGTCAGCACCACGTCGGTGTCGCCGATCAGTTGGCCGCGCGAGTTGAACTGGGCGTGAAACACAGCCACGTCGATCGATGTGTCATCCGCCGGATCGAGGAAGCGATCCGTCAGTTGGATGTCCGCGACTTTCGTTTCCGCGGTGATCCTCATGCGAATGACCATGCGCCCCCTGCTCCCGAGCGGGAAGTTCCAGATCGCCCCGTCACCATCCTGGCCGCCCGGGCGATCCAATCGCGGCTCGGGATTGTTCAAGTGCAATACTTTGCTGCCGGAGCCGTCGGGATTGTCGATGATCTGCGGCCCGATGACGCGATCGCGCCAGAATCCGGAAGCTTCGCCGACATGCGTGAAAGCCGACCACCCCTCAAAACCATTAGAAAAGTCGCTGGAACGTGAGGATTCCAGCAACCAGTCGGGATCGATGAAGATCGTCGCTTCCGCCGGTCCATTTCCAGTGAGCAATGCGACGCGTTCATCGTTGTGCATGGGCAGAGTGAAGGGATTGGCGGTGCCGCGGTCTCCGGTGGTCGGCGGCGTGTCGTGCCGGCTGGGATCAAGATACACCTCGCGAAAGCCTGCCCAGGTGCGGCCGCCGTCGCAGGAAAGCGCGGCATGGATCGCATCGCGCCCGCTGTACACGCCCTGGCCCTCATAACGAGGACAGATGCGCGTGTTGTTCCAGAACAGAATCAACTCCGGCCGGCCGTTGCCGTTGCGATCGGGAAGCCAGAGATACGCCGCCGCCGAGTTGGACGAAGGGAAGATCGACCGCTCCGCATCGGACCAGGTTTCGCCGCGGTCTTCTGAAAACGATTGATACAGATAACCATCCTGCGTGCGGATGAGCATCCACTGCCGATCGATCGCTGGATCACCAAAGCGAGACTGATCGATGATGATCGGCTCGACGGCACCATCGAGACTGCCGTTGAAATCCGTCGCCACCGGAGCGGTCAAACGCGACGCGGAGACAGTCCACGTCTGCCCGCGATCATCGGAATACGCCACGGTGCTGATTGAGGCGCCGGTGGGCGCCGTGCGATCTTTCACCGCGGAGTGAAACGGCATGAGGATGCGCCCGTCGGCCAAGGTTGTGGGCGCCATCAGTTGCCCGATGAAACCTTCGAACAGCAATTGCGGAGGATCGACCCATGCGGTGCGGCCGCTGCTGCTGCGGGTCTGATACAAGTCGAGAAAACGATCGACGCCGGCAATCCCAGGCTGATCGAAGTCACGTTTACGGACCAGGAAGGCCTGAACATCGCCGTCCGCATCCAGGCCGGAGGAGATCATGGTGCCGAACTCATTGTCCGGCAGCGCCAACACATCGCTGTAACTGCCCCAGGTCTGGCCGTTATCAGCGGAATTGCGCTGTGAGAGCATGAACGTGCCGCCGACGCTGCGAACGCGGATCTGCGTCCACGATCCATCGGGATTGAGAACAATGCTGCGTCCGCTTTCACGTCCGGGGATGACCTGCGGTGGTTCGGCGGCGCTGCTGTGAGCGGTCGGTACACCGAGGCAGACAGCCAGCATCGTTCCCACGCACCATAACCTGGCCATGTTGAAGTCTCCCTCGTGCAGACAGGTTCGTGCGATGACTACTTGATGAGAATCGCGCCGGTCGCGGCGGGATCACCGAACCACAGGGCCGCATAACCATCGGGCCATGTTGATGGCACCGACCAGGTTTCACAAATGACCTGGTCGAACTGCCGGGAGTCGGCATGCCCGTCGATGAAAGCGATATTCATGGTGGTATTGTTGGAGTGCTGGAAGCGGAAATAGCTAATGGGCATAGTGGGCGTAGTGTGGGCTAGCAATGCGGACTGAGCGGTTTCCAGGTAGTAGGCGAACCCTGATGGAGTCGCGATTTCCTTCAGCAGGCCGGGATTGTACCAATCAGGACGTTTGCCCGGCACTACTTCAGCATAGAGCCGAGGCGTACGTGTATTCAGCGCATAGCTGTAATACACATCAGTGATGCCGGACATCAGCCGGGAGTACGGTCCGCGCATGCGGGTGTGATCCAGGGCGAGAATCAGATCGTCCGAGGGGCAGCGTGAAATGTTGAATGCGTTGCTGGCGTAGGTTGCGGGCAAATACTGAAAGAAATACGGATCGGTCGCATACGGCGTGGTCTGGTCCGATCGGAACGGGGGAAGCATATCGACGTAGTCGATGGCGTAGGCATTGATGCTGTTGGCCATCTGCCGCTGATTGCTCAGGCACTGAATGGACATGGCGTTTTCGCGCGCTGCGCGCAGGGCCGGCAGCAGGATAGATATCAGCAGCGCTATGATGCTGATAACCACCAGCAGCTCGATCAGCGTGAATGCCCGGCGAGTCGTGCAACCATGACAGTGCGGCATATTCATGTCTGGCGCCTCCGCGCAACGACGTGCGGGTTGGATTGGAATAGCATCTTGCGAAACAACGGACGGCTTTGATACGGAATCAGGATGATTGTTCAGACGATTCGGCCAAGTGAGCAAGATGAAGTTGCTTGCCGTGCAGGATCTGTTGTCGCATGAATCCGGAGGCGGCTTCGCTGTCTCCTTCGGCCAAAGCGCGCAGCAGGGATCGGTGATGACGATAGGTCAGAACCGCTTCCGAAAAATCAAAGATCGGCGGTTTGCCGCTGCGAAACATGCGCATGGTGCGACTGAGCAGGCGCAGGTCGATCAGCGTCTTGAACAGTAACTTGTTGCGCGAGGCGGCATAGATCACCCGGTGATAGTGCTCGTCGATGTTGACCCATTCCTGCCACTGCTTGCGGGCCATCTGCTGGCTGTCGGTGCGACGCACCTGGCGTATCAGCAGCAGCCAGCGATCGCAGCAGACTTCCAGTTGATTCAGCTCTTCCGCGTTGATGTGGCTGGCTGCTTCACTCACGGCAAAGCATTCCAGCACCAGGCGCAGGTCATACATCTCACGCAGTTCTTCCGCGGTGACCACCGGCACTCTTGCTCCGCGCCGCGGCGACTGGTGGATCAGGCCTTCACTGGCCAACTGGGCTACCGCTTCGCGCACCGGGGTGCGGCTGAGCCCCAACTGACGGGACAACTGCAGCGTGCTGAGACGATCTCCCCCGCTCCATTCGCCGTCCAGCAGCATGTCCCGAATGGCGGTGTAGGCTTCATGACGCAGGTTGGATGTCTGCCTGGACATACCACCGGCAGCATAATCATAATTGGATCCAACTTCAAGAGATATCTTTGGAAGAAAACAAAAAAATAAATTATTGGACATCAAGTGTGAAGAAAAATATCACAAATACCTTTAATTAAATGATATATAGATTTCATCGCGTCCCGGCCGTTGAAAAAGTCTAAAAATTATGCTTGCAGAAAACTGGATCCCATTCTATAAGATAGGGGCTGAATGGGCGGTCGGACATCGAACGGATACCAATGTCCAGTCGTTGACATGAAACACACCGTTCACTTGTTTCCATGTTTGCCATGCGGCCCGTTCAACCGTGTGATCGGGAAATACGCCAGTTCTTGGCGCTGATCTACTGCACATCCCATTGGAGAAGGATCATGAACACCAACCGAACCATCAAATTGCTGATCTGCATTGCCTGGGTTCTGACCAGCGTCAACACGGTCAGCGCTCAGACATCATGGAACGTCAGCGGCGGCGGCGACTGGAGTTCGGCCGGCAGCTGGACTTCCGGCGTACCGTCGGCGAACACCGCCATCTTCGACAACGAAGACACCGGCACCGTCACTTTCTCAGTGGCGCCGCCGACCGTCACCGACGTCAGCTTCCGCAACGATTCCGGTGCATTGACCTTCGACCTGGGCGGTAACACGCTGACCATGACCGCGACCAACGGGCTGCGCATGGGCACCCTTGCCACCCACGTCAACGACGTGACTTTCACCAATGGCACGCTCTCGTTTCTCACAGGCAATAACATCACATGGTCGGTAGCTGGAATTCAGAACAACCTGCTGACATTCACGGGCTCAACGACCTATTTAAGCAGCATCAGCACCAGCACTTCGACGATCGGCACCGGGGCCGGTGCTGCGGGTAATATCCTTTCGGTGGAGAACGGGGCGACAATCTCCACCCGTAACAACATCCTGATCGGCCAGGTCAGCAGCACCCCAGGCACCAACGCCATCAATGTCACCGACGCCACCTTCATCATCGACAACGGCAACCGCGGCGTTGCCCTGCAAAGCGGCAACCTCAACATCACCAACTCCACGGTCTCCGTCGGCTATCTCGGGGCATCCACCGACGCCGGCGCCCTCAACAACAGCGGCAACGTCAACTTCAACAGCGGATCGCTCTCGGCTCGCTACGTCCGCATGACACCCGGCAACACCTTCTACATCGGTGATGGCGGCGCCATCGCGGCCGATTTCCACATGAGTTACTCCGCTGCTTACGTCAACGCCCCCAACGGCGTCCACGTCCGCTCCAACGGCTCCATCGCCGGCATCGGCACCATCAACGGCAACATCACCGGCGACGCCGGGGCCGGGTTCGCCATCGCCGAAACCGCTCCCACCGGGGCCTGGCCCAACATCGTCAACGGCAACTTCGATGCCGGCAACTTCGACCTGACCTTCAAGCTGGGAGACTTCCCCACCGAGTTGGCCAACGATCTGGGGATACCTCAGCCGTTCGATCCGCCTTACGATCAGTTGATGGTCAACGGCCTGTTCACCCATCCGACCTCCATCACCATCGACCTGACCGACTACGTCGCACCCCAGGATCAGGATTACGAGTTGAAGGTGCTCGGCTGGACCAGCGAGACCGGCTCGCACGTGGCGCCGACCTTCTACAACGGCAGTGACCTGACTTATGAGTACAAGAGCGACGGCCTGTACCTGACCGCGGCTATGGCTGCTGCCCTGCATCCCGGCGACGCTAACGGTGACGGCCTGGTCAATCTCAGCGATCTTCAGATCCTGGGTGATAACTGGCAGTCCACCACCGCCACCTGGGCGGAGGCTGACTTCACCGGTGACAACATCGTCAACCTGGCGGATCTTCAGATCCTCGGTGACAACTGGGGCTTTGGCGTCGGACCTGACGTGTCCTTCGATCAGGCTCTTGCGGGTGTAGCCATCCCTGAGCCGACCTCGCTGCTGCTGGTGGGGCTCGGCGGTCTGCTGGTGACCCGCCGCTGCGTGGCTTGAGGTTCATCGATCGGTGATTGTTCATCGGACATGTTGACACATGAAGGAAGTTGGCATGAATCAAGCACGGTGTGGCGCCCTGTGCCTCGGCCTGTCGGCGATTGCACTCAGCGGTGCAGCGGTATGGGGAGAGGATGGGCAGCCCAAGCCGGTCGCGCTCGTTGAGTCCGAAACGGTGATCTTCGACTACGGCAACGGCGATCCCTACGACCTTGCCAACCTGCACGGGTTCAACCATGCAACAAGCGTCGCAGCGCTGCCGGATGGCCGCGTGATGGCGATGTGGTTCAGTGGACCGTACGAAGCCTCGGTTCACCAGAGCATCATGGCGGCTGACAGTGATGACGGCGGACGCACGTGGTCGAAGGCGTACCTGTTCAGTGATGAACCACGCACCAGCGACTTCGATCCGGCATTCATCGTCAACGGGGACCAGGTGCTGGCATTCTTCTCCACCGGTCGCTGGACGCGCTGGCCTTTCGTGGGTATCGGCGATGCCGCCAGGAAGCAGGTGGGCACCGAGTCATTCCAGATCTGGATGAAACGCAGCGGCGACAGCGGTCGCACCTGGAGCCTGCCGCAGGCGCCGTTGATCGCACCCGGGTGGAATTGCCGGTCCAACGGCATCCGTTTGAGCAATGGCCACCTGCTGCTGCCGCTGCATTACCTACAGTCGCCGCACCGATCGGCTGCGCTGCTGTCGGAAGACGGCGGCAAGACGTGGCACATCTCGCAGGAGGTGGCCATGCCTGACAAACAGGATGCCGCTGAACCAAGCGCGGCACAGTTGTCTGACGGCTCACTGCTGATGGCGCTGCGCACACGCGATGGCAAACTGTGGTTCACACGCTCGCACGACTCGGGCAACACCTGGGAAACCCCGATCGCCACGGATATCTCCGCCACCAGCGGTTCGCACAGCCTGTTTCGCCATTCCAGCGGCAAGTTGGTGCTGGTGCACAATCCCGGTCCCGTACCGCTGCGCACCGAGTTGACGCTTCGTGTGTCGCTCGATGACGGGGGGACCTGGTCGCAGCCGGTGTTACTGGCCAGTGTCGAAGCACCAGAGGAAATGCCCGCGGCGGCGGATGCTCCGGACGTGGTCTGGAGCAGACAGGTGAGCTATCCGTCGGTGTGCGAGTTGCCCGATGGCAAACTGGTCGTGGTCTGGGGCCTGATCGAGATGTCTTCAGCGTCACAGTCCGGCATCATTCATGCCGCACGGGTGAGCCTGACGGAATGATCCGGTCGTGTGGTGCACCACTGCGTGTTCATGCGCTGGTCGCAGCAAAGTTGAGCCATTGATGCGAAACGTGGTCGTGACGATCTTAGTGGCGATGGCCTGTGCAACACCGCTGGCGGCTGTGACCACCGTGTGGAAAGGGCCAACCGGCGGCGGGCTGTTTCAGGATCCCGCCAACTGGACCAACGTCGTCCCGGGTACGGGTGTCGATGACCTGGCCATTTTCAACGCGACCACTAACGTCGATGGCCCAATCACCTTCAACAGCCAAGTCAGCATCGGCGACATCTACTTCCAGAACACAACCGGCCGGCTCGAGATGGACATTGGCGATTACCAGTTGCTGATGTCGGACAAGGCGATCCTCGGCACCGCGGCCGGGCAAGTCAACGATGTGGTGGTTTCCAGTGGCCAGGTTCAATCAGCTTTCATTTTCATCGGCAATGCTGCAGGCTCCGAAGGCAACAGCCTTACACTCTCCGGCTCCGACACACATTGGACCACCACCGCCACCACCGCTTCCATCCGCGTCGGCAGCAACGGCGGATCCTACTCCGCACTCACCATCGCCGATGGAGCATCGCTTGAGAGCCAGACGCAGATGATCATCGCCCTGCAGGGCGCAGCTCACAATCTGGTCACGGTCACGGGCAATGGCTCACAACTGAGCGTCGCTCAGAGTCTTTCGATCGGCGACAACACCTCGGCGGGCCTTCCCGCACAGACCGACAATCAGTTGCAGGTGCTCGACGGCGGATTCGTCACCGTGCGCGAGCTGATCATCGGCACCACCGAGTACTCACCCAACAGCACCGTCCTGGTGTCCGGCGCCGGGTCGCGGCTCAACGTTCGCGGTGGACAGCAATCATCGCCCAGCAGCAGTGTTGGCCAGCAGAACGACGTCGGTCGGGCTTCGGCAAACAACCGCCTGATGGTCGAGAATCACGGCGTGATTGACGGCGGCGCTATCTTCTATCTCGGCCGATATGAATCCAGCACCGACAACCTCCTTTCCGTCACCAGCGGCGGCAGCCTCACCGGCACCGGCGTCCGCATCAACAACGGCACGCTCCTGATTGACCAGGGCGCCGTCACGCTCAACCGCATCTACGACACCCAGCGCGTACCACCCATCGTGCTTGGCGGCGTCTTCCGTATCGATCAACCTGATGCTCACGTTGATTTCCGTAGCGGCACCCTCACCACCCCCAGCGCTATTGTCACCAACGGCCAGCAGTTCGTCATCGGTGACGGAAGCGCCACCCCGGCTATGTATCGCATGACCCCCGACACCTTCGGAAGCCTGCCGCGCGGACCCGGAGCGGACACTCTCACCCACACGTTCGCCGATGGTCTGCACCTGAGCAGCAACGCGGTGCTGACCGGCAGCGGTGACATCATCGCCAACGTCACCGGTGTCACCGGCGCCCATGTGAAGGTCGGCGATGAATTCGGCATCATCCGCGTCACCGGCGCCTGGAACAATCGCCGGATTACCGTCGAGTTGCAGATCGGTGACCTGACACAGACACAGACGGCCGGAGTCAACTATGACCTGCTCGATATCACCGGCAACTTTGTCCACGGCAGCGGCAGCGCCATCATCATCGACACCTCCCTCTTCCAGCCTGCCGCCAGCGAGACCACTTTCCGCGTCATCGGCTGGACTGGACAGGTCAGCGCCGACGTCGGCAGTGTGTTGACCTTCACCGGCGGACCAACGATGGCTTACGAGTTTCGTTCCGACGGACTGTACCTGACCGCGCCTGTTGCACTGCATCCCGGTGATGCCAACGGTGACGGCCTGGTCAACCTGGCGGACCTGCAGATTCTCGGTGATAACTGGCAATCGATCACCGCCACCTGGGCCGAAGCGGATTTCAACGGTGACAACCTTGTCAACCTGGCAGACCTGCAGATCATCGGTGACAACTGGAACTTCGGTGTTAACACGGACATGGCGTTCAAGCAGGCACTTGAACAGACGAGCCTGGCGCTGCCTGAACTGGGCAACATGACCTGGCTCGCTCTGCTCCTGCTGCTGTCGAACAGAAGACATGGCAACAACATTTCAGAGGATTGATATGACCACCTGCGGCTATATCGCATCTCGTGCCCGCATTGTCATGGCTGTTTGTGCACTATTGCTGTTCACGGCAGTGCTGCCAATGCCGGCCAAAGCGCAGAATAAGAATCTCTACGGCACCGTGACGTCGACCGATCCGCAGCAGAACGCCATCACCTATCGAGAGAAGCGCACAGGCGCAACGCAGGTGCTGGTGGTGCCGCCGGACGCGCCGTTCACGCGCACGGTGCCGGTGCGGGTGAAGCTGACGATGGACCAGGTATTTGTGGGCGACGAACTGGTGATCACGGTTGATCCTTCGAGCGATCCGCCGCGCGTGGTGGGCATTCGCGTGGTCAATCCACCGCCCGGTGCAACACCGGCGTCGAAGGCTGCAGCGCCCGTAAGGGTGAAGCCGGCATCATCTGCGCCGCTTCCGCCGAAGTTTGAATCAGCAGCGTTGCAGTTGCAGAAGCTTGAGTGGGCTGGCAAGGGACGTTTCCGGGTGGTGGTGGAGGTTTCGCCGGTGTCGCTGGAGGGACGGGATGCGGACGAATTGCCCGCGCAGATGGAGATCGATCTGGAGGCGGCATTGCGTCAGGCCGGCGCCAGCGGGCGCATCGATATCAGCAGCGTGCAGGTGATGCGTTTCGATCCCGCCACATCACGGCCGCTGGCCTATGACGCATATCGTTACGCCCAGTCGCCCAATGATCGGCCGTTCCGCTGGTACGACGCAGCGATTCCATACGACTTTCCCGAGGTGGTCGCTTCGATCAATCGCACGTCGAACGAGCCACGACGTACAATCTCACCCCGGGCGGGTTATGCCTACAACGCTGTCGGACAATGGCGTCGCGGACGATTGACCTGGCTGCACACCCAGCAGGGGCAGCAGCCTTCCTACTACGCGATTTATTTTGATGCCTTGCCCACCGATCAGCCGCCCATGCAGACGCCGCCGCGCGGTTGGGTCGGCGACGGCACGGCTCGCTGCGATGTGCGCGGCAGCAGCACCACCGGCTGCGGACACACGCGCATAGCCCTGGACGATTTCAATGATGACGGCCTGATCGACATCATCTACGGCGAAGAAGGCGGTTGCCTGTTCTGGATGCCCAACGCCGGCAGCGCCAGCGAGCCGAACTTTCCAGTCACGCGCATGATCTACGATGCGGAAGGGCTGCCCATCGACGTGGGTGTTCATGCCGCACCGCTGCTGGTCGATTGGGATGGTGACGGCGCCACCGATCTGCTGGTGGGCACCTACGTCAATCGCCTGGCGCTTTTCCGCAACAAGGGCACCAACCGGGATCGCAAGTACGTTTTCAGCGGTGTGATCGAAGCCGACGGCCAAGTGCTGGAACTGCCGCACAGCCCGATCCTCGGCCGACCTGAAGGCGTGTTCAATCACGATTACTACCCTGTGGCTGACGCGGTGGACATCAACGGCGACGGACGGTTGGATCTGTTGCTGGGCGGCTACGTGACCGGCCGGGTCTATTGGTACGAGAACACGGGCGACGATGCCAACCACATGCCGCAACTTACCTTCCGTGGTCCCCTGCAGGCTGGCGGCCAGCCGATCAGCAACGGAGGCTGGGCTGCAGCGCCTTGCTTCGCGGACTTCAACCAGGACGGGAAACTCGATCTGGTGCTGGGCCGTCTGCCCGTCGCCTCATTGGGTGGAGCGATCGAAGGAAAACCGTCATTGCTGAATTACTTTGCCGGCACCGGAACCACTTCACAGCCCGATTTCGAGCAGCAGCCTTTTCCCAGTGTGGACGACGGCCCTCATCCCTACCTCAGCACCCCGCGGGCGACGGACTTTAACGGCGACGGGCTGCTCGATTTGATCGTCAATGCCGCGAGCAACATCTATCTCTTTGAAAACGTCGGCAGCGCAACTGTGCCGCGCTTCAAGTTCAATCTGTCGGCCATTGCATCGACATGGGGTAATGCTCGTCTGCCCGGGTACATGTTCCTGGATTGGAACAAGGACGGCCGTGCCGACATGGTGGATGATTACGCCGTCCTGCTCAACGACGGCAAGGGTGTGCCGTTCACCTTCACGGAGCGTATCAACATCCTGCCCGAGGGCCAGACGATCCGGCACGACTCGGGCGTGGGTGATGACTGGTTCTGGCCGCGGCTTTATGACTTCGACGGTGACGGCGATTACGACGTGCTGTTCGGCGACTGGTTCGGCAACGTCTGGCTGCACCGCAACCTGGCTCCCGAGCAGGAAGGCTTCAACCTGGAAGGCGAGCAACTGAAAACCAGTGATGGTCAACTGATCAAGGTCGGCCCACTCGACGCTGACCCCGACAAAAGCTTCATCGCTCTGCAGGGTGCACGCACCGTCCTGGCCATGGCGGATTTTGACAACGACGGCCGCAACGACCTGGTCGTGGGCGATACCTTCGGCATTGTGCGCTTGTATCGCAACGCAACTGACAACGCACACCCCGTCTTCGAACTGCCGGTGGAGCTTGGCAATCTGGGTATTCGTTTGATGGTGGACACCTGCGACTGGAACAGCGACGGCAGGATCGACGTGATCGCTGGGGCTGCCAACGGGCGCGTACGTGTGTTCCTGAATACGGGCAGCGCCGGGTCGGTCAGCTTCGATGAAGGCACGGATCCCAACTTGCCACCCATCAAGCAGCCGCGCACGGTGATGGTCGATCTCAATGGTGACGGTGACGAGGATGTTTTCCTGCCGAGCACGCAAGGCTCGATTTGGATCGAACGCTCTTATCTGGATCATGGTTATGCGAAAGCTCGCCTGATTGAATGGCAGGTCAAACCTTAGTGACGGGTGATAACCATGACATACTGGTGATGCTTGAGCCACCTGTGATGAGAGCATCGGCGGCAAATTGATCGCTTGCTGATGTCGCGCAGGCGCGAATCTCTGCTGCCCCGTGCCTCACACGGAACTGGACTTGCGGCCTGCACATCCAGCTCTTCAAGCGAACATCCAATGGACCGAATGCTTGAAATGTTGGTTTGAGACCAACACGGCCATCGACAAGGTGTCGTGGCGATACCACTCGTGCCGGTTACGCACCTCGTTGCGAGCCTGATCCACACCCTGTTTGGCCGACTCGGAGCAGCACGCGATGATGAAGGCCACAGGGCAACCCACTTGCCGGCCACAGCGCCCGATCTGCTTCAGGAATGGTGAAGATGCGCGAGTCGGGCAGTTGCCGCCGCCGCAGAGCTGAAATGTGAACGTGTGAGACTTGTACCGACTGACAAAGGCTGCGCTTCATGCTGTTATGGTGATAAGTAATTCGGGGGCCGCACATGTCAATAGAACATCTAACCGTGATGTTGCAGCAGGAACACGCCATTGCGTAGCACGGTTACGCTACGCCCCTGCCTCAAGTTCGACCGGGATTCGAATGTGTTTCGGCTGAGTCTCTTTGCCTTTGTATATGTTCAGAAGCATCTGCCCGATAAGCTCTCCCTGCTGCTCGGGCGTCATGGCCAGACGAATATGTGGGAACGGCGAAGGATTCTCCTTGCCCCGGCGGAACAGCGTGACGAGCGCGATGGGCACATCGACGCCGATTTTCTTTCCCACGGCTTCAACCGCAACGCTCGCATATTTCGCATGACGCTCGGATTGAGCGATGATGCCCGTGCGCAGCCGCGATTGCGTCAAAAGCTTCTCGACCTCGGAGCACACGATATCCTCGTCCGTCACCAGGACGCGCCAGATGAGGGCCGAGGTCGGCAGTTTGGCTTCGTCCATCGTTGCCGTGATGCCATCGAGCAAGTCGTGATCGCCCGGATAGATTTCGTTACGGTTCAGCACGATGATGCGCTTGCATCTCTGTTCGATCATGTAACGGGTGAGGATGTGACCTGTCTGAACATTATCGCGATCAATGGATGAGAGGGCTGTATGCGAAAGGTGCAGGCCACCGTGCACCAGGGAGGGCAGGCCGCTCCTGGCCATGAGCCGCTGGACCGGGATCGAAGCTTTGCTGATGACAAAACCGACGGGATAAGCCACGGTCTGCGCCGCATCGATCAATCGCTGGATGTATTTGTCCTCGTGGTGGCTGGGCAGGTAATTGAACTGAATCTCAGCGTTGGGCACCACACCCTGCAGGCCGACGGTGAGCCCGTCGGAATACAGGCCTTCCTGCTTGACGTAGCGCTGATTCACGACAATGTGCACACGCTGGAACGCTTCGCTGGCGCATTCTGTCGGAGGATGGGCGATCACCGCTCCCCGGCGCTGCTTGCGGTCGATGATCCTTCTCTTGACCAGCAGACGAAGAGCGCTGTTGGCGACATTGGCGCTCACGCCCAGCATCTGGGCGGTTTCCGCGGTGCTCATATAGGCATCGCCGGGAAGGAGATTCCTGCGGCGAATGTCCTTCTCGAGCATTTTCGCCAGTTGCAGGATGCGCGGCTGCGGCTCGTGTGTTTCGGCAGTGATGGGCATGATATCAACTCAGTGCCTGCTTGGGCGGTAGCCGGTTCCCACAGCGGAATCACATGGGCGAGCAACGCCCCGGGCAGAACTTCGCATATCATCCAGCAGACCGTTGCTGATGTCCAGCAAGAGGGAAGAATCCACCATGGCAGGAGGCTCCAAGTCCACGATCCACACTTCATCGTCAAAGCGTCTGTCAGGCCAGTGCGCCACGCACGAAAGACAACCGGAAGATAGCCGCATGGCCAACGTCCACACCGACATCGGCCAATGAAAAGCTCGCAGCGACGTGGTGTCTGCGATCTTCACAGGCACCCTCCAAGTGACGTCCGCCAAGCACCTCAACAATCGCCTTAGCATTGGGTAACTGATTCGCACTCAGAAGCTCCTGCCTGCCCAGCACGCAACCACAAACGAATCAACGATTAGCCCGGCGTTTACCTCTGCATACCCCACCATGACGCACCCATAGCGTATCAAAAATTATTGTTAATTCAACATATATTATTAAACACGTGGCGGATATAATGATCTTGGATGGCGCGATGGAGGATTTAGTCTTCACGCAGATATCGCGTATAAATTTTAAATATCTATTAATTAATATTTTAAAAATGTTTTATTACCGGCCTCGCAAAACCGCTAGAGAAAGTACATCTTCAATTATATTATTATGTAGTTGAGTAAATGGGTGGTACACTGATGCGAGGTCGCCAACGGATCACGGCGGCGATGAGGAGGGGCCGGTGGCCCGACCGCGTACCCGTGCACGACTTCATGGTGGCTACCCGGCAGTTCGACATCATCATGGCCCAGTTCCGCAGCGACTCGGTTGCGATGTCGCGCTACTTCATCGAAGCGATAGATCAGCCTGGGCACGACGGCATGATGGTGGACCTGGACACCGAAACCATCGCCGGAGCCCTGGTCGCGCCGATCTCGTTTTCGTTCGATGCCTCCGGCGGACAATTGCCTTCTGACCAGGGATGGGGAATTGGGGAAATCGACGACGTGGGCACCATCGGCGTGGATGCCAATGCCGCCATCGTCACTGATGGCGTTGACGGCAATGTGCTGCGCATCAAAGACGGTTGGACGCCGACCAATCCTACCAGCGCGGCCGACTTGCCGGAGTACACCCATGGATGGGGCGGCGCCGCCAATGAACAACTCCTGATTGATTATGGCATGAAGGTGACGCTTGTCTTCCGCAATGAAGCCACGGCCGGGGGCACCAACGGATTACTGCGGCTGGGATTCACCAGCACACTGTTCGCGGCTTTTGACAATATTCCCGCCACGACAAGGAGTCTTAACTTCGGTGACCTCAAAGCGGTCCGA
This sequence comes from Phycisphaeraceae bacterium, assembly GCA_020849625.1. GTDB lineage: Bacteria > Planctomycetota > Phycisphaerae > Phycisphaerales > Phycisphaeraceae > JADLFV01. Next base: position 35,707 of record JADLFV010000071.1, read on the forward strand.
GCGGGACAGACCATTGGCGCGGGTAACTATCACACACTGGAAGTCATCGGGCAGAAAACCGGAACCAATGATTTCACCTTCACCATTTCCCTGGATGGCGACACCCCGACCGCCTACAGCACCTTCCTCAATGACAACATCGTCGGAGGTTCAGTCCTGATCGGCGCTACCTCCAGCGCCGGCAGTGGCACGGACTTGTGGGTCAAGTCCTTCAAGGTCGAAACGCTCAACGAGGTACCCGAACCGGCCAGTGCTGGGCTGCTGGGTGCAGGTATATTGACGCTTCTGTGGCGGTGGAGCCGCCAGGCATAAGCACGCGGTTTCGGCGACCTTGAGCACCTTGGCATCCCGCCAATTAAACCTGGCGGGATGCATTCAGGATCGTGGTGATGGCGGTAAACAGAGCGTTTACATTCCGGCGCAGCACTGGACGCCATCCGCATGCAGCGACCCGGGGCCAACCATCCAATACTAAGCCAGCATCGCCTCCGGCATTGATCATTGTTCGGTAAGGTGCGTTCATGGTGCGGATCACGAATTTGCGTTTAAAGATCATCGGCTTAGCCGCGCTGCTGGCGCTGGCAGGATCTGCACACGCCGCTGTGCTGCAGCAGACCGTCGTTTTTCAACAGGGTGAAAACGGTTACCACGCATTTCGCATTCCCGCCCTGGTCAAGGCTGCCAATGGCGACCTGCTGGCTTTCGCCGAGGGGCGGGTCAACAGCACCAGCGATACCGGCAACATCGATATCGTCATGAAACGCAGCAGCAACGGCGGTCTCAGTTGGGATTCGTTACAGGTTGTCCGCAGTGATGGAGGCAACACCGTCGGCAACCCCGTGCCCATCCTCGACGCTGCCACCGGTAACCTCGTCCTTCTGGAAACCCACAACCTCGGACAGGATACGCAGGACGAAATCTATTACGGCACCAGTGACGGAACGCGCACGACGGGGGTGCAGACCTGCTCTGATAACGGCGCCACCTGGTCCGCCGCCACGGAGATCACCCACTGCGATCGTCACAAGGCTGCAACTTGACTGAGTACTAAGAGTCGTTCGGGCTTAAAGTCCATTTCACGTGTCCGCCGGCATTGTTCAATATTGGTTTGATTGTCGAAGGGTGGTGTAACTCTCCCACGGCTGATCCCGCCGATCGCCACCACTTCACATCAATCGGGCCGTGTGGCGTCGGCACCCGTCCTTCAGCGGCCTCGCAGGTGTTGATAAGGGGGTTCACAGTAAACTCGGCAAATCCTGGCTTGAGAGGTTTGATACCAAGAATGTAGGCATAGGCAAAGTAGGTGGGAATACCAGACCAACCATGGCACAGGCTGCCGCCGTGCAGGAAGTCACGCTGGCCGAGTTCCGTCTCCCAAAAAGTAGTGGCACCTGCGAAAAGCATTTTGCCCCATGTTGATCGAATGTGATCAAACACTTTGGTGGCGAGGTCCACTCGTGCGGTCAATATCGCCTCGTACTTATAGTATGCCTGGCTGATGCTGCTTTGGACCAGACCGTTCTCAGGAGAAGACAATCGTTCGCACAGTTCAGAAGCGATAGCCGGTGGAGCCGCACCTGATAGAACGGCCAAGGCTTGCGTTTCCTCCGCGTAGTGTGGTTCGCAAGGCACTTGTTCACCCTGATATGTCCGGTATGCTCCATCGCAGGCGCTCCAGAACAATCCATGGACAGCAGTGGCGATTTCACTCGCTCTTTCTTGATAGTGAAGGGCATGATCGTTCTGACCCAGCGCTAGCGCCATGTCAGCCAGTGAGTGTAGAGCAAGCACCAGAAAAAGATTCAAGGGCGCATCATAACGCTTGCCCCGCAAACCGCCGTGCTTGGGATGGGTCATATCCCGGCAATCCATGCCGTGGACCCAATCATAGAAGTTCCAAAAGCCCTCTCCCGTTGGGCTTGGAAGCAGGGTGTCTTCGGTAGCAGCAAGTATCTGATCAAGGATATTCCTGACACTCTCGTAACAGGACTCAACATAGTCCACATCACCTGCATGCAGCAATTGATTTCCGATATTACGAATCAGCAGCAGCGTCAGGAAGGGAATGGTGATCTTGATCTTTGCGGGAGCGCACATTTCGAGATAGCCGTCGGGCCGCAGCCCGCGAAGCAGCAGAGCCCAGGAGTACCTGGGGAACTGATACTCTGCGAAAGCATAGTAGCCGGTTAATGCCTGGTTGTGCGCGTCCGCAGCATAGATCGCCTGCTCTCGCCACGGGCAATCCTCGTAATGTTCATGCATGCACAGGTGGACCGTGCGGTTGCCTACTTCGACAATTTTGTTCATCAAGTGATCCGGGCATGCAAACCTGCCAGCGTAGGCTACGGGATACTCAGCAGGCCTGAGCCCAATATGGTGCAGGGTGAAGTCCCCGTCACACTCGGTAACATGAAGTTGAATATATCTGCCGGCGTAACGGTCGATGAAGTGCGTGAACGACTGCACTCCATCTCGACAAACATATCGTGAGGCGAAATGCCTTCCTCGTATAGCGGCACGGACTCGGAGATCCGCAAGGTGCTCCCCAACGGCGATGTCAAGGATTGTCCCGGCCTTGGCGCATACTTCCAGGTCAATGTATCCGCACTCTTCCTGTTCCAGTTCGACCACCAGGTAGACGCCGCCGAGCGTGAAAACATTGTTCCTGATCGTTGCGGGTAAGCAGGTGATTTCTGTATACTCACTACTGGACCCAAACACCTCGTCTGACCTGCGCGCGGACAGCCAATCGGTCTGCATCATTTCAGCGATAGCCGCGTTCTGCAAAGACCGCTTGAAGACTCCCTGCGCCAAGATTGGCCCTGACCGACAACTTTTGACCAGCAGGTTACTGGTCGGGCGCTCGGTGGGCGGATCGCCGTCGATGCACGCTGGCGCCCGCCATTCACTGGGACACTTGTATTCGGGCGAACGCCATCCATCGTCTCTGCGCGCGTCGTAATCAAACACGAATCCAAGCTGATTACTTCGCCGCGGCATGTCACCCTGCCGGTAAGCCGGTGACATCCGGCAAATCGAATCCGTGCCACTGGCAGTGAATATGCCGTGGGCATCTTCCATGCAGTACCACAAGCGCGGCATGCCTTTAACATAGCTGTATGTGTTCGTACCGCAGTAGTATGCGAGAATAGCCAATGAGTTATGCGCTTGCAGCATTTCATCGCTGATACTCAAAGTCGAATACGTTTTGTCGGTCGGCCAGTCACTATACTGGCCTGATCCCAGGTACACACCATTCAGCCATGCCACATAATTGGTGTCGGCACTGATCAGAAGCCTCAAACGCCCTGAACCAACTGGGCGACCAAATCGATGAATGCATTCCAAATACTGATTGGGCAGATCGTTCCCTTGAGCATCCCAGATCCACTTTGCATCGGCACATCGTTTCAATTCCCGTACCTCCCGTATCAGCGAGTTGCGCACTAACACCCCGAGGCAGGCCCGACATCATCACACGGTCACACCGTGTCCCTTATCCGCGTACTGGCAAGCGAGCACTGGTCGGTGTGTTAGCCTGCGAGTGTTGATGCAAACCTCACTTTCCTTGCGATTTCTGCTTCGGCCTGGTTGATGGGATGGCCTCTGGCTTCTTCCAGAAGAGCTTTGAAGTGCGGCATACCATCCTTCTGCTCCTTGGTCCATTCCTTGGCGAACTCCCCATTGCGGATTCTTTTCAGTATCTCAACCATGCGCTCACGAACGGTTAAGGGCAGAATCTTATCTGCATGACTCAACTCCCCATATTGCGCCGTGTGTGAATGCAGTGCGAGTTGCTTAACAAAACCGAGCTGCGCACAGGCCTTAAATACTTCAGCGACTTCACCCGAACCGTACATCTCCAGGGTCACCACGCCAGGATCGTAGCCCTCATCAACAAGTATTTCATAGAGCCAGAGCATCGATCGCGTGAAGATCGGCATCAATGTCTGCTCCAGTATCAGGTCAAGAGTAGTTTCATCCTCGAAGGTCATCTCAATGACACCAGCGCGCGTTGCACCGATACCTTTCGCCAATGCCAGCACCGTGCGCAGCGCATTTCCACTGGCGTCATGACCAACGCCAACATAGGCTGGTGCGCCTGATCCAGCTTCATAAGAGGTACGGACGGCTTGCCCGATCATCCTCGGCGCCAACAATATTACATCAACATGTTCTGGCGGAGTAATATAGCCGTAACAATAGTTATATCCGTGTCCAAAGCACAGTGTATGGTTTTTGGTCAGGCCTGGCGCAATCTGCGTCTCATAGATATGTCGCTGCACTTCATCAGGTATCAACATCATCAGTATTTCACCTGCACGAGTGGCATCCTTGAGTGACAGTACCTCAAAGCCATCACTCACCGCCTTTTCGGCGCTTGTATCCCGAATGCTCGCCACCACGACCTGAACTCCGCTATCGCGCAGGTTCATCGCCTGGGAGCGTCCCTGATTACCGTAACCAATGATTACGACGCGCTTGCCCTTTAAGTGCGCAAGGTCGGCATCATCATCTCGGTAAACGGTGACTTCACGACGTTTAGCATTCCGCTTAACCATGTGTTACTCCGCATATAAAAGTTATTGGATCATGAGACCGCCGTCGACAACTATTGTCGCGCCTGTGACATAACCTGCTTGATCCGACGCCAAATAGACTGCGGCGCCGGCTACTTCTGCCGGGTGAGCGAAGCGGCCCATCGGGACAAATTTGCGGCAGTACTCGACGGCATCCTCGGTATCGTACCAAGGGGTCAGCTTGGTCTTTATTGTTCCAGGCGCTATGGCATTGACTTGTATGTTGTGGCACGCCAACTCCAGCGCAGCAGAGCGCGTCAACATCTGGGTTCCACCTTTGCCCATGCAGTAGACGGACGCCCCCGGATCCGCGATTTCTGCGGAAACACTGCTCATATTGATGATTTTGCCGCCATCGCCGCGGCGCACCATGTCCCGAGCTACCGCCTGCATCACAAAGAACTGACTCTTCAGATTCGTTGTAAGCAATCGGTCATACAACTCTTCGGTTACTTCCAGAAAAGGCTTGGCAACGTGAATGCCCGCGTTATTAACGAGGATATCCACACGACCGTAATGCTGAACCACAGCAGAAACCATTCTGTCAATTGCAGCCATATCGGAGACATCCACCACAAGGCGCATGCCCTCACCACCGGCAGCACGGATCTGAGCCAGTGTCTGGTCGGCAGCTTTTTCATTAAGATCCGCGACGACGACAGTGGCGGCCTCTTGTGCATAGGCGAGCGCAATCGCTTGCCCGATCCCTTGGCCGGACCCCGTCACCAAAGCGATGCGATTCTGAAGAACCTGCATCAGTCACCCTCACTCTGATATGTTGACAGTTGTCGTGATAGCATCAGCGTTTCACTCACCACATCGACCTGGTCATTGTCCTGCCACTGTTCCCACACGTACTCGAAAGCAATGGCACCTGAGTAGTCTTGCTCGCTGAGGAGCGACAGAATGCGCAAGAAGTCGATCTCTCCTTCACGTGTTCGGCACTGGTTCTGGTGCCGCCTCGCCTGTCTGGCGTGAAAATGGCGGGTGTGTCTCAGAAGTGGTTCGATCTGATCTTGCGGGTACCCTTGACACACGAAGTGAGCATAGTCAAGCGTAAGCGACAGGCCTTTGACCCGTTCGAGAAGGCGAAATGCGTCATCCGGCGACTCCGCAATTGATTCGATGTGCGGCTCTACGCTAATGGCTAGTCCTGCGTCACGACCAATGGCGACCAGATCGGAAAGAGCCTCGCAAGCGAGGTCAAAGGAATTCTCGCGACCCAATGTTGGCTGTTCCACGCCTGGACAGAGGGTAACACCGGGAATACCAGCCGCTATACAGAAGTCAGCCACGCGCCTTAGCGTTTCTCTGTTACTGCTGCGGTGCACTGGATCAGGATCATTCACACAATGCTCAATCAGCCCGGGGCCAAAAGTCACAAACAAATCCGATAGAGCTAAACCTGATGATTGCGTGTGCTGAAGAATCAGGTTTGCCATTCCAGCCGGATCGGCTGCGAGCGCGTCGGCGTCATAGTGGGCCCAACCAGTGAACGCCCCGAGGTCAATGTGCCGAAAGCCCAGCAGCTTCGTGATCTGCGTTACCTTTTCAAATGGCAACAGTGACCACGACCACGAGGTAAAGGCAAATGGAAACGTTTTCACCCTGATGTTGCCCCTGCTGACCGTGGACCTGGTAACCCGGTCGGTTTCAATCATAGCCTGCTGTGAACCACCCTGTCACATCGTCACCGACTGATTTCACTGTACGCCTGTCGCGGGGCGCATCGGTTTGCTCCGCACCGGCCACGTATTACTCGGGGCGCCCCCACGGATACTCACTGTGCCAGATGACAGTGTCGATCGGCTGCACCTCCGCCTTGGTATGGGGAACAACGTGGCCGTCAACGTACAGCATGTTGGCAGTGCCGTCACCGAAGGAATCGCCATTGACATAGGTAATACCGCCGGGTGCCGAGTGATAGAATTTGACGTACTTGAGATAGCCGCCGCGAACCCACCAAAGGCCGTCGTCAATATAAGTGCCACCCGAATCCGTAAAATAGATTTGCCTGGCCGTGGCCTTGACATCGGAGCCACGGTCATATGGTGCGGGTCGGCTCTCAGCCCATCGATCACCACCGATATAATACTTATTCATTCCATAATGAACTCGATTGATCTCAGTTGGCGTTTTGTATGCCGAAGGGCACATCAGAAATCCGGGATTAGACGGCAGCGGCTTGCGGAATCCGATTCCGTCCAGAGCAGGCATGCCAATCTGGTGCCGCATGATGTAAGGCCATAACTGAGTCGTGGGGGTATCGAGGTCATTTTGTATTGTGATCGAACGGTGCCAGCGATAGGATTGTGACGAGTTGGGCGGTAGCCAGTCATCCTCGTCCACCAGATACGCTTGGGCTGACACGCCAAGACTTCGAAGGTTCGAGGCACACGTCATGGCTTGAGCGGCAGCGCGCGCGCTGCGCAACGCTGGCAGGAGCAGCGCGATAAGCAGAGAGATGATGCTTACCACCACAAGCAATTCGATAAGCGTAAAAGCAATTTGTTTCCTGATCCGCATGAGATGGCTCCTAAAAGCTAGAATCGCTCAAAAGGACAATGAGTCCAGACGCCATAGGCCGAGGGGCGTGCGCCATCAGTCATCAACGGCACACATTGTATACAATTTTGTGCCCATGTCAAGCCTTCACCTGCAGACACCGTCCGAACCCGAACGATTGGTGTGGAATTGTGGCAGTCTTGAGGCGCGACAGCGGCCGTCGGCTTCGAAATAATATATATAAATAATTATCAATAATATATTTATCTAAATTGTTGTCCGACGTAATCTGGACTTCTTTACCAGATGTTAGTATTTGGGAGCGGGTTCAGATTCGCCCGTGGGTTTTTTGCGTTACAATACGATGATCATTTTCCCATCGAGGGAAATCAGAAAAGAGTTGTTGGTATACAATTGAGGGTGACCGGATCCACATACTTTGGGGTGATGCCTTGCCAGCCGATACGCGTGAAAGACGAAGAAACCTGAAGAACCGCGCATACCGCTTTCTGGTCCAGGAACTGATCGCAGGAAACCTGCCGGCTGGTTCTCGTGTATCCGAAATACGGATTGCGCAAAAGGCATCCATCAGCCGCACGCCGATCCGCGAGGCCTTTCGCAAACTAGAGAGCATGGGGCTGCTTGAGCAGATCCCAAACCGCGGCGTGTTCGTCAAGTCGCTTTCGACTGAGGAATACGAAGACATGCTCGATTTGCGGGAGCTGCTGGAGGGCTTTGCGGCACGCAAGGCGGCAGCTCGCATCACACCGAGTGAAATCGCGCGACTTGAAACCTGCTGCCATGTCCATTTGGAATTAGCCTTCGAGGCCAGAAAAACAAGGTCGGACAAATTAGATCTTCATCAAATTCTGCAGTCACTTGAAGCGGATGCGACGTTCCATAAAACCATACTGGACAGTTCGGATTGCACGCAACTGATCAGCATCATGGACAATCTATCCATCGCATCACTGGTTCTGGCCAGACTGATCCCCGAGGACCTGGACCAGAATCCTGCTGAGCGTTATGAACGAGTCTATCGAGAGCACTCTCAAATTGTGGACGCACTGAGGCGCGCGGACAGCAATGAGGCATGTCGCCTGGCCATGGAACACATCCACAGAAAGAAGCAGTATGTATTGGCTCGCTATCACCGCGAGAAACAGTCGGTTGGTGCTCCTGCTCCGGACCACCAGGAGTTGTTCCAGCACCTGTCAAACCAGTTTCTCAAGAGTGTGATCTAAGCGCATCAGCTCTGGCTGTCTCGCTTCTCCACGATCCCGATTCTTGATCCTCACGTCTTCATCGCCTCAAGTTGTAACCTATAAGTCATTTTATGATATTACTTTACAAATATATTTAGTGTTTGTCTCCTGTCCACATAGGCCACTTTCGTGACTTGATTTACCAGAGGGCAACTAAATTCTTGACAAACGCCAAAAATTGTATACACTGAATCGTATACAATAATAAGGCCGCTCGGCAGTCGCAGATTCAGATCCGTTTTCTCTCGGTATCCGTGTGCAAGCGGTTGGAACCTGTCACCAACCATGTTCGCAATAGGGTTCATCAACAATTGAAAGGAGCAGAAGGGTATGTTGTACAGAGTCATCGCCTCGGTCGTCGTGATTGCTGCCTTGGTGGCCAGCGCCGCGCAGGCAGCAATCATGGAAGATTTTGAATCGGAGAGTCAGGGAGCGGTGGTGAACGGGCAGGCGATCGGTGGTCTGACCGCCTCAGTCGCATCAGGGACTGCCCAAATCATTCCTTCACCATTCGTGGCCGGCGGGAACAATGCATTCCAGTACAGCGGCGCAACCTATCTTTACGCATCCGGCCTGAACATCCCTGATGTGAGTGCCACCACGGTGAGCTTCGATCTGAACATCCAGTGGGCACGAACCAGTGGTACTGGTTCGTGGTTCCTCGATTTGGACGGTCGCCTCCCCGATAACAGCGTCGCCATGCTCGTGCGCCTCTATTACAAAATGAATGCTGGCGCAACCCAAACCTGGCTGATCGGCTACAACGGAAATGCCACAACCTATACAGACTACACGTACCTTCCACTTAACACCAATGCCCGCATTGACGTGACGTTGCATTGGGATACCGATACCTATGACGTCTCGGTCACTCTTGATGACAGTACCGTACTGACGTCGTATACGGGACTCGGGTTGTACACGGCAGGCGCGGTGGCGCTGGATGGCATCGGCATCGGTGACTACGGCGGCACCAATATGCAAGCCAAGGTGGATAACATCGTTGTGCCCGAACCGGCCAGCATGCTGCTTGCTGCTGCGGGCGCTCTTCTGTTTGCCCGAAGAAGGGTTTGAGCGTCAGTGTGTTTATCGACTTGGTCATTTATTCCCTGAAAGATATGACTACCGGCATGCACATGCCCAATCGCATGTGCATGTCTTGCAACGGTTGAGTTGTGTTTCAATAGCTCAAGCGAGTAAGCGAAATGGTATCGCAGCAATTTGACAAATCCAAGTGTGTGTAATGATGCCAGTGTTTTGACTCACGACTTGTCACGTGCGGGCCCACTGGTCTGTGCGTATACGGCCGGAAAGGCATTATTAAGGACGAGGCTATCAGGCGGGCGGCGCATAACAAGGGTCTGTTTTTCCACTTACTTCTTCCCACGATTATGGAAAGGGTATCAGGAATGAAAGGCACGTTTTCTATCGTCCTCATTGGATCATTCGTCGTGTGCGTGAGCTCTGGGCTATTGCGGGCAGCCGGCGCCACCTTTGAAGATTTTGAGAGTGCTTCTCCAGGCTCACTGCCCAATGGAGCTGAGATAGGCGACTTCACATTGCTGCTTACCGGGGCGGCGACGGGCGACATCGTCGCGTCACCCTTCACAAACGGCGGCGATAATGCCTTTCAATTCAACGGTGCGGACGCTGGTGGAATAAGTCGCTTTTTAGATACGGTTAACTTATTGGTTTACGATGATTTCCAGGTGACGGCAGACTTCTTGATTACACACTCCACAAGCACTTTCAGCCAAGGCGCCAGATTCATGCAGGTGTATGGCGAGACTGAAGAACCGTGGCCGGATCGAGCTGAAATTATTCGGTTGTACTGGAAGCCAAATGAAGAGCAAACGGGTGTCACGTTTCGTGCCGGTAATGGTACTTCGTATTACAGCAACGATGCGGTTCTGCCCTACGGCACGCATGCACGGATAACGATTACTTCCGTGATCGAAACAATGACCTATGACGTCAAGGTTGAGTTGGAGGATGATACCGTATTCGCGGACTACACCAACCTGGGCTATCGAAATCTTGGTCCTGGCAGGCCATGGACACATACGGTACATCTCACGTTTGGTGACATTGATGGATATGATCTTGATGGCGTCATTGACAACGTCTCGCTTGACAATATTCCTCTGTCATTGCATCCCGGCGACGCCAATGGTGACGGGATGGTCAATCTGGCGGACCTGCAGATCCTCGGTGATAACTGGCAGTCAAACACAGCCACATGGGCTCAGGCAGACTTCACCGACGATGGCAACGTCAACCTGGCGGACCTGCAGATTCTCGGCGACAACTGGGGATGGGGCACGGGATCGGATGTATCTTTCAGTGAAGCCGTCCAGCTCATGGACGCCGCGGTTCCTGAACCATCGGCTGTTGGACTGCTGGTAGTGGGCGCCCTGCTTATGCTGCAGCGACGGCGAGTTGTCGATCGGCGTGTCGCATAACAGTCGAATCGTGTCGTCACCCCGGGTCTTCACGTGCATAGGCTTGGCACGGGAGATCAACGCCTGATTTGCAATCCCATAGCAATAACGTCATCGTCCATATAAGGCATGATCCATCGGTAGAGCATGTAGTGGCTATGTGGTGAGTTGCATGATGATCACGACCCACACAATGATGCATACTCTGCGAAATTTGTGCCTGCTATTTGTTCTGCTGACAGGGCCTCACAATCTTTTCGCGATAGTGATCGTACCGAGGACGACGCCCGTCCTGGAGGGGACTGCCACAACTATTGCTCCTGAATCATGGCGGTCGGTGGCCTGGGTCAAGTCAATCTGGACGCTGACCGACACCAATCGTTATCGCTCTTGGGAAGAGCATGCTGCATGGGGAAATGCGGAATCGTGGTATATCACACATCCCAGAATTGCATGGTTCAACAACCAACTGTTTGCTACATTCACAGAGAGCAATCAGCCCCACGGCGAGGGAGACGCCGTGATTCACGTGATGGTCAGCGGTGATGATGGCCAGAACTGGTCAACCGCCGCCCACTATGAGGTGGAAAACGGCTTTAAGAACACTCATTTCAGTATTACCTCCGACGATCGTTTGATGCTCACCGGTTACCACGTCGATTCCAACCGGATGATGGCCAGTTTCTCTGCAAATGGATCAACTTGGTCACCTTTGACCCAGTTTACAACGCCAGATGGTCAGGGCCCCGGCATTATGTTTCAGCTTGCCTGGCATGACAGCAAGGCCTATGGCATCAATCGCCAGGGCTTGCCCTGGATGAGCGAGAACGGCCTTGACTACGAACCCATCTTGGTGTCATCTCCCGCGGATGGCACGGTTGGCGGCAATGAGATCGCCTCAACATTTCTAGGCGACCAATGGATTGCTTTTCAACGCAGCGGGCGCATCGCCAGCAGTGAATCACCTTATGCAAACTGGGATCTGAATGACGCCAATTATCGCGAGACGAGACAATATGGAGGTCCGGCTCTCATCACGCTGCCAGACGGTCAGGTCGTCGCGGGATCCAGAGAATGGGAACTGGGTGGATATGAACAACCCGCTGCGGTGTTTCGGTACGATGACGGCATCCTCGAGCCGTTAAATGCGTTTAACAGCGGAGCAACCATGACGGGATACCCGGGATTGGCCTGGCATAATGGATACTTGTACGTGAGTTTTCTAAGAGATCTCCCCGGAGATGAATATGGTTCGGGACAGTTCGTGCTCGCCAAGATGGCGTGGCCGGTCGACTTGCATCCCGGCGACGCCAATTACGATGACGTAGTCAATCTGAGTGATCTGCAAATCCTTGGCGATCATTGGCGCTCCTCCGGCGTCACCTGGTATGAAGGTGATTTTACGAGCGATGGCACCGTGGGTCTCGCTGATCTGCAGATTATCGGCGACAACTGGGGCTGGGGCAACATGTCGGATCTGTCCTTTTTAGAGGCTAACCATCTCGCAGGCCGTGTGGCCCCTGAACCAGCGACGGCGTTGATACTGGGGCCAGGCACGCTGTTATCTCTACGTCGGAGCAAATGCTTGCGAACGATGGTACGGCAAGATGCAAAGAACGATGCGTCAGGTTGGACGCGCTATTGCCACTGATAGGCGAAGTGAGAGGTTGCCAATGTTCGGGAAAATGATGTTGGTCGCGGCGTTAATCGGATCACATGCGTCGTATGTCTGTGCACAAGATGTGATCAACGTGTTCCTGCTGGGAGGACAATCCAACATGTTGGGACGCGCCAACATTGACAGCAGCGATCCGTTACTGGTCAACGACATCAACAATGGCGGAATTGCCTCAAATGACATCCTGTATCATCACAACTACCGCGGCAGCCAGACTCTTGCCGCGAACGGGTTTGCTGCGTTAGGGCCCCGGCCATCTGACGACGGTCAGTCGGGCAACTTCGGTCCTGAACTGACTTTTGGGCGGGACATGCAGATCGCTCTTGGCGAAGAGACTCTCGCACTTCTCAAATATGCCGTCGGAGGCACCAGCTTGTATGGCGACTGGTTCGCGGATGGTACTGCCAGCCAGAGCAGTGATGGCCCGCAGTACATCCAGTTTAAGCAACTGGTCAACGAAGGGCTTGCCAGGCTGCAGACCGATCATCCGGGAGCACAAATCAATGTTGCAGGAATGCTTTGGCACCAGGGCGAGGCCGATGTGGGAACTCAGGCCTACAACTACGAAACCAATCTGACTCACTTCATCCATGATGTCCGTCAAGACCTCAATCTCCCTAACCTGCCATTCTACATTGGTGGCCTGAGCGACACGCAGAAACCCTACTACGACGCGCAAGGTCGTCTCGCAGCGTTCAACGTCCTGGTTCAGGCTCAGAAAAACGTAGCCGCTGCGGATCCTTATAGTTGGTTCGTATCACTCGATGCCGCCGATGGCATGACCGTAGACGCAGGTGGTCTACACTTCGATGTCAATGGTTATAAAGTCATGGGGCAACGATTCGCCACGACGGCTATTCAGCAGCCTGGGGAGCCGCCGATCATACCAGCAGTGCTTGCCGAGGATTTCGAAGGTCAGACTCAGGGAGCATTGTCTGACGGTGCCGTGATCGGCGACTTCCAAGCTGCTATCGCATCGGGTGCTAGCGGGAGCATCTCAGTCTCGCCTTTCGTGGGCGGGGGCTCAAACGCACTCTCATACAATGGCGCAACAGGGAGCGCCGTGTCACTATCGAATGCTGTGGGTGCTGACGTGGCAGGTGATTTTGTCGTTGAGTTCGACCTGAATCTGAGCCGGGCGCACACAAGCGGCACAGGATCAGCATTTCTCAAACTGTACGGGGACATGCCGGATGACAGTGTTGCTGAAATCGTGCGGCTTTACTACAAGATGAACGGAGCTGCCACCCAGACGTGGCTGGTTACCTATGATGGCACCAGCACTTTCACTGACTACTCCTATCTTCAATTAGGCGACAATGCACATATCACGATTACTTCAGATTTGTCTTCCAATAGTTATGATGTGTCGGTTACACTTGATGATGATACTGTCCTGACACTGTACACCGGGCAGAATTTCTTCTCGGGCGGTGCCGGTGCAATCGGTCTGCACAGTATTGCTGTCGGTGATCTCCACGGCACTAATATGGATGGAATCATTGATAACATTGCCGTCTCTTCCCTCTGGATTCCCGGTGACGCCAATGGGGACGGCATGGTCAATCTGGCGGACCTGCAGATTCTTGGCGATAATTGGCAGTCAACCACGGCGACCTGGGCCCAAGCAGACTTCACCGGCGACGGTGTTGTTAATCTCGCAGATCTTCAGATCGTTGGCGATAATTGGGGCTGGGGGACTGGCGCAGATCAAGCGTTCGCTCCTGCACTCGAATTGTTGGGCGTTGTCGTGCCTGAACCATCCGCCGCTGGACTGCTGGGGCTTGCTTCGCTGCTCATGCTGCGACGCAGCAGATGCCTTGTAGAGTTTCTGGCCGCTCGCGGTGAGCAATCCTGATTGGTCTCGACAACACTGCATCAATAGATACGAAAGCCCCTGCTCATGACCTGGAAACTCGTGGTACTTTGTACTCTGGTGGGTTTGCATGCCCCTTATGCGCACGCGCAAGAAGTCATCAATGTGTTCCTGCTTGGGGGCCAGTCCAATATGTTGGGTCGCGCCAATGTTGAGGACAGCGATCCCTTGTTGGTCAATGGCCTCGGTGATGGCGGAATTGCATCAAATAACGTGCTTTATCACCATAACTATCGTGGTGAGCAAACTCTTGCCGCGAATGGCTTTGTTGCACTAGGACCAAGGCCATCTGACGATGACCAGCCGGGTAACTTCGGACCTGAACTCACCTTCGGGCGCGATATTCAAATCGCCGTGGGGAATGCACGGATTGCCATCCTGAAATACGCCGTTGGAGGCACCAGCCTGTATGGGGACTGGTACGCTGATGGCTCTGACAACCAGAGTAACGATGGTCCTCAATATGTCGCGTTTAAGCAGTTAATCAGTGAAGGTCTGGCCAGACTGCGAACGGATCACCCTGACGCCGAAATCAGGGTAATCGCCATGCTCTGGCATCAAGGGGAGGCCGATGTAGGCAGCCAAGCATACAACTATGAAGCCAACCTGATTCACTTCATTCACGACCTGCGCCACGACTTCGATCTGCCGGACCTGCCATTTTTCATAGGCGGCCTGAGTGATACCCAGGAATCCTTTTACCAAGCAAAAGATCGGCTAACAGCATTCCACGTACTCGTCCAGGCTCAGAAGAACGTGGCCGCCGCCGTTTCAAATTGTTGGTTCGTATCACTCGATTCGGATGATGGCATGACTATAGGTCCAGCAGGCCTGCATTTTGATGTGAACGGTTACAAAGTCATGGGTGAACGCTTCGCGGCAATGGCCATCCAACAAGAAGTATTACCGGATACCTCGGATGACACCATTGCTCATCCCTGAGGTACGAAGATCATTCGCTCGCCAAAACAGATCCTCCGGTTTAAGAACCGGCTTGTCGTGGATAACCCTGCTCTTGCCCCATGACGCCTGCTGCACCGAGTGGCGTTATCAACAGCGCAAGGGGTAACCGCAACATGATGTGATCCCCTCAAATCCTATCAATACCGCAATCTTATAGTGAGGTGTGCAACCATGATGAACTACAAAAACTTGATTAATGGCAGGTTCGTTCCCGCTACTGGCAATGGCACGATGAAAGTCATGAATCCGTCCGACGGTCAACCGATCTGCATGGTACCCGACAGCACAGCCGCAGATGTCGAAACCGCTGTTGAAGCCGCCACCGTCGCGCAGAAGGAGTGGGCCAGACGCCCAGCGATCCAACGCGCCAAGGTTTTACACGCGATCGCGGACAAGGTTCGTGGGCAGGTCGAACAACTCGCACGCGTCATTACTGAGGAGCAGGGCAAAACGCTTGGCCTGGCGCGCGTAGAAGTCATTTTCACTGCGGACTACATTGACTATATGGCCGAATGGGCGCGCCGCGTGGAAGGCGAAATCATTCCCAGCGATCGGCCGGGCGAAACCATTCTGTTCTTCCGGCAGCCGATCGGCGTGGTGGGCGGAATATTGCCTTGGAATTTCCCATTCTTCCTGATTGCCCGCAAAATGGCTCCGGCATTGGTCACCGGCAATACCATTGTAATCAAACCAAGCCGCGAGACTCCACACAACGCAGCAAAGTTCAGTGAACTCATCGCAGGCACGGATCTGCCACCTGGCGTTGTGAATTTTGTGCATGGACGTGGCAGCGTCGTTGGTGACGCCTTGGCTTCCAATTCGCATGTGGGACTGATCAGCCTGACAGGAAGTGTAGAGACCGGCATCAGGATCATGACCACTGCCGCCAAAAACGTCACAAAAGTGAACCTGGAACTGGGCGGTAAGGCCCCTGGCATTGTTATGGGTGACGCAGACATGAAACTGGCCGTGACCGCCGTGAAGGCCAGCCGTGTGATCAATAGCGGACAAGTGTGTAACTGCTGCGAGCGCGTGTATGTTCAGGACAAGGTGGCTGAGGAGTTCACGGACAAGTTGACTGCAGCCATGAAAGCATCAAAAGTGGGCGACCCGAACCTCGACGAGACCGTGGACTATGGGCCGATGATCAACGAGGGCGCGTGCCGCAGGATTGATGAGATGGTGCACAACGCCGAGAAGGAGGGCGCCACGGTAGTCACGGGCGGCAAGCGCGCTCCGAGTAAGGGTGGCTTCTACTATGAGCCGACGGTTATCACAGATTGCAAACAAACTTCTGAGATCATCCAAAAGGAAATCTTTGGGCCGGTCATCCCGATTGTGAAGTTTCACGATCTGGATGAAGCAATCGGTATGGCGAACGATTCCGAATACGGCTTGACCTCCTCCATCTATACCAAGGACTTGAACGTGGCGCTTCGGGCTTGCCATGAGCTCAAGTTCGGTGAGACCTACATCAACCGCGAGAACTTCGAAGCGATGCAAGGCTTCCATGCCGGGGTACGCAAAAGCGGAATTGGCGGGGCCGACGGAAAACACGGATTGTACGAGTTCACTCAGTCCCACATTGTTTACATTCAGAGTTGACACTGAAGCCATAAGTGTGAGTACGATAAGAAAGGATCTGCCTCATGATGACAATAGCTAAACAGGACACAAGTCGGTGTGTATTCGGCTGGTTGTGTCTGCTGGTTGGAGTGATCAGTAGCGTGGCTATATCCGCCGATTCCACGATTGAGGCAGGCGAAGTTGAGATTGTCCCGCGCACATCTCCCGTATTGATGGAGGAAGCCGTGGACATTGAGCCCGAAGTATGGCTCGCTGATGAGATCAAGGCCAAGGGCGCTGAAGTGATTTGGGTCAAGGCCATCTGGGGACGCAACGACGATCACTGGTATGACCGCTGGGAACAGAAGGCCCCGTGGGGTGACACAAGTCCTTGGTATATCATTTGCCCCAGAATTGTATGGTTCCAGGGCAAGCTGTTCGCTCTATTCGCGGAGCACAACCTGCCTCACGCTGCAGGTGACACGGTGGTTCATGTCATGACCAGTGACGACGATGGCCAGACTTGGGAAACGGTAGTCCACTACGAGGCAGAGAAGGGATTTACAAATAACCATCTCACAGTCACTTCAGATCACAGGTTGATGCTTGCCGGCATTCATCTTAACTCTGACCGAATGATGGCCGCGTTTTCTGAAGACGGTGTTAGTTGGTCGCCTTTACAGCAGTTCACAACGCCGGACGGTCAAGGACCGGGTGTCATATTTCAATTGGCATGGAACAAAGGCAAGGCATATGGGATCAATCGCGAAGGCATCCCTTGGGTGAGTGATGACGGCATGCACTACTTGCCGGTGGATGTGCAATCTCCCAGTGAAGGCACCGTTGGCGGTAATGAAGTGGCATCCACTTTCCTCAAGGACCAATGGATCGCGTTTCAACGCAGTGGAGTGGTTGCAAGCAGTCTGCCGCCGTACACCCAGTGGGATATCAATAAGACGAACTCCAAAGGGGCTCACAGCTATGGGGGCCCCGCACTGCTCACGCTGCCCGACGGCCAGGTGATCGCAGGTTCTCGCGCCAGCGGATTCCGCGACCTCGGTGGTAAGTTTGGCGGTCATATGGCTGTCGTCTTCCGCTATGAGGATGGATTGCTCACGCCGTTGCTGGGATTCGAGACGGGGGCTACGATGACCGGCTATCCGGGTCTGACTTGGGCGGACGGTTATCTCTATGTGAGTTTTCTTCGCGATCGCCCAGGTCGCGATGGTTGGGACAGTTGCCGGGGGCAGTTTTGCTTGGCGAAGCTCAAGTGGCCTGGCTAGGGCGCGAGCCGGCCTTCCGTTACGTAGAGTTGAGGAACGTGACTGCACCGTAAATGCGATCAGTTTAATCTGTCGAAATGTACCTGTACTGCTTTTTGCCTATAGCTTTTGGTGTGAGATTGCATGACGTCACGTGACCGGATGCGAGCGGCTCTGAGTGGGCAGGCTGTTGACCGCGTGCCATGGTTCCCGTGCATTGCCCCGGACCATGCCGCCGTGGCAATGGGGCACACCTTTGAGGAAGCGATTGCTGATCCGCGTATGGGTATGCGCTGGATGCTCGAGGTCGCCAGCTTCTATCGCGCTGATGCTACCCGCGTGCGGATTGGCCCACCGCGAACGTGGTTTACGCAGAAGGAAGTGAAATATGTGGGCTCTCTTCTGACACAGATCGATCGCTGCACAGGCAATATCGATGGCACCTTTGATGTTCAAGGCGGCGGCTCGCTGGTGCTGACAAAGCCCGCAAAGCCCATCCGTACTATTGAGGACATCGTTGACATCATGTGGCCCACCGCAGCGGAACTCATCGAGGCCGGCTGCCTCGATGCCGCACGGGAGGTAACGGCTGAGGCCCACAAGCGTGGGCTGTTCGTTGTGGGAATGGCCGCCGGACAAACGATTAACAGTCTCGTCACCTGGATGGGGGACAGTCAAGCAGCGATGATCGCAATGATCGAGCAGCCGGACCTCGTCTGTCAGCTCTTTCACATGGCAACAGACCGATCCATTGAGGTGATGAAAGCCTTCGCTCGGATCGGCGTGGATGGGCTGTACATCGGTGATTCCTACGCATCCTCCAGCGTCATCTCTCCGCAACTCTACGCCGACCTCTGCGTTCCCGCGTATAGCCGCGCAGTGCAAGCCGCACACGCGCTGGATCTGCTTGTCTACAAGCACTGCTGCGGCAACTACAACCCATTGCTGGAGCACCTCAAGGAGCTCGCCTTAGAAGGTATAGAGGGCATGGACCCCACCAGCGGCATGACCGTTGCACGGACGCGCGAGGTACTCGGCAATGCC
This sequence comes from Phycisphaeraceae bacterium, assembly GCA_020849625.1. Classification (GTDB taxonomy): domain Bacteria; phylum Planctomycetota; class Phycisphaerae; order Phycisphaerales; family Phycisphaeraceae; genus JADLFV01. The sequence goes on from JADLFV010000071.1 coordinate 54,887, forward strand.
GTGTGCTGTATCGGTGGGGTAAGCTGCCTGACGCTGCTGCGGGCCGAACCCGCTCAAGTTCATGCCGAGGCACTGGCTTGCATAGACGCCGGCGGTCGCCACGGGCGCTACGTCCTCGGCAGTGCTTGCGCTGTTCCTCGTGCCACACCAGTGGCGAATATGTTGGCAATGGCCGCAGCCGCTATACAGTCTGAATCCTGATCAAAGGGAAGTGTTCCACAATTATGCTTCTGCAAAGCGTTCGATATAACGGTGAGGTTGGCCAACACGACTCACTGGAGACGCGCATGCTGAATGGATTCTTCCTCATACTAACCAGAGCATAATATAGTTGACATTGCAGCCTCATCTCGGTAGAATGCCGACATGCATGGCAAGGACGCCCGATCGCTGACGGCCGAAGCGCAGGAAGACTTGCGGCGTCGGGTGCTGCAC
>JADLFV010000072.1 GCA_020849625.1 Phycisphaeraceae bacterium
CGATCGCCGCGTTCAACCTGATGCTCGACACCAACGCCGACCGCACCCATGACGACGACCGGCCCCTCTTCAGCATCGCCGATTTTGTGTTGTAAAAGTAGCACCATTGGTTATATAGCCCCGCCATTCTGGCGGGGTCCGCCGCGACACGCGGCGGCTCGCCTTGTTATTCCACCCCGCGCCCCAGCTTTGGATGAAGCATCCACAGGAACACCGGCCCACCCACCAATGCGGTGAAAATGCCCACCGGCATCACGCCCAGGTTGCGCCACAACTGGCAACCCGCCGCCGCGGTGTCGGCCAGCACCATCAGGGATGCGCCACAGATCGCCGCCCCGATCAACAGCGCCCGATGGCTCGGCCCCAGCAGACTGCGGGCGATGTGTGGGCAGATCAGACCCACGAACGCCACCGGCCCGGCCAGCACCACGGCGCCTGCGGCCAGCAACGCGCTGGTCACGAACAGCACCGTGCGCATGCGCGACAGGTTCACGCCCAGGCTGCGCGCTTCGGAAGCTGAGAGCGTTGCAACGTCCATCGCCCGTGACATGGCCAGCAGCACGATCAGTCCGATGAACGTGGCCGATGCGATGGCGATGATCACGTTTTGGCCGACGTCCTTGTCGAGGTAGCCCATCATCCAGTTGGCGACCTCGATGCGCAGGCCGTTGGGGTCCGCCAGGTAATTGCACATCAGCACGATGGCGCCGTTGATCGTCGAGAGCACGACGCCGGTCAGCAGCAGCCCCAGCGGATCGAGCAGACCGCGGCGGCGACTGGCCAGGAAGACGATGAACATGGACGCCAGTGCGCCGCCGGCCGCGCCGAGGTAGCTTGGCCCCAGTGTTTGGCCGCCGGCGTAGTCGATCCAGCGCTGGGCCATGATCCCCGCTGCCGCCCCGGTGGAAAGCCCGAGGATGAAAGGCTCAGCCAGCGGATTGCGCAGCAGCGCCTGCAGCGCCACGCCGCTCGAGGATAGCGCCACGCCCACGATGATCGCCAGCACCAGGCGCACCGCCCGCTCGCGCAGCAGAAACTCCGCATCCGCGCCGCTCGGCCAGCCCAGCGTGGCCGACCCGATGCACAGCCGCCCCAGCGCCGCCAGTGCCAGCACCGCGCTCATGGCTGCCACCACCAGGATGACGCGGCGGTTACTCATGGTCCTCCTGAAACTCGTAGGTCAGTTTCGGGTGAATCGCATCGGCGATCCGCCGCACGGTGGCCACCAGCGATGTGCCCGGCAGGGCGATCAATGGATCATTCAGCAGCACGATGCGCCCGTCGCGCACGGCCGGCACCGGCACGTCGGCGAACTCGCGCAGGCGATCATCGTGATCGGTCAGCGGCGGGGCACCCGGAAGCATCAGGAGAATGACGTCAGGTTGCAGCGCCAGCAGCGCCTCGCGGTCAAAAGTCGGAGCGGGCACCGTGGCATTCTCCGCCGCGTTGATGCCGCCGGCCTGTTGCAGCAGCGAGTCATTGACCGTGCCGGGACCGCTGGCCATGATCGGGTGCAGAGCGATCACCATCAGCACGCGCGGTTGCTGAAGCGGGGCCACGTCAACGCGCACCTGGCGCAATTGATCGTTCAGGTGGCGGGCCAGGTCATCCGCCTGCCGCTGACAATCCAGCACCGCCCCCATGCTGTGCAGCGTGTCCAGCACGTCTTCGATGCACGTGGGCGTGGGATAATCCTCCAACTGGAAGCGGCCCGCATCGGCCAACTCGCGCAGGCGCGGCGGCACGCCTTCCTTGCCGGACATGATCATCACCAGCGTCGGCTGCACGCTCAGCAGCCGCTCGATGTCCACCTGCACGAAATTGCCCAGCACCGGCAGACTGGCGTCGGCGATCGGATCGTGCTGGGCCACGCCCACCACGTCGTCGAGCACGCCCAGGTCGGCGACCATCTGCGTCAGGGCCGGCGCCAGCGTGACGATGCGGCGCTGGTCGGTGTCTGCCGGCGGTGTCTGGCGGCCGCAACCTGTCAGCAGCAGCACGCACAGGGCAGCGGCGATGGGAAATTTCGAATTTAGCGGCTGAGGCCGCTGTTGAAGCCGTCGAATTTCGAATTTCGAGTTTTTAACTGGCGATCGACTCATCGTTCTAGGCTCCGTCGGAAAACAAGGTTATGTTCCAGTGGGGTGGCCGTCTCGGCCGCCAGCGGGCGAGACGCCCGCTCCACCTTCAGTTTCCCGACAGGGCCTACAATTCGACATTCGACATTCTGTCGCAGCTTAATCGGCATCGACGGCGGCGCTCGCGTTCAGCTCAACCTTGTCCGGCACGTCGGCGGCAGGTGCAGCCGGCGCATCGAGAGTGATCTCGTCAAAAGCCGCCCCGTCGCTGTAGTAGCGCAGCAGCAGATACACCCAGGTCATAGCGGTGAAGTAGAAACTGACGCAGTAGGCGGCCAGCACGCCCACCAGCAGCTTGACCCACACGCCCACCAGCGTCGCAGCCACTTTGCCCGAAGTGTCCAGCACCGCGAGGTTCGGCTCGTGCGACACCTGCCCCAGCATGGGCGTGGGCAGAATGGCATCGAAACGGTTGACGCCCTCGGCCGCTTCGCTGAAGGTCAGCAGACCCACCGCGGTCTTGGTCACCCAGATCGTGGAAAACAGCACCAGCCCCACCACCAGGTAACCCACCGCGCCATAGACCACCGTCACCGCCAGGTACAGGATGTAGCGCCACGGATGCGCCGCCAGATAGCTGAACGAGCGGCTGACGGCATCGAAAGCATCGGCATCTTCCACCGCCACGGCCGGGGTCAGCAGATGACAACCGAACGCCAGCGCCAGCAGGAACAGAGCCGCGATGCCGCCCAGCGCCAGCAGGATGCCAAACGCCAGCCCCCCGATCACATCCAGCACGGGCAGATTGAAACACACCAACCCCGCCAGGGCCAGCAGTGCGCCGATCAACAGCGCCACCGCCAGCGGCAGCAGCGGCGCAGCGATCAGGTGCCTGGCCCGCGTGAGGCTGAATTGCAGCGCCTCGAACGGTGAGCCGTGCATGCCGCGACAGGCATCGAGGGCCGCCAGTCGCGCGATGGCGCCGCCGAGGATCATGGTCAGCACGAAAGCGTAGAACAGAAAGATGGCGCTGAACCAGGGATGGGTATTCAGCAGCCAGCCCGGCAGCACGACGACCATGGATTCGATTTCGCCGATCACGCCACCGCTTTGACCGCGCAGCAGTTCGGTCAGCCCGAAGTTCAGCCCCACCGCACTGCTGACCATGCGATCGAAGTGCATCAGCTCGTGTTGCAGCAGCGTCTGGAAGATCGGCTGACGATCGAACTGCTGGCCCTCGGCCATGCGCTGGGCGAAGCGCTCAAGAAACTCGTCGTACTCCTGGCTGGTGTAGGTGGTGTAGTTTTCGATCTCACGGCCCAGAACCTGCTGGCCCCACACGAAATCCATGGCCTTGCCGCCCAGGAACAGCAGCACCACCAGCAGCAGCGCCAGAAACATCCGCCAAGGCGCCAGCGACTGACGCAGGCAACGAAACAGGCGCAGCCCCGGGGACGCGTCCAGCCACCGCACCGCCTCGACCTGCACGCGATGGGGATAGTCGCTCATGGCATCAGTATAGTGCAGGGGTAGGGGGTAGGGGGTAGGAAGCGACGCGGCTCTGCCGCGTTCGTGTTACCCTACGCTCATGGACGACGATCGAGCAGCGCGGGCGATCCGGCAGCAGGTGCGGACCGACCGTCTGTTCGGGCTCGAGGCCGTGCCCGTGCGTCCTGCCGGCAGCAGTCAGCCGCGGCAGACCAGCCAGAACAAATCCCAGGCCTTGCGGATCATGGACGAGCAGGAGGTGCGCAAATGCACCAGGTGCGATCTGTGCCGCAGCCGCACGCAGACGGTCTTCGGCGAAGGTGATCCCGATGCGGCGCTGATGTTCATCGGCGAGGGGCCGGGTCAGACTGAGGATGAGCAGGGTCGGCCGTTCGTCGGGCGCGCGGGTGAACTGCTGAACAAGATGATCGTCGCCATGGGCCTCGCTCGTGAGCAGGTGTACATCGCCAACGTGGTCAAGTGTCGTCCGCCGGACAATCGCACACCGGTGCCGGAAGAGACGGCTGCGTGCTGGGATTACCTGCGACGACAGATCGAAATCATTCAGCCGCGGGTAATCGTGGCCCTGGGCGCCCCGGCCGCCAAGATGCTGCTGGAGACCAAAGTCGGCATCATGAAACTGCGCGGCACGTGGCAGTCCTTCAACATGGTGCAGCCGCCGATCCCTGTGATGCCCACGTTCCACCCGGCCTACCTGCTGCGGGCCTACACGCAGGACAATCGCGCCAAGGTGTGGTCCGATCTGCAGCAAGTCATGGAGATGATGAAAAAGTGAAAAGTGGAAAGTGAAAAGTGAAAACCTTTTCACGGGCGCCCGTGGCGCGAGTTTTCACTTTTCACTTTTCGCTTTTCACTTTCGACTTCCGGGGGTCATCGCTCCATGAAGATTTCCATCAGTTCACGGCGCGAGCTGATGCCGAACTTGCGGTAGATGTTCTTGACGTGAACGTGAATGGTGTGATGGGAGCGCGACAGTTCGTCAGCGATCTGTTTTTCGGTCATGGCGGTGCGCAGGTAGCCGAGGATCTGCCGCTCGGTTTTGCTCAGACGTGCCAGGCGGCGGGGCAGGGGCAGACCCTGGATGGTTTCGGGTGAGCCGTTGGGATGCAGTTGGCGGCGAAGGCTCTGGCGGATCGTGCGCTCGACGGTCGGATGCAGGCGACGAAGTAGTGCGATCTGGTCCTCGGCGAAGGGCAGATGCGGCGCGGCGCGCAAGTAACAGAGCAGGGCCCAGGATTTGCCTTGCAGTTCCATGCACTGACAGAGGCAGTCGGTGATGGGGTGGACCGTCTCGATCGGGCGAAACAGGCCGGCATCAGCGAAGTCTTGTTCGCTGAACAGATCGCGCGGGCGACTGACACCGTTGGGCTGGCGATCCTTGGCCAGTCGATCGAACAGGTTGCCTGGCTGGTTGGGCCAGTCTGAAAGTGCCGCCTCCTTCCGCGGATCGACGCCCAGGCGGCTGAGGAGCACGCAGGTGTCCATGCTCAGTTCGGCGCACTGGTACACCCGGCCGGCGGCGGCGTCGGCCTCGATGGCCCGGCTGACTGTCTCGAGCACCTGAAGGAGCCCGCCGTACAACGGCGATTCTAAAGATGCATAAACCTCGATTTCATCAGGCATCGAAGCCCCCATTATGGTCGAACACTAGAGGCCCGGATGTCATCCTGCGTTACGCTTGGACCGGCACGTGCCGTTTCACCTTGCGCACGCATTATTCATACAACGCAAGGATTTTCAAGCCGCTCACATTATATTTCGCACCATTCCAATCGCCTCTCGCTGCCTGGCTCACGGCAGTTGACGCTTGAGACCGCCTGTCGGAGGCACAATCCGGAGCGAAATCTTCCATCTTTTGGGGCGGCTTACGGCCTGCGGTGTTCGGCCAAAGTATTCGGGCGCAGGGCAAAATCGCGATGTTCAGGCCGTGACAACCCGTTCGATATGGATTATCGTCTCCGTGTGTAGGCTCGCTGAAGGCCCTGTGACAGCAAGTTGTCACCAGGAAGTGAAATGTCAGACCGTAACAGGCGTCATGCGACGATAAGCCGTTCACTGGATCATGTATCCGACAACCACAACAATTTTCCGGCACGGGGGGCGTTTGGGCATCCTCGCGGCCGTGGTGATCGCTGCCCTGACCGGCGCCGCCTCCGCTCATGACACCGACCAGTTCTCCCTGCCCGTTGGACAGGAGTTCGCCGACCTGGGCGATTTTCTCAATCAGCAGGTGGTCGATGGGCTTCAGAAGGCGGTCGATGATCTGAACCGCCGCATGCGCAGCGTCCTGGAACGCGACCTGCGCTCCATCGACCCCGGCAGCCGCCCGCCCATGGGACAGACCTACGATCCCGAAGGCGTGCTCGAACGCTGCCACTCCAAGCTCGGTGTGGCACGGGCTGTCTATGACGCCTACGGACCGGCCCTGACCCGCATCGAAGGCCTCGAACACGATCTCTTCAGCTCCCAGATGCAGGCCCGCTATCCCGGCAAGATCACCGCTTACAACCCCAAGGCCAAGTTCAAATCCATCTACAACAAGGCCTACTTCATCCTCGATCCACGCAACGTCACCACCGCCATCCACTCCTCCAGCATCAAGGTCTATGGCGTTTATCTGGGCACGGACAAGATCGGCCACTTCTCCGACATGGGCTATCACTACTACAAGGCTTACATGTCCGCCCTGGCCCGAGGCGCCGACGAACAGCAGGCCATGGCCCAGGCCGTCAAGCTCGGCACCGACGGCATCATCTCCGAGTGGGCCCTGCTGGGCGTGCTCACCGCCGGGTCTTACTCCAACGCCGACCTGATTTCCAACTATGTCGGCTGCCTGTTCTATCGCAACCTCACCGAGCCGACGCTCATCAAGGGCACCCTCTGCCCGCCCATCCTCGAGCGTGACGGCGAATACTGGAAGCTGGCCGACGCCACGCTTGCGCCCCACTTTTTCAAGCGCTTCATCAGTGAGCATTGGAACGAAGCCCTCAACCCCTCGCTCTACGAGCCGCTGATGCGAGACACCGTCCGCAAACTCATCCGGGAACGCAACAGCGAACTGCTCGCCTGGTACAAGGACCTCTACGGCGACGAAGACCCGACAATTTTTTTTGATCGACTGGCCCACACCCTGAGCACCTACTATGGCGAGCCCTATGGCCACAGCGGGCAGTTCGAGCATTTGATCCACCTCGGCAATACGATTCATCACGACCAGCAGTGACTACGATTCTCCAACCCCCGCTCACCTCGTGACGTGGTCGGCCCGATGTTCAACTCATCAACGAAGGATTTCTCATGCGTCACATCCTGCCATTGACCGTGTTGATACTGCTGGCGTCGCCGTGGGCCGCAGCCCATGACACCGATCAGTTCTCCATGCCGCCCCAGGGTCAGGAACTGGCGGACATGGGCGCCTATGTCAACGCCCAGGTCGTTGAGGCCGTGCAGAAAGGCATCGACAGCGTCAACAAGCGCATCCGCGAAGTCGTCGAACGCGACCTGCGCTCCGTCGATCCCGGCAGCAGGCCCCCGGCAGGGCAGTATTACGATCCGACCAACGTGCTGGGCGAATGCCACAAGGGTGACACCGTGGCCCGCGCCGTGTTCGATGCCTTCGGCAATGCCGTGATCCGCATCGAGTGGATGGAACGCGAACTCTACACCAAAGACGTCACCGACCAGTACCCCGGCCAGTTGACCGCCTACAAGCCGCGCAGTGATTTTTCCTCGATCTACAACAAGGCCTTCCTGCCCGTCGATCCCCGCAACCTGACCACCCTCTTCTTCGCCTCCACCATCAAGCTATACGGCGTTTACACGGGCACCGACAAGATCGGCCACTTCACCGACATGGGCTATCGCTACTACGAAGACTACCGCCGCTCTCTGCGCCACGGCAAAACCGAAGATCAGGCCATGGAAGAAGCTGTCAAACGCGGCGACGAGGGCCTCTTCTCCGAGCACGGGTTCCTCGGCTCGGTCACCGCCGGGTCCTACTCCAACGCCGACCTGGCCGCCAACTTCATCGGCATGCTCTTCTATCGCAACCTCACCGAGCCCACCGTGGTCAAGGGCCAACTGTGCCCGCCCATCCTGGTGCGCGACGGCGAATACTGGAAACTCAACGGCCCGCCCGACACGCAGTTCCTCGAACGCTTCATCAGCGATCACCTCAATGAAGCGCTCAACCCCTCGCTCTATCAGCCCATGATCCGCGACACCGTGCGCAAGCTGGTCGCCGAACGCAACGCCAACCTGCTGCGCATCTATGCCGACCGCTGCACCGACAAAGACCCCGCCCAGTACTTCAGCGACCTGGTCCTCACCCTCAGCGACTACTACGGCCACGACTACGGCCACCACGGCGAACCCGAAGAACTGGTCCACATCGGCAATACGATCCAACCGAAGTGATGCAGTGCGAACCAGTGATTGAAGATTCTGGATTCAGGATTTTGATCACCAATCGCACCCTTTGAACAACCCCGGCTGAGGCCGGTTTACCGGCCGTGGCGACGAGATATCCTGCGGTCAGGATTTTTTATTAAGCGGCCAAGACCGCTAAATCCTCAATCAAAAATCACCCCGCCGGCGCGTGACGGATCCGATCGGCCCAGACCCGCCACGCGCGCAGCAAGGCGACACCACCTCGTGACGCACCGCTGGCGCAGTGAATCACTTCCGGGGGAAGGCCAGTTTCGCCGAGGCCCCATAGAGCCGGTAGGCGACGCGCCTGTCAGGCCGCCCCATCGTGTTTCCACTTCCGGGGGGGCTTTCTGAACGCTTGGAATCCGGGCACGGGCGGACGTACGTCAAGCCGATGGCGTCGAAGCAGCACTCACTCACTTGGGCCCGGTCGCGTCCGTGCCGAACGTTTTTTGTCGTTCAGGCGAC
>JADLFV010000073.1 GCA_020849625.1 Phycisphaeraceae bacterium
CGTGCCCGGATTCCAAGCGTTCAGAAAGCCCCCCGGAAGTGTAAAACACGATGGGGTGGCCTGACAGGCGCGTCGCCTACCGGCTCTATGGGGCCTCGGCGAAACTGGCCTTCCCCCCGGAAGTGATGTGCTGCGCCAGCGGTGCGTCACGAAGTGGTGTCGCCTTGCTGCGCGCGTGGCGGGTCTGGGCCGATCGGGCCCGTCACGCGCCAGTGAGGCGATTTTTGATTTTGGATTGAGGATTTTTGATTGTGGAAGCATTCCTCAATTCTTTCAATCAAACGGCCTCAACAGCGGCCGAAGCCGCTAAATCCTCAATCCAAAATCAAAAATCCTGACCGCAGGATTTCTCCTCGCCACGGCCGGTAAACCGGCCTCAGCCGGGGGTTGTTCAAGGGTCACGATTGGTGATCAACGAAAGTCAGCGGTTGTTACTTCAGACCCATCTTCAGCAGGTTTTCGCGGCTGATGCGCAGGCTTTCGAAGGGGTCCAGGGGTCCGCTGTCGCGCTCGATCAGATACCACTGCACGCCGGCCTTTTTGGATGCAGCCAGGATGGCGTCCCAGTTGAGGTGGCCCGCGCCGACCTCGGCGAACATGCGGTTTTTCTCGACGTCCAGCACGAAGTCCTTGACGTGGATCGCTGGCACGCGACCGGGCAGTTTGCCGATCCACATGGCGGGGTCAGCGCCGCCGGCCTGCACCCAGTGCGTGTCCAGCTCGAACCAGACATCGCTGACAAAGCTGTCGATCATCAGTTGCCAGGGCGTATCGGTGGGGCTGATCGATTCGGGATGCTCGGGCAGTGCGAAGGGGATGAACTCGTGATGGTGGTTGTGATAGCCGAGGCGCAGGCCCGCGGCAGCGAGCGTTTTGGCGGGTCCGTTGAAATCGCTGATGAGGGTCTGCCACTCCTGTTTGTTGCGACGCTGCGAGCCGAAGCCGCCGATGGCGGTGAGCTTGCAGCCGAGTGTTGCGTGATAGTCGAGCACCTTCTGCGGTTCTTTGAGATCGGTCGGTGGAATATGGGTGGCAGCGCAGACGAGGCCGTTGTCGTCGAGGATTTTGCGCAGGGCGCCGACTTCGATGGGACCGAGGGCGGAGGTCTGCACGGCTGCGAAGCCCATCCGGGCCAGTTTTTTGCAGGTGGCGGCAATATCCGCGGGTGTCTTGCAGAATTCGCGGACGGTGTACATCTGGACGCCGATTTGCGTGGTCATGGTGTCGGGTTCCTGGTGGAAAGTTATGAGGCGGCGCACTATGTTTTATCAGAAACCCGTAAGCGGAGATGACAAGATGAACGACTGCTTTGAGCAAGACATTCGAGCCGGCCGCCTGCGGCGGGGCATGAGCTTCGACCAGCAGGTGTGGGCGGTGACGGCCCGCATTCCGCGGGGACAGGTGGCGACCTACGGCGACGTGGCGGCTGCCTTGCACAGCCGCGCCTTTCGAGCGGTGGGAGCAGCCCTGGGGCGCAATCCCTACGCCCCGATCGTGCCCTGTCACCGGGTGATCGGCAGCAACGGCCGGCTGACCGGTTTCGCCGGCGGATTGCCCCAAAAAGCTCGCCTGCTGCGGTCGGAGGGGATATCGGTCCAGGACGGGCGGGTGGACATGCGGCACTGCCGTTACAGACCGTCATCCAAACGGGGCGGTTGAGCGGCTAATGGTCGATTGATGGTTAACCGGCCCTGGTCTTCTGCCGATATATCCCGGCATGGAGCCAGCACGTAATTTCAATCCACTGGCCTTCGGTAACCAGACTGATGCCCGCGAGCGGCGCCGGCACGGGCGGCTGCTTTGTGAGGACCTGCGCTGCAACATCGGCCAGATCCGCGATCTGTCAGCCTCGGGCATGAAGATCTTCCGAAAGGGCAGCTCCATCGGCCAGGTCGGTGAGTGCCTCGAGATCACCATCGAATACATGGACTCGCACATGACGGTGCGGGCCCAGATCATCCGCAATGACAAGGCCGGCTTCCGCAAGCGCCTCTACGGCTTCGCCTTCGTGGACCTGACCGAAGAGCAGAAGGCGCGCCTGACCGCCCTGGCTCGCATCGCCAGCGACACGCTGACCATCGCCCATCGCTGAGCCACATCATCCAAAGCTATTGCAGCGCGAAACCGCTAGCGCGCCAGCGGCACGACGATCGACCGCGCATCGCCCAGTGCTGTCCGCGCTCTCTGCGCGGCATCGAAAGTGGCGAAGCTGCCCACATGCACCAGCGTCACCGGCACGCCGCGACTGTCGGTGGAGCTGACCAGCCACGCCTGGCCGATGTTCAGACTCGACGCTCGCACCGCCACTGAATCAGCCAGTTTGCGGGCGTTGCCTGCGTCCTGGAACGCGCCGACCTGGATGGTGTAGCCGGTGACCGCCAACTGCTCATCGACCTGCTGACGGAACGCGACGTCGCCGGCAGCGCGGGCCAGCATGAGATTGGTGCGGGCCTGGGCCCACTGTCCCATCTTCTGCTGGGCGATGGCGGCATAGAAGTAGGCGTTGGCCTGGTCCTGACCCTGCAGGTGCGGCGCCGCCCGTATCAGGTCGCGCGCCGCCAGGTCATAGCGGCCCTGCGAAGAGTGGATCAGACCCAGCGATGCGTAGGCGTCCGCCCCCAGCCGCCGATCCGTGGAGCTGGTCACCGCCAGCAGATGGTTCTCGGCGGCCGCCAGGTTACCGATGCGCTGGGCGCACAGACCCGCCAGGTAGTTGGCCTCATCGCGATCGACGCCGCGCGAGGCGACGACCAGTTGCGTGGCATGCCGGTAGGCCGTGGCATAGTCTCCGGCGGCATAAGCGGCGTTGGCCGAGTCGAGGCGCTGTCCGCGCGTCGGCTGCGTTCCGGCACAGCCGCCGGCATGCAGCAACGCCGTAACGGCCAGCATCCCCAGCACCCACGTGGTTGGCAAACATTTCATGGCGTGACCCTTCAGTCAGATGATCTCTTGCGGTATTCTAATGCCAAGCGCTCCTCTGATCGAAAGTGCCCCGCATGAGCCTGCTGCGGCCGATCCTCCGACACGCCATCCTGCACGGTAGTCGCACCGCCGTCATCGACGACCAGCGCAGCTACTGCAACTTCTCCCTGTCCATGGCCGCCATGTTCGTGGCGCGGCAGATCGACCAGAAAACCGAGGCCGAGCACGTGGGCATCATGCTGCCGACCAGCGGCGCGTTTCCCATCGCCCTGCTGGGCTGCTGGCTGGCCGGCCGCGTGGCGGTGCCCATCAACTACCTGCTGGCTCGCGATGAGCTTCAATACGTGCTCAAGGACAGCGACATCGACACGCTGATCACCGTCGAGCCCATGCTCGAGTTCATCGGCGGCGCCGAGGTGATCCCCGAGGGCATCAAGCTGTTGCCTCTGGACAAGATCAACTTCCGGGGCGTGCCCCCGCTGCGCTGGCCGCGAAGTTTCAGCGACGATCAACTGGCGGTGATGCTCTACACCTCCGGCACCTCCGGCCGACCCAAGGGCGTCATGCTCACCCACGGCAACCTGCACAGCAATGTCCAGGCCTGCATCGAACACGCCAGGGTCACGCCGGACAAAGTGCTGCTGGGTGTGCTGCCGCAGTTTCACAGCTTCGGGCTGACCGTGCTGACGCTGCTGCCGCTGCTTGTGGGCGCCAAGGTGATCTACAGCGCCCGCTTCGTGCCGCGAAAAGTCATCGATCTGATCCGCCAGCATCGGCCGCACATGTTCGTGGCCGTGCCCTCGATGTACGGCGCGCTGCTGAGCGTCAAGAACACCGGCCCGGAGGATTTCGCCTCTATCGAACTGGCTGTCTCCGGCGGCGAACCCCTGCCCGATGCGGTGTTCGACGCCTTCCGCGAGCGCTTCAACGTGACGCTGCTGGAAGGCTACGGCCTGACCGAGACGTCACCCGTTTCACACTGGTCCACGCCCGAATCGCGCAGCGACCATTCCGTCGGCAAGCCCCTTCCGGGGGTGCGCACGTTCATCTTCGATGAGACCGGCCGCGCCCTGGGCGCCGAGCAGGAAGGCGAAATCATCCTGGCCGGGCCCAACATCATGAAGGGCTATTACAAACAGCCGCAGCAGACCGCCGAGGTGATGGTCGATCTGCCTGCCGATGCGGGCTCCCCCAACTTCCGGGGTTTTCGCACCGGCGACATCGGCAAAATCGACCACGAGGGCCGGCTGTACATCACCGGCCGCAAGAAGGAAATGCTCATCATCGGCGGCGAAAACGTCTTCCCGCGCGAAATCGAAGAGGTGCTCAACCGTCACCCGGCCATCAAGGCCGCGGCCGTGGTGGGCAAGCGCGACGACATGCGCGGCGAGGTGCCGATCGCTTTCGTGGAGCTCAACGAAGGCATGGCACTGGACGAAGCAGCCGTGCGCAACTTCTGCCGCGAATCGCTGGCCCAGTTCAAAGTCCCCCGCGAAATCCGCGTCCTGGAAGAACTGCCGCGCAACCCCACGGGCAAGGTGCTGCGCAGGAAGCTGCCGGTGAATGATGTCTGATGTTTAATTGCTGATTGCTGACGTGAAAGGCACAGTGCTCGCGGCCTTGCTTTACATCAGCAATCAGAGATCAGACATTCCCGTTTACGCCGCTGCCGGCTCGAAGCGCGCTTCGATCCTGCGAATCCCGCGCAGCACGTCGGCGGCCGTCTTGAACGCCGCATGCTGGGGGTTCTTCGGCCGCAGAATGGCCGCGGTCAGGGCGGACAGCGCGCGGGCCTGCGCTGAATCCTCATCGACCTCGATCAGGTGATTGAGCATCGGGTTGCCGTGCGGCTTGTTGATCAGCACCGCCAGGTAAAACGTGTCCAGTGTCTTGTCCACCTTCTGGTGCACGGCTGTGATCGTTTCGTTGGTCACCCGGCCGTCGTCGATCATGCGCCCCAGCATGCGCTGAATGTGACTGGTGCGCATCATCTGCTCGAACAGCGAGTGCAGCATGGGCGACTGCTCGAGCTGCTCGCCCACGCGCACCGATGAGCCGAAGTCAACGAAGCCCACGCCGTGCTCGGTGATGACCAGGTTGTCCGCCCGCAGGTCCAGGTGAACGACCTGCGCCCGCTCGTGCAGCACGGTCAGCAACTGGGCCGCCTGATGCGCGAACTGAATCTGCGACAGCACCGGCCCGCCGATGCGCAGCCAGTTCATCCACAGCTTGCGCACGAAGCCGCGCTCATCCTTTTCCACTTTCAACGCCGTGGGCACGCGCTGGCGATCTTCCGGCAGCAGATCACGCTGAAGAATCTGTAGCATCGCGGCCTCGCGGGTCAGGAACGTGGGGAACACGTGATCGACCAGCTTGTGGGCCCGGCTGCGCAGATCGGCTTCCTCGGCCTCGGGATTCTTCTTGCGCAGGCGCTCGAGAATGTCCGCCTCGCTGGGCACGGTCTTTTCCACTACGTAACGCTGCTGCGCGCTGATCGGCTGCTCGCTGTGCGGCCTGATCGGCGCCAGGTGCACGTCATAGGTGAAACGATCGGTGAACTCGCCCGGCTGCACCAGGTGCGTGCGCCGCGCTGCGAAGAAGTAACCGCGCTTGGCCAGACCCGCAAAGCGCAACCCCAGGGGCGAGGCCCACAGCGGCTCGACCGGGCGCTCCAGCACGAAGCCGCGGCCCGGCTCGAACAGCTCCGCCAGGCGCTGCACCTTGCCCTCGTGCGATCCGACATACACAAACAACCCGCCCCAGCGCAGCCTGTAAAAAACCTCGTCAGGCAGGCGAGGCTCACCGCTGGCGGAAAACAGCACGTCCGCCGTCTCGGCGATGTCCAGCTCGCTGCAACGGGCGACCTTGCGGCCTTTGGTTTCCTGATCGAAGCCCTGCTGCATCACAGCCCGCAGCAGGCGATCGCGCTGGCGCACGGTGGTGGCTCCCTGGCCGTCGGCGGTCAGTGTCTTGAACTGGGGATCGAGTCCGAACATCAGGCGCAGGGCCTTTCGCGGTTGATGCAATAACAGCTTTGCACCGGCTATCGGCCGCCAACGCCGGTCAGCCCAGCCGGCGCGGTCGATTTGACCTGCGACCGACCTGCTGGGTGTCGGCCCAGGCGGCATAAACCTGTCTGTCGGCGCATTCGGTCCGCTCATGACTGCGAAGTCCGATGATCACCGTCAGCCGAACGCGCGCGAATGATCAACTTGATCGGCGTCTCGGCGAACGGCAACTGGTCGCGCAAACGGTTGAGCAGAAATCGCTGGTACGTGGCGTCGAATAACTGCGGATCGTTGACGAACAGCACGATCGTCGGCGGGTCCACCGCCACCTGCGTGGCGTAATAAATCCTGGCCTGCCGCCCGCCGCGACTGGCCGGCGGACGCAGCGACGTCACCTGCTCCACCGCCCGGTTCAGCACGCCCGTGCTCACGCGCTGACGGGCCTGGTCGTGCAGGCTCAAGACCAGCGGCAGCAACTCGTGGGCGTGCTTGCCATCCAGGGCGCAGGTGAAGGCGATCGGCGCGAAGTTGAGCCCGGCCAGTTCCTTGTCCAGATAGTCGGCGTACACGTCCTGCGCCGTCTGATCCTTCTGCTTGATCTGCACCTTGCCCTCAGCTAGGTCCCACTTGTTGACCACAATCGCCACCGGGCGATGGTGCTTGACGATTTCACCGGCCAGTTGCTGATCGACCTGGCTGACGGGCACGGCCGCGTCGATCAGGAACAGGCACACATCCGCGCGGCGAATGCTGCGCAGGGCGCGATGCGCGGCGTAATACTCGATGTCGCCCTTGATGCTCTTGCGCTTGCGCAGACCGGCCGTGTCGATCAGCGTGAACACGTGCCCATTGTGTTCGATGCGCACGTCCACGCTGTCGCGGGTGGTGCCTTCCTGTTCGCTGACGATCACCCGCTGGCGGCCGGCCAGGGCGTTGACCAGCGTGCTCTTGCCCGCGTTGCGCTTGCCGACCAATGCGATCTTGATGCCTTCATCCGCAGCCGGTGCATCAGCGTCGTAGTTGGACCAGTCGATGCCGGCGGCGATCGCATCCTGCAATCGCTGAATGTGGTAGCCGTTCTCGGCTGACACCATCACCGGCTCACCGAATCCCAGCTTCATGGCCTCGTAGGACTGGGCCTCGAACTTCTCGCCGTCAACCTTGTTGGCCACCAGAATGATCCGCTTGTCTCCGCAGTGGCGGCGAAGCAGCTCGGCCATGTCCTGGTCCAACGCGACCAGACCCTCTTGGGCGTCGATCACGAACAGCACCAAGTCCGCTTCACGCAAAGCGAGCATGATCTGCTGTTCGACCTCGTCGGTGAGGTTCTGGCTGTCGATGATGCCGTGCCCGCCGGTATCGATCAGTCTCCCCCGGAAGTTGTGCCCCGCGCGATCCGAATCAGGAATTTCAAATTCGGTTTCGATGCGATCGCGCGTCACGCCGGCGGTGGGATCGACGATGCTGATCATTCGCCGCGCCAGGCGGTTGAGCAGCGAGCTTTTGCCGACGTTGGGTCGGCCGACGATGACGATGCAGGGTAAAGGCATAAGCATCAACCGCAGATGAACACAGATGAACGCGGATGATTCGCCACGAAGTCACGAAGAACACGAAGAACCAGCCGAATCAACGGTGCGCCACTTCGTGTCCTTCGTGCCTTCGTGGCACACTTTTGCATTCTGTCTTTCATCTGCGTTTATCCGCGTTAATCCGCGGTTTCATCTGTTGTTGTTTTTCTGTTGCCAAAGGGTCACAGCTTCAGGGGGGCGGGCGTAGCGGGGCAGAATTGTAGCGGGGTCGGCGAATTGATTCTCGACGGCCCGTTTGCGGGCGATCCGCCACAGCGTGTCGCTGCGTGGCGTCTGCTCGGGCAGCAGCGCCACATTTTGTGGGGGATTGAAGTCGGCCGGCAGCTTGCCCAGCAGCGAAAGCGGCCGCGGCGCTTTTTCCAGCAGGTCCGATAGCGCGATCAACTCCGCCTCGCCGGCAGGCTGACCGAACTGGTAGCAGCGGGCGTACACGGTGTCGCGCTTGAGATTGACGCACACCGCCAGGTGCTCGACATCGCTCGCCTGTGCCGCCAGCACATCGACCGCTTCGACCGCCACCAGTTTCACGCCGAGCGTAGCGGCCAGCATCTTGGCGCAGGTCACCGCGATGCGCAAACCGGTGAACGAGCCGGGCCCGATGTCGAGGTACACCTGTTTGAGTTGATTCGGCAGACACAGCCGCGCCACCGCGGGCATCAGGTCGAGGTTGTGACGGCCCTGCGGATCGAGTTGCACGGTCTGCAGCAGTTGATCGCCGCAACCGATACTGATCGATCCGGTGCGGGTGGAGGTTTCGATGGCCAGGGAATCGGGATGCACCGGGCTATTGTACATCCGGGGAATCCGACGCTTCGCTGCGCTCAGCGTACGGCGTTGTTTAACTTCCGCGGTTTAACTTCCGGGGTTTAACTTCCGGGCGCGCACGATGATGAAGGCGAGGTAGCAGCCGAGAGCGATGAGGATGATCGCGCCGAGGTCAGCGACCAATCTTCCAAGCGCGTCGATGAGGTTTGGTTGCACGGGTTGACCGGTGACGCTGTCGAACCATTCGATGACGCACAGATCGGTGACTAGATAACCCACGATGCAGGCGACGGCGGTAAAAGCGGCCGCCATGGCAGGCACCACAGGTTCACCGCTGCGGTTGGTCAGGCGCATGACAAGGCCGATCAACACCCCGTTGCCCACCGCGGCCAACCACACGGCGTGCAGCTTCCAGCAGCCGATCCAGATGAAGGGTCCGACGGCCGCAGTGATGAAGCCGGCGGCGATGGCGGTGGGGAGTTTGCTGTTCATGCGCTGCCCTTTCCGTCGGCTTGCGTGACAGCGATCAGCTTGGCCAGCACCTGCCTGGCATCGCCGCGGTCGATGGCCGCGGCGGCCAGTTGCAGGCCTTCGGACCAGTCGGCCGCCAGATCGGCGACGCGCAAAGCGGCGGCGGCGTTCAGTAATACGACGTCACGGGCCGGGCCGGTTTCACCGGAAAGCACCTCTTGGATCACCGCGGCGCTTTGGGCGGGGTCTTTAACCAGAAGCGACTCGAGCTTGGCGCGGGGCAGGCCCAGGTCGTTGGCGTCGAGCTCGGCGGTGTCAATGTTCTCGCCGACCAGTTCCGTGACGCGCGTGGGACCGCAGATCGACAGTTCGCAGAAGCCCGCGGTGCGCTGGTCGTCGCAGTAGCCGTGGACGAGAATGGCATGACGGCAGCCCAGGTCGCGCAGGGCCCGCGCCAGCCGCTCGGTCAGGTCCGTCTGGGCGACACCGAGCAACTGCGCGACGGCGGCGGCGGGGTTGGACAAAGGCCCCAGCAGGTTGAAGATGGTGCGAAAGCCCAGTTCGGCGCGGACGGCCGCGGCGTACTTCATGGCCGGGTGGTGGGCCGGTGCGTAACAGAAGCAGATGCCGACCTCATCGAGGCAGCGAGTGAGCATCGCCGGTTCCGACACCAGCCGCACGCCCAGCGCCTCGAGTCCCTGGCTGGACCCGCTGGTGCGGGTGACGGTCTTATTGCCGTGCTTGGCCACCGCCACGCCGCGTGGTCGAGCGACGGCGGCGACGACGATGGCGGCGGCGGTGGAGATATTGAACGTCGGCGTGTGGTCACCGCCGGTGCCGCAGGTGTCGATGACGCGCAAACCGGTTGGAACCGCGACCGCGGCGACCTTGCTGCGCATGACGCGGGCCGCTCCGACGATCTCGTCAACGGTGGGCCCGCGCATCTGCATCATGGCCAGCAGGGCCGCGGTCTGGGTCGGTTCAGCCGAGCCGGACATGATCTGCTCGAACACCTCAGCCGCCTGCTGAGCGGTGAGCGTGCGGCCGGCGACGAGTTGGGTGAGAAGAGAGTGCATGGTGATTTTCGAATTGCGAATTGCGAATTGCGATCGATTCATCCCAGGCGTTCTGCGAAAACATTCGCAAATCGTAAATCGAAAATCGCAAATTGCCTTTACGTCATCTCCGTAATCATCCACAGGGCAAGCGCGGTCAGGATCATGAAGGCGATGATCTGCACGCTCAGCACCAGGGTTGCCTTGGGCAGAGTGGACAGGTCGTCGAGCTTGATGGTCTTATAGACCACGGCAATGACCACCACCAGCGGAATCAGAAACAACAGAAAATGCGAATCCAGCGGCAACGGATCCAGGAACGGCCGCCAGCCCCCGAGGGAAAACAAACTCAAGGTTGGAAGTTGAACCATCATGGGCAGGTCTCAGGCCTCAGTTCTGGCTCCCGCGGCCTCCAGCCTGACCCCGGGCGGCTGGCGGTAGAGCACATCGACCATAGCCAGCAGGTTGAGCATACCGGCCAAGGCGCTGTAGAGCAGGCCCTGCTCCTGGGTTCGGCCGTAGGCGGGGCTGAAAGCGGCGGGGGGGTTGGCGTTGGGCAGGGGTGGGCCGTAGCGGGTGGCCAGCGACTCGTGAGCGACATCCACCACGACGCTGGGGGCCACCAGCATCTGGCCCAGGAACCACATTTTGTGCTCTTTGCGGTCAAAAACGCCTATGCCGCCGATCAGGGCCCCCGCCAGCCACAGTCCGCCGATGGCCAGGCACAGGATGACCGCCCGCTGCCTCTGGCCGATCAGCCAATGTCCCAGGCCCGGCAGCAGCCAGCCCAGCAGGGCGGCCGCCACGTGGCGGACCGAGACCAGGGGCTGCTGCGACGGCGACTGCTGGGCCAAGTGGATACTCCAGGGGCCTATCCGAGGGCGGGGGGTTCGTGTTCCGGGGGCCGGCGAATGAAAAAAACTCCGCGCCAAACGGGGTTTTTGGATTGACAAGCCGCTCGTGCCCGATA
This sequence comes from Phycisphaeraceae bacterium, assembly GCA_020849625.1. Lineage (GTDB taxonomy): Bacteria > Planctomycetota > Phycisphaerae > Phycisphaerales > Phycisphaeraceae > JADLFV01. The sequence continues at coordinate 10,784 of JADLFV010000073.1, forward strand.
GTTTAACCGCCAGCGCCAGCCGGGCCAATCCAAGGCGGCCCGGTCCGGCCGTTCAACCGCATCTGGTGGAAGGAAAGCTCGCGCCATGATCGACCCACAAGACATACTCATCGCCCCCATCGTTACGTCCCCCAACTGGTCCGAGAATCTTGTCATGCAAGATAAAGATGACGTGGAGGACGACGACTTTATGGACGATGAAGACGATGGTGAATTCGACGACGACGACTTCCTCGACGATGACGAGGACGAGGAATTCTACGACGATGAGGACGATGACTTCCTCGACGACGACGACGAGGAGGAATTCGACGACGAAGACGCGGATGACTGATCGTGCGGCGATGCGTCGTGCGACGGCCACCAAAGGGAGCATCGCATGAGCACGCAGCCGACCGACGACCAGAATGCCCAGAGCAATCGCCCGTTGATGCGGGGACCCGACCGCCGCCGCAATGTCGTTGACACGCGCGGCACCGGTCTGGAGCGCCGCCGCGGTCCCGGCCGCCGCCGTTCCGATTTCGCCAAGGCTGCCGAAGAAGGCGAGATGACCAGCGAACAGTTCCTGTTCATCAAGGCCATCGACGCCTACAAGCGCGCCAACAATCGACCGTATCCCACCTGGACCGAAGTGCTCGAGGTCATTCGCAAACTCGGTTACCGCAAGACCTGCGGCATGGAGCTGGACCTGGCCGGGGCTGAGGACTGGAGCGAAGCGCCCGACGCGCCGGCTTTCCCGCCGCCGAACGAGGATGACGACGAAGCCGCCGCGGCGTGACACCATTGCTTGATTGCTTGAATGCCTGAATGGGTGACCGGCTACCGCACGCCATTCAAGCAATCAGATGGGGATGAATGACAAAACGCTCGTTGCTCCGTATATCGGTCGAGCGCGGCCCATGGTGGGCTTGCCCAGATATTGCCAGGAGCAACGAGCGATGAACCATTCTACCTTCGTGGAGC
>JADLFV010000074.1 GCA_020849625.1 Phycisphaeraceae bacterium
GTACAGACAGCACTTCAATAATCCGGTAGACTATGCTGGGCATCGGGTTCCTGACTTGGTGAGGTTGTGGTCGCAACCTAACTTTACCAAGCCTGGCCCGATGCCTTTCAGTTAGCGGAAACTAGAGTTATAGAACATTTGTGTGGTGATCGCCTGCACAGCTTCGTGAAGAGCTCCGATGTGATAGTTGCTGCACCTTCCTGGCCGGTCTCATAGTGCCAGGCAAACGCTGATCTTGAAAGGAAACACATGAACGTCATCCAATGGTTATTGGACTCAGATCCGGCGATCCGCTGGCAGGTCATGCGCGACCTGACCGAAGAAGCGGACGAGACAGTCGCCGCCGAGCGCGCACGCGTTGCGACCGAAGGCTGGGGCGCTGACCTGCTCGCCCGCCAGGGGCCCAATGGCTACTGGGGCGAGGGCGATGCCAATCCCGAATGGGTCACCATCCGCACCCTGCTGCTGCTGCGTGACATGGGGCTCGACCCGGCCAGCGACCAGGCGCGGCGGGCGCTGGCCCTAGTCCGTGACAACGTCGTTTGGAAGGGCTTCCTACCGCAGGACGCCGCTTGGCATGGCAAGCCGCTCTTCGCGGGCGAGGTCGAGCCGTGCATCAACGGGCGGGTCGTGGCGATCGGCGCATACTTCGGGCAGGACGTTCAAGGCATCGTTGACCGCCTGTTAGGGGAGCAGCAGCCGGATGGCGGATGGAACTGTGAACAGACGAACGGCTCGGCCCGCGGCTCGTTCCACACCACCATCAACGTGCTCGAAGGCCTTCTGGAGCAAGAACGCGTCACCGGCAGCACCCCCGCGCTCGCCGCCGCGCGGGCGCGGGGACAAGCCTACCTGCTCGAGCGCCGGCTGCTGCGCCGCCGCTCAACCGGCGAGGTGATTGATCCAACTTGGACGCAGTTTTCGTACCCGCCTGGCTATCACTACGACGTGCTGCGCGGGCTCGACTATCTGCGCAGCACCGGCGCTGTTCCCGGTGAGCGCGTGGCCGCGGCCATCGGCCTCGTGGCGTCCAAGCGCGACGCCGATGGCCGCTGGGCGCTGGAGAACCCACATCGAAGTGAGTTGGACTTCGAGATGGCCGAGCGGGAAGGCCAGCCAAGCCGCTGGAACACACTGCGGGCCATGCGGGTGCTGCGGTGGCATGCCCGGGCCCAGCACGCGGCCGTCTGGGGAGCCAGTTCCGGCAGCGTATCCTAATCGGTCCCAAGGTTTAGCGCAGCGATGGGCAGGCGGGAGCCACTAACCGTGGTCAGGTTGGCGGGAAGGGTCTCGGCCGCTCTGGTGATCCGCCCGATTGGGGGGTGAGCTTGATCAGATACCACCCGTCAGCCGCTGGTCGGCGGGGTCAGCGGCGGACGCGATAGCGGATGTGCGTCGCCTCGGGCGTGTCGATCACGCGGATGATCTCCAACTCGATACGCGCCGGCAGCATGTCGAACAGCCGGCGGCCACCACCGAACAACACCGGGATCTGGTGGATATGCAGCTCGTCCAGCACACCGGCCTCGAGCGCCCGCTGCGCCGTATACGCGCCATGCACCATGACGTTCCGATCCCCGGCAGCGGCTTTCGCCTGCGCCATCGCGCTCTCAATCCCATCGGTCACGTAGGTGACCAGGGGATAGTTCGCCACGGAGGGGCCTGGCGGCCGGTGACTGGGCACGAAGATCGGAACACCGTGATGATTGCCGCCCCAGTGATCGACCTGCTCCACCGTGCGCCGGCCGGCCAGCACGGCGCCCGTGGCATTGCCTTCGTCCATGAAGTGTGCCCCCCAGCCGGTCCCCGTCGTGTTGGGGGGTGAGCCTTCGAACCCGTACCAATCGTGCAGCCGCATAAAGCCGTCGCCGCCGGGATTGTCGGGCGCGTCGTTCGGACCCGCAATGTACCCATCGAGTGACATCGACATGTAGAGCACGGATGCAGGTGTCATTTTACTTTCCCTTCCCTTACTCGGGCCGCTTCTATCTCTGCTTCGATTTGGGCCTCGGACAAGATAGGCCGGTCCAAACTGGCCAGGCGATCAGCCGCGTCAAAAAGCCGGTCTACTCGCTGGCGCCGCACTTCCTGACGCAGCAGACGCTCAATTGCGTCAGGGGTGAGCAACCCGGCAGCTTCGGCCTCGCGGGCAAGCGCATCAGGGAGGGTAAGCTTGAGTTCAATGTCAGGCATGGAGAGACCACTCAGGCGTTGGCAGGTCACATTCCCACAGAATGACGGAACAGCACTCAGACTCTAGTATAACCATTTCGTGAGGAGCATAGCACGTGCGTCAGTCCGCGATCATCCGCCCCAACTCTCTCCTTGTCACGCCCAAGGCCAGAAGCGCACGGATCAGTAGGTCGAGCGAAACTGAAGCGTCGCATGTCTCGATCTGCGTCACAACCGATAGGCTGGATCCAAGCAATCGGGCCATTTGCAACTGTGTCAACTTCTTTGCCCGCCGATACTTCCTTACCTTCTCCCTCAGCGCCAGTTTCAACTCGATATAGGTCGACTCAGCAGGCCCTAAGTCCAGGAATTCCTCAACACTGCCGACATGCCAACCCTTCGCCTCAAGGCGTGCACGCTTGACGTGGTTCATGGCCGCACCTTGAACCCACTCATCAACATCAGGTCGCATCCTTGCTCTATCTTGAAGTACCGTTTCTGGAGTTACCCGCGTGACTGGGCAGCTTCACCTCGCGTTTCACAACGTCCCAAACGGCGTCAGGGTGTTGGGCAGCCACTTGAAGCAATACTCGCGCCGGCCCTTCTGGCGCCCGGCGCCCTTGCTCCCAGTTGCGCAGGGTCGCCACACTGATCCCCAGCATGGCGGCAAATTCGCCCTGCGAGAGCCCGTATCGTGAACGAATCTGTTTGACATCCGGCCCATCCACAACGAAGACACGCGCCGGCTTTTTCCGCCCCCGCAAGATCGCGCCGCCCTCGCGGATGCTGGCCACCAACTCCTCGAACAGCTCATCCTTCATGGAAACTCCTCCCGGACAATTCGACGCAGCACGGTCACCTGTCGCGGCGTCAGATCATCCACGTCACCTTTCGCATAGATCAGAAGCAGCAACAGCTGATCAGCGCGGACCGCCCAATAGTAGATGACGCGCACGCCGCCGCGTTTGCCACGGCCTGGCAATGCCCAGCGCACCTTGCGCAGGCCGCCGCTGCCTTCAATGAGTGGCCCAACTTCTGGCCGTTCAGCCAGGTAGATCTGTAGCTTGCGATACTCCTCATCACTCAACAGTTCCAGCACTTGCCTCGTGAAAATGGACGTCTCCACGATGACCATGTCA
>JADLFV010000075.1 GCA_020849625.1 Phycisphaeraceae bacterium
ACGGCCTTCCTATAAAAGGGCGAAGCGCAACGTTTGTGCGCGCCGGGGGCAGTTTTGAGGGGGCGAAAAAGAGCGTAAGTGCAGGCAGGATCAGCAATAGAAATTTTTTCGCGCGACCTTCAAAAAAATGAAAATCGCTGACCATTCTGTGCGCGCCACTCGCAACATTGACACAAAATACAGGCGGAGCGCCGCGAGGCCGCGGCGGCTAAACCGTGTACCCCCGGCGGCCACGCCGGGGGTTCTGTAGAGGTGCACGATTGAGTCCGTCCAGGGGTGGTCCCATCCAGGGGGCAGACCTGGTCCCATCCATATCTGCCAATTGAGATTGACCGGGCGTTAATGTGACGTAAGCTGATAGGCAGATTCCACCCTGCATCATCATTGCTATGCGGTATCGACGTCATCTATTTTGCATTGCGTGTGTTTGTTCGCTTGTTTTGCTGTTCTTGGCGATCTTCTTTGCCCTTGCCAACATTCACGAACTGTATAACTCCCCAGTCGTTCGACACGACTTCACTCTCGACCGGACTCGCTTTCCGCAAACTGACGCCTACAGACTAGATCGCAGCCTCGATGAAGTCGAGGTGGTTTTGCATGATCTCTCTGGTCGTCTTAGATACCAAGTTCGCTCAGACAACTGCCTGTTCGGAGCCTACATTTGTCTGGCAATCGCTGTTTTTGCCAAACCTAAAGCAAAAGCTACATAATCAAACAATACAGTTGACCGGCGACGCGTGATGTTCAACGATCAGCCGCGAGCGGTGGTCGAGCGGCTGGTTGCAGCGGGATGGCCGGCTGCGGTCCATCCCATGGCTGGGAAGGCGGCATTTGCCTGTGGAACCGGGGCTAACTCCCGCCGGGGCAGGGGTTTGACCTGATAACGATTCTCAGCTACCTTGTTGGATTCGATCCCAGCCTGATCGGCGACCGGATTGCAGCAGGAAGGCGGCTTTTTATGCTCCCCGTACAACGTAAAACTCACTCGCAGACCCGCATGGGCCGATCCCATGACGCGCTGACTCCGCCGCAATTGACGCGGTGCCCCAACTGTGGCTCACCCAAGCGGCCTCATGCCGCCTGCCGCGAGTGCGGGTATGTTCGGCCGGGCCTGAAGCTGAACCTCGACAAGGAAGAGTAAATCCCTTGCGCATTGCCGTGGACGTGATGGGGGGCGACCATGCCCCCGACGCCATCCTTGCAGGCAGCCTGGCGGCGATACCGTTGCTGGGTGCTGATGATCAATTGGTTTTAATTGGCGATCAGAAGCTGATCGAAGCCGGCATCGCGGCGGCCGGGGTGAGCGATGCGCGCCTGGTGATCGACCCGACCACGGAAGTGATCAGCATGGCCGAGTCGCCGGTCACCGCGCTGCGCAACAAGCCGAACAGTTCCATCGTGCGCATGGGCTATCTGGGCGGGCGCAAGAGCAAGCCGCAGGAGCATTGCGATATCGTCATCAGTGCGGGGAACACGGGCGCGTGCGTGGCTGCGTGTCAGATGGCGATGCGAAGACTTCCGGGGGTGCATCGGCCGGGCGTGGCGGTGACCATCCCCACCACCAGCGGCACACTCGTGGTCTGCGATGTCGGGGCCAACCCCGAACCCAAACCCATCCACCTGCACCAGTACGGTCATATGGCTGCGGTGTACGCCAGGCGGGTGATCGGCGTGCAGAACCCGCGGGTGGCGCTGATGAGCATCGGCGGCGAAGAGGGCAAAGGTAATACCCTGGTCCGCGAAACGCACTACCTGATGAAGGGCGATACGACGCTCAACTACACCGGCTACGTCGAAGGCCGCGAGCTTTTTGCCGGCAAGGCCGACGTGGTGATCACCGAAGGGTTCACCGGCAACGTGGTGCTCAAGCTGGCTGAGGGCATGGCGGCCGGTCTGTTCAAGATGATCGCCAAGGAGATCATGGCCATCGACCCGCAGTTGGCGCTCAAGTTCGAGCCGGTGGTCAAGAGCATCTACAAGAAGCACGACTACCACGAGTACGGCGGCGCCCCGCTGCTGGGCGCCAACGGCATCGGGATCATCGCCCACGGCTCGTCCGAAGCCCGCACCATCACCAACGCCATCCGCAACGCCATGGCCTACGCCGCCCAGGGGGTGAATGAGGGGATTGTCGAAGCGCTGGCGCGGTTCGAGATTGCTGATGTGTGATTGCTGATTGCTGATGTAAGGCGCAGTCAGTTGCAACTTCAACCACGATTTTCTATCAGGTAGCCGCGTGGAATCCATCCGCCATCCGCCATCCGCCATCCGCCATCGTAGCTCGGGCGTCGCCATTGTGGGCACCGGCATCGGCATTCCGCCGCGCCGGGTGAGCAATGACGATCTGTCGAAGTTCGTGGACACCAACGACGAATGGATCGTGCAGCGCACCGGCATCCGCACCCGTTACCTGGCGGACAAGGACATCAAGACCAGCGACCTGGCCGCCGACGCCACGCGCCAGGCGCTGGCTGCCGCCGGGTTGAAGCCGACGGATCTGAACCTGTTGATCTGCGCCACCATGACGCCGGACGTCATCTGCCCGGCCACGGCCTGCAAGGTGGTCGAGAAGATCGGGGCGATTCCCTGTGGCGCCTTCGACATCAACATCGCCTGCACCGGCTTTGTGGCGGGGTTGAACATGGCCTGCGGCCTGATCGCAACGGGGGCCTACAAGACCATAGCCGTGCTGGGAGCTGACACGCTCAGCCGCATCGTCAACTGGAAGGATCGGCGGACGTGCGTGCTGTTCGGCGATGCGGCCAGTTGCGCCATTCTGCAAGCTTGTGATGACCCCAACCGCGGCAGTCTGTATCAGCACATGGGTTCGGACGCTCACGAAGGCAAGGCCCTCTACGTGCCGCGCGACCAGAGCGACATTCCCGACATCATCGACACTTCCACCGCCGACAATCCGGGGTGGAACGGCCAGTTCAACACGCTGCAGATGGACGGCCGCACCGTTTACAAGTTCGCGGTGAAGGTGCTGGCCGAGTCGGTGGAAAAAGCCATGGCCGCCCGCAACCTGACGGCCGACGACATCAAGATGGTCATTCCCCATCAGTCGAACATCCGCATGTTGCAATCGTCGTGGAAGCGGCTGGGTTTTCCTGACGAGAAGATTCGGATCAACATCGATCGTTACGGCAACACCTCGGCCGCCTCGGCGGGAATCTGCCTGCACGAGTGCATCAGCGAAGGCCTGATCCAGCGGGGCGACTACGTGATCTTCGTAGCCCAGGGCGGCGGATTGAGCTGGGGTGCGAATCTGTGGAGACTGTAAGGCAACCAACCGCAGAGACGCAGAGAACGCAGAGGAAGACAATAAGAATGAGTTGAAGAAGGAAACCAGGAAACCAGGAGAATTAAAGACGCGCCTTTGTGTTTTCCTGCAATCCTGCATTCCTTCTTACGTTTATGCCTTCCTCCGCGTCCTCGGCGTCTCTGCGGTTCAACTTCCTGAAGAATCATGACTGACAGCAATCTCACCATCCTGTGTCCCGGTCAAGGCGCGCAACACGTCGGCATGGGCAAGGCCTGGGCCGACAGGTTTGCGGTTGCGCGTGAAACATTCGAGCAGGCGAACGAACTGCTCGGGTTCGATCTGGCTGCGCTTTGTTTTGAAGGGCCGGACGACAGGCTCAATCGGACCGATTTCGCGCAGGCGGCAATCTATACCACGTCGATCGCATGCTGCCGGGCGCTGCAATTACTTCCGGGGGCCACGGCAGGTCTTTCGCTGGGCGAGTTCACGGCGCTGCACCTGGCGGGTGCGTTCAGCTTCGAGGACGGCCTGAAGCTGGTGCGCCTGCGCGGGCAGGCCATGCAGGAGGCGGCAGAACAGGCTGGGCCGTCCACCATGCTCGCTCTGACCGGCGACGCCAGTGAAGAAAAGATCAACGAACTGTGCCAGCGTACGCTGGCTGACCTTCCGCAAGAATTCCTGGTTCCAGCCAACTTCAACTCACCGATGCAGGTGGTGGTCAGCGGCAGCGTCAAGGCCTGCGAGCTGGCGGCGAAGTTGGCGGATGAGGCCGGGCTCAAGCCGACGCCGCTGAGCGTGGCGGGGGCGTTTCATTCAAGGATCATGCAGCCGGCGGCCGACAAACTGGCCGCGACCCTGGACGGTGTGAACTGGTCCGTGCCCCGCTGCACGGTGCTGTCGAACGTTACGGGCCTGCCGCACGAGATGAACGTCAGTTCGATCAAGCAGCGGCTGGTCGAGCAGTTGACCTCGCCGGTGCGTTGGAGCCAGTCGATGCAGTGGGCAGCGGCCAACCTGCCCGGGCGCTACGTGGAGCCGGCCCCCGGCAAGGTGCTGACGGGGCTGATGCGAAGGATCAATCGTTCGGTGAAGGTGGAAAATCATGCGGAACCCGGAGAGAAATGACTAATGTCTAATGACTAATGTCTAAAGTCCGAAACACCCGAAATGTTCACCGTTTGGTATTAGACATTAGACATTAGACATTAGTCATTTCCGCCTCGCGCTTGCACGCCGGGCCGGATTAACATAGAAAATCGCCCTCAACCGAAGGGATTGGCATGAACGACCATGAAAAGGTAGCGATCGTCACCGGCGGAGCGCGGGGGATCGGCCGCGAGATCGTCATTCGGCTGCTGGAGATGGGCATGACCGTGGTGGCGGTCGATCTCCAGGCCGATCTGCTGGCCAGGCTGCCGCAGGACCTGGGCGCGCCCGAGGGCAAGCTCGACTGCCGCAAGCTGGACGTAACCGACAGCGAAGCGTTTACCGCGCTGGTGGGCGATGTGGTCGAGAAGTACGGCCACCTCGACGTGCTGGTCAACAATGCCGGCATCACCCGTGACGGGCTGCTGATGCGCATGACCGACGAGAACTGGGAACTGGTGCTCAAGGTGAATCTGACCAGCGCCTTCATCGGCACGCGGGCGGCGGCCAAGTTCATGGTTCAGCAGCGCGGCGGGTCGATCATCAACATGTCCAGCTACTCCGGGCTCGAGGGCAACCGGGGCCAGGCCAATTACTCGACCTCCAAGGCCGGCCTGTTGGGCCTGACCAAGACCACCGCCAAGGAACTGGCTTCCAAGAGCGTTCGCTGCAATGCGGTGGCTCCCGGGTTCATCCAGACCGAGATGACCGAGGTGCTGCCGCAGCAGGCCAAGGACATGGCCATGGCCCAGATTCCGCTGCAGCGTTTCGGCAAACCGCGCGACATCGCCAATGCCGTGGCCTTTCTGGCGTCGGAGGACTCGTCGTACATCACCGGCCAGGTGCTCAGCGTGGACGGAGGCATGCACACATAATCAAACCCCTCTCCCCCTGGGAGAGGGCAGGGTGAGGGCGGACAATCACAGGCGTGTTTCGATCAGGACATCAGCGATAATTCGGCCCTCACCCCCAACCCTCTCCCACGGGGAGAGGGGTTAAGAAACAGATACGAATCCCACCACACGGATCGCGACAGTAAAATGACCCCAAGCCGCCACTTGTGACGGCCGAAACGACACGATATAGTCCAGTCCGCATTGGCGGATTGGCCGTGAAGAACCAAACCCTAACCCACCGCCCCCCGTAGGCTGGTGCTACAGGAGAAGCCCGATGGACGAAAAGGAAATCGAAGAAAAGGTTATTTCGATCGTCGCCGAGCAGATGGGCGTGGACAAGGGCGAGATCAATCGCGATACCTCGTTTGTCAACGACCTGAATGCCGACAGCCTCGACACCGTCGAGCTGGTGATGGAGTTTGAGGACGAGTTCGAGACTTCCATTCCCGATGAGGAAGCCGAGAAGATCGACACCGTCGGCAAAGCCATCGACTACATCAAGGCTCACGTCAACAACGCGTAAGCCCCAGGCAGTCGCTTTCACCTGTCCGCGTCGTCGGCCTGACCGCTGCGGCGCGGAACGTTGATTGTATCCCATGAGTCAACCGCGTCGCGTTGTCATCACCGGGCTGGGCTGGGTCACCAGTCTCGGTCACGAGGTCGAATCCGTCTGGGCCGACCTGCTGGCAGGCCGCTCCGGCGTCAGGACCATTTCGCGCTTCGACACCACCCAGTACAGCACCAAGATCGGCGGCGAAATCCCCGACTGGAACCACCCCAACCTCAACGGCCGCGACGCCAAGCGACTCGACCGCTTCGGCCAGTTCGCTCTCAATGCCGCCATCGATGCCGTCAACGACAGCGGCCTCGACTTCGCCAAAGAGAATCCCTGGCGCTGCGGATCGATCATCGGCTCAGGCATCGGCGGCATCGAGGAGTTCGAGCAGGGCTACCGCAAACTGCTGGAAAAAGGCCCCGATCGCGTCAGCCCCTTCATGGTGCCCAAGCTGATGTGCAACGCCGCCCCCGGCAACGTGTCGATCCATTACGGGATTCACGGCCCCAACTCCGCGCCCACCAGCGCCTGCGCCTCGGCTGCCCACGCCATCGGCGAAGCGCTCGACACCATCCACCACAACGCCACCGACATCATGATCGCCGGCGGCAGCGAAGCGGCTCTCACCCCGCTGGGACTGGCCTGTTTCGTCGCCCTCAAGGCGTTGTCCAAACGCAACGACGATCCGCTTCATGCCTCGCGACCCTTCGATAAGGATCGCGACGGCTTCATCCTCTCCGAGGGGGCCGGCATCGTGGTCCTGGAAGAGTTGGAGCACGCCAAAGCTCGTGGAGCGAAAATCTACTGCGAGCTACTGGGCTGGGGACAGTCGGCTGACGGCTCGCACATCACCGCGCCAGATGAACAGGGCCGCGGCGCTGCCAAGGCGATGGAATGGGCCCTGGCGGATGCGGGCAAAAACCTTGACCAGGTCGATTACATCAACGCTCACGGCACCAGCACCGGCCTGGGCGACTTGGCCGAGACGCGGGCTGTCAAGTTGCTGTTCGGCCACCGTGCCAAACAGTTACCCGTCTCCAGCACCAAGTCGATGACCGGCCACCTGCTGGGCGCCTCCGGCGGCGTGGAGGCGGTCATCGTGGCCAAGACCATCCAGACCGGCAACATCTGCCCCACCGTCAACCTCGACAATCCCGACGAGGAATGCGACCTGGACTACGTCCCCCACACCGCCCGCGACACCGGCGGCAAGGTCAAGGTGGCCATGAGCAACAGCTTCGGCTTCGGCGGCCACAACGTCTCGCTGGTATTCGGCAAGCTATGAAAGCCACCGTTTAGCGTGCGAGCTCGCTTGCACAACGCCGAGCAAGCTCGGCGGCTAAACAAGCCCGAAACCACGCGGCAGGTTGCTAAAAAACATTAAACCCGCTAGAAATTGGGGCTGCACCAGCCAGCCGCCCTCGCGGCTCCAACCTAAACTTTTACGTGTTCGCCGCAACTATAAACTTAGGATTCACAAGCACATGTCCAGAACTTTCAACGGTAGCGGCCGATACCTGTTCACCAGCGAATCGGTCTCCATGGGCCACCCCGACAAGGTCTCCGATCAGATTTCCGATGCCGTGCTCGACAGTCTGCTGAAGGCTGATCCTTTCGCACGCTGCGCCTGCGAGACGCTCTGCACCACCGGCCTGGTGGTCGTGGCCGGCGAAGTGACCGTCCATAACGGCAAGGGCGTCGCGGCCCTCGACAACATTGAAAACACCGTCCGCCAAACGCTGCGCCAGATCGGCTACACCGACCCCGCCATGAAGTTCGACGCTGACAGTTGCGCCGTGATCCGCACCATCCATGGCCAGAGCGCCGACATCGCCATGGGCGTCGATCGTGAAGGGGCGGGCGACCAGGGCATGATGTTCGGCTTCGCCTGCCGCGAGACGCCGGCCCTGATGCCGCTGCCGATCTACCTGGCTCATCGCCTGGTCGAGCGCCACGCCAGGGTGCGCGAGCAGAACCTCATCAAGGGCCTGCGCCCCGACGCCAAGAGCCAGGTCACCGTCGAGTATGAAAACGGCAAGCCCATCGGCATTCACACCGTCGTGCTCAGCACGCAACACGCTCCGATGTGGAACGGCCCCCGGAAGCAGGCCGAACTGAAGAAGCAGGTGATCAAGCACATCATCGAGCCGGTGATGCCCAGGAAACTGTACAACGCCCGCAAGGTGAAGATTCACGTCAACCCGACGGGCCAGTTCGAGATCGGCGGGCCGCACGGCGACACGGGGCTGACCGGGCGCAAGATCATCGTCGATACCTACGGCGGCCGCGGCTGCCACGGCGGCGGCGCTTTCAGCGGCAAGGATCCGACCAAGGTGGATCGCTCGGCCTGCTACATGGCCCGTTACATCGCCAAGAACCTCGTCAAGGCCGGCCTGGCGGAGGTCTGCGAAGTGCAGCTTTCCTACGCCATCGGCGTCGCCGAGCCGATCTCCGTCCACCTGGACACCTTCGGCACCGGCAAGCTGCCCGAGAAGAAGATCAGCAAGCTGGTGCGGGACCATTTCCCGCTGACCCCGCGTGGGATTATCGAGCACTTGAAGCTGCGGCGTCCGATTTACCTGGCCACCGCCCGCGACGGCCACTTCGGCCGCAAGCCCGGTGCCGGCGGCACGTTCACCTGGGAAAAGACTGATAAAGCCGCCGCCCTGGCCAAGGCGGCGAAATCGTCCTGATTCGGCCGATAACCCCCATAACCCGATACCCGAATCCCGACACCCGACACCCGATTCATGCAGATCAAACGCGGCATTCCAGTTTCACCCGGCGTGGCCATCCATCGTGTGGTGGTGCTGGATGCCGAGGACCAGCCCATTCCCCGTCGCGTGGTGCCGGCGGCCATGCTCGATCACGAGCTCAAAAGGCTCGATGACGCTCTGGCTGAATCGACTCGTGAAATCGAGCAGATGCGCGATCAGACCGTCGCCAGCCTCGGCAAGCTGGCTGACATCTTCAGCGCTCACGTGGCTATGATCAACGACCCGACCGTGCTCAACCAGGCGCGGGAGATGATCCGCAACGAGCACGTCACCGCTGAGTTCGCCATCTATCACACCTTCAACCGCCTGATCGGCCAGTTCCGCAGCCAGTCCATCAAGTCCATGCGCGACCGCGCCACCGACGTGCTGGACCTGCAACGCCGCATCCTCGGCCACCTGATCGGCCAGGCACGCGCGGACCTCTCGCACCTGACCCAGCCTTCGGTCATCGTCGCCCACGACCTGACCCCGTCCCAGACCGCCAGCCTCGACAAGAGCAAAATCAAAGCCATCGCCACCGATGCCGGCGGCTCGACCAGTCACACCGCCATCCTCGCTCACGCCCTGGGCATCCCGGCTGTGGTCGGCCTGGAAGACGTCACCGACCAACTCAACAGCGGCGTCACCGTCATCGTCGATGGCAACCGCGGCCTGCTGGTGATCGATCCCGACGCTGAGATGCTCATGGAGTATCGGGCGGAGGAACGGCGGATGGCCGCCTTCGAGGACACCCTGATCGAGCTGAAGCAGCTTCCGGCCAGGACCCGCGACGGCCAGAACATCGAGCTGCTGGCCAACATCGAGTTCCCCGACGAGATCGCTGACGCCCTGGGCAAGGGAGCGGTGGGCATCGGCCTGTATCGCACCGAGTTTCTCTACCTGGCGGCGGAGACCGAACCCACCGAGCAGCAGCAGTATGAGGCTTACTGCCAGGCCATCACCAGTCTCAAGGGCCGGCCGCTGACCATTCGCACCCTCGATCTGGGTGCTGACAAGCTGGCCCCGGTCAGTCCCGCCCTGATTTACAGCGCCTCGGAGCGCAATCCTTTCCTGGGCTGCCGCTCCATCCGCCTGTGTCTTCAGAACCTGCCCCTGTTCAAGACGCAGTTGCGGGCCATCCTGCGGGCCAGCACCGAGGGCCCGGTCAAGATTATGTTCCCCCTGATCAGCAACATCATGGAGCTGCGTCAGGCCAAGATGATCCTCTCGGACGTGATGGAGGATCTCGACGAGCAGGAGATCAAATTCGACCGCGACATCCCGGTGGGCATCATGATCGAGGTGCCCTCGGTGGCCTTGCAGGCCAAGGTTTTCGTGAGCGAAGCGGCCTTCTTCTCCATCGGGACCAACGACCTGATCCAGTACACGGTGGCGGTCGATCGCGGCAACGAGCGCATCGCCAGTCTCTACTCCGGGGCGCATCCGGCTGTCATCCAGTTGATCAAGGAAGTGGTGCGGGCCGCCAACAAGGCCCACCTGCCGGTCAGCCTGTGCGGTGAAATGGCCGGCAGCCCCGAGTTCACCATGCTGCTGCTGGGGCTGGGACTGCGCAGCCTGTCCATCACGCCCCCGGCCATTCCGGAAGTCAAAAAGATCATCCGATCGGTCTCCATCGAACAGTGCCAGCGCCTGGCGCGCAAGGTGGCCGGGTTCGATTCCGATCGGGAAGTGCTCAGCTATCTGCGAGGAGAAGTGCGAAAAGTCATCCCCGAGGCATTCGACGGACGTTCCCTCGAATTGTAACCTCCGGGCTACGAACACCCGCTGCGATCGCCGCCCTTGAAACCGGCCGGCTTGAACGCAGTGAAACACGAAAGGAGTGTCGGGTATCGGGTTTCGGGTATCGGGTATCGGGTTGAATGCATCAACACCCGAGACCCGATACCCGATACCCGAAACCCGGCGCTAGCAACCATTGTCCAAATCCGAAATGCTCATCAACTACATTCCCGGCGAGGAATGCCGCATCGCCGTCACCACCGACGGCAAGCTCGAAGAACTCTACCAGGAACGCGAATCCGCTCAGTCGCACGTCGGCAACATCTACAAAGGCCGCGTGATCAACGTCGAGCCTTCCATCCAGGCGGCGTTCATCGACTTCGGCCTGGAACGCAACGGGTTCCTGCACATCACCGACGTGCACCCGATGTATTTTCCCGGCCAGGACCGCGAGGAATTTGAAAGGGTCGGCTCCAAAACGCCCCACCGCGATCGCCCGCCCATCCAGCGCTGCTTCAAACGCGGCCAGGAAGTGCTCGTGCAGGTGCTCAAGGAAGGACTGGGCACCAAAGGCCCCACCGTCACCAGCTATCTGTCCATCCCCGGCCGCTTCCTGGTGATGATGCCCCATATGCAACGCCACGGCGTCTCGCGCAAGGTCGAAGACGATGACACCCGCCGCGAAATGCGGGCCATCCTGGCGGACCTCAATCCCCCGGCCGACTTCGGCTTCATCATCCGCACCGCCGGCCTGGGCCAGACCAAGAGCGAACTGAAGCGCGACCTGGCTTACCTGCAGCGACTGTGGAAGAACATCGAACGCCACCGCTCGCGCTGCGGGCCGGTCGGCGAGCTTTACATCGAGAGCGACCTGGTCATCCGCACCATCCGCGACATCTACACGCCCAACATCGAGCGCATCGTCGCTGACCATCCCGACGTGGCCCGCCGCGTGTACGATTTCCTGTCCATCGCCAGTCCCCGCTCGCGCAGCCGCGTGATCTTCTACGACGGCAAGCTGCCGCTGTTCCACCGCTTCAACGTCGAGACCCAGATCGAGGGCATCTACGATCGCGCGGTGCCGCTGCCCTCGGGCGGTTCGCTGGTCATCGATCAGACCGAGGCCCTGGTGGCCATCGACGTCAACAGCGGGCGCAGCCGCGACGCCCGTGACGCGGAGACCAACGCCTTCAAGACCAACTGCGAAGCGGTGGACGAAATCTGCCGCCAGTTGCGCCTGCGCGACCTGGGCGGCGTGGTGGTCAACGATCTGATCGACATGAACAACGCCTCCAACCGCCGCAAGATCGAGCAGCGCATGCGCGACAACCTCAAGCGCGATCGCGCCCGCACGCGCACCGCCTCCATCTCGCCCTTCGGCGTGCTGGAAATGACCCGCCAGCGCATGCGGCCCAGCCTGCGCAGCGCCCTGACCACCCCCTGCACCGCTTGCGGCGGCACCGGCAACGTCAAGAGCAGCGAGTCGGTCGTCCTCGACGTCATGCGCCGCCTGGCCCGGGCCATGGATCACGACGCGGTGGTGCGACTGGAGCTGGTCATCAGTCCCGACGTGGCCTTCCACCTGCTCAACCGCAAGCGCGGGCAACTGGTCGATCTGGAGCAGCGTTTCGGCAAGCAGGTCACCGTGCGCGTGGGCGGGGCCCGCGTCGATCACGTGGAAATCCTGGCCTTCGATCAGCGCAACGCCGCGGTCAACATCGACGCCGCCGGCGACTCCGCCCGCCACGGCACCGATGGCCCGCAGTTTGTCGAAGTCTCCCGCCAGCCGCTGGAAGGCGAATCGCCCCAGCTTTCCGACGACGGCGAGATGGATCAGGATGACATCGACGATCAGGCGGAAGACGAGGATACCGCCGAGCCGCAGACCCTGGCCGCCGATCCGGGCGCCGATGGGCCAACTTCCGGCAAGAAGCGTCGCCGCCGCAAGCGTCGCCGCAGGAAGAAATCCGCCGAGGCCGGCTCCGAAAACACGCAGGTGAGCCCGGCCGCGCCCGAACCGGCCGAACCTGCCGCTGCGCCGCCACCGTCAACTGAAGCATCGAGCGCGTCCGATGCTGCCGCACCCGACTCAGGCGCGCCCAGGAAAAAACGCCGCCGCCGCGGTGGCCGTCGCCACAAGAAGAAGAATCCCGCCGTCCAGGCCCAGTCGAACAATCAGCCGGCCGCCTCCAGCGGTTACAGCAACGCGGTGATGCAACCCCCGGCTGCGATGTGACACGGCCCCCACGGGGCAAATTCGAATGACGAAATTCGAATGACGAAACAATGACGAATGCTCGAATGTCCAAATGCCTGACCCTCGTCATTCGTCATTTGAACATTGTTTCGTCAGTCGAATTTCGTCATTCGAATTTCCCGGCTCGTAACACCAGCCTCGCCCGGCCGAGTTGCTGATCGCGGATGACGTACAGGTCCGCCTGCTCGCCGCCTCTCACTTGGCTCAACAGGGCGGCCAGGTCCTCCAGCGAGTTGATGCGATAGCGGCCGAGCTGCACCAGCACGTCGCCCTGGCGCAGGCCCGCCTGCGCGGCGGGTCCGCTGGCCTCGATCGATTCGATCAGCAAGCCTGTGGCAGTGCCCAGCTTCAGGCCGGCCCGGTCGGCAGCAGTGATGGGGCGCGGGGTCAGGCCCAGGATGGACTGGGCCAGGCGCTGGGCGTCGCTGATCTTCGGGGCGCGGGCCATCAATTGCACGGGTTGACCCTGGCCGTCGGATAGCTCGATGCGGTCACCGGGCTTGACCGCCAGCAGGGCCACGGTGGCCTCGACGATGTCGCGCACCGGCCGGCCGTTGATGGCGGTCAGCGGCGCGGGCCTGGCGATCTTGTCATCGAGCCAGAACAGTTGCGTCTCGATGCGGGCCGGCGGCGAGATGGTGCGCTGCTCGTAGAGTTCGCCGCCCAGTTCGACGCGGCTGACAGCCAGGGGGCTGAGCAGTTGCGGCAGAAGCTGGCGCAGGTTGTTGACGGGGATGGCGAACCCGATGCTCTGGGCGTCGCCGCGGATGGCGGTGTTGATGCCGATGACCTGGCCGTAGGCGTTGAGCAGTGGTCCGCCGGAGTTGCCGGGATTGATGGGGGCGTCGGTCTGGATGAGTCCTTCCAGCGAACGTTGCGAATCGACCTGCAACGGTCGGCCGGTGGCGCTGATGATGCCGGCACTGATGGAGTGGTGATAGCCCAGCGGGTTGCCGATGGCGATGACCGGTTCGCCCTGCATCAGGTCGGAGGAATCACCCAGCGTCACCGCCTGGAGCAATTCATCATCCGGGGGATCGATCTTGAGCACGGCCAGGTCGTGCTCCAGATCGCAGGCCAGCACTCGGGCATCAAGCGTGCGATCGTCGGCGAGGTTGACCTGCACCTGGTCGGCATCCTGCACGACGTGGGCGTTGGTGACCACGTACCCGGCCGGATGAATGATGAAGCCGGAGCCCAGCGAGCGGCGCTGCACGTCGCGCTCCAGCGAGCGGCCGAAGAACTGGCGAAAGAACGGATCATCGCCCCACGGCCCGAAGCGCTGGCGGATGGTCGTCGTGGTGTTGACGTTGACCACGGCCTGGCGGCAGGCTTCGACCACGTCCACCACTGCGGTCCGCCGCAGGTTGCCGCCTTCCTGGGAAACCCACGGCGTAACGCCGTGGGCTTCGCCGACGATCAATGTCAACACGATCAGGATTCGCATCCGGGCATGATACGGCCTTCCGGCGTGCCTGGTTCGCGCCCTGGTTTGCGGTTAGGGCGGCGTGCGGGAGGGCGAAAACCCCCTTGTTTTCGGCTGCAAAAGCACTGGACGGACGCCCCCCGCACCTGATATGCTAATTGCCCGTATCGTCCGCAGTCAGGGTCCATGTCGGACCGGGTGGGCGATCAGACATCGTGCGGAGCGGCGTGCTCCGCAAAAGCTCACGTGACGCGACGCAGCCCTTCTACGAAGCCCGCTCCGCCCGCATCACTGGTTCCCCCCTTTTTTGGAGCTTCGTATGAAGATCTATGTCGGCAACATGTCCTTCAATACCACCGAGGCCAGCCTTGAAGGGCTGTTCACCAACTACGGCGCGGTGGCTGAGGTTTCCTTGGTGACCGATCGCGACACCGGTCGGCCGCGTGGATTCGCTTTCGTGACCATGCCCAGCGACGAAGAAGCCAAGGCTGCCATCGAAGCCCTCAATGGCCAGCAGTTCGAAGGTCGCACCCTCACCGTCAACGAAGCTCGTCCCCGCGAGAACCGTGGCGGCGGCGGCGGCGGCGGTCGCGGCGGATTCCGCGGCGGCAATCGTGGCGGCGGCGGCGGCGGCGGCAACCGCTGGTAAGCTCACACAGCAAACGTAATTTCAGCAAGACCCCGTCGGCAGCGGCGGGGTCTTTCATTGGGTTCGTGAATGCCGCCGGCCGTCCGTTTGACTCGCCCCTGCCGCGGATCAGCTATATTGCAATAGATTGGCGGCTCAACACGCCCATCTCGGGAGTGATGTCGATGAACGAAACGTCCGATCCGCTGCAAGCCAACGCCACCGCTTCACCTCACCGTTCAGCCGGTTTACGACTCAGCATCATGATGTTCCTCCAGTACGCAGTTTGGGGCGTCTGGTTGCCGTTCATGGCCAACTATCTCCAGGCGCCGCCGCAGCAGGGCGGACTCGGTTTCAGCGGCGGGCAGATCGGATGGATTCTCGGCCTGGCGGGTTCCATCGGCGCCATCGCCGCCCCGTTTATCGCCGGGCAGATTGCCGATCGTTACATGAACGCTGAACGAGCGCTTGCTTTGCTGCTGCTGTTGGGCGGCATCGTCAAGATCGTTCTGGCTGAGCAGACCAGTTACGCAGCGTGGCTGTGGCTGTCGGTGATTTACTCGGTGCTGTACATGCCGACGCTGGCGCTGACCAACAGCATCGCGTTCGCCAACCTCGATGATCCGGAGCGCAAGTTTCCGCCGGTGCGTGCGCTGGGCACCATCGGCTGGATCGTGGCGTCGGTGGCGTTTCCGCTGATCTGGATGAAGACGGACGTCCACCTGGTCGGATACTGGCCGTTCCTCGACGGCACCGCTCTGGCCGACGGCATACCGCGCATCGCCGACGCGGTCACCGTGGCCGGCGTGCTTTCAATCATCTATGCCTTGTACAGCCTGATGCTGCCCAAGACCCCGCCCAGCAAGGACGTCAAGAATCCGCTGGCGTTCGCTGAGGCCTTCGGCATGTTCCTGCGGCTGGACCTGCTGCTGCTGACGGTCATCGCCCTGCTGATCTCCATGATCCACCAGTGCTACTTTTTCCGCACCGGGCCTTACCTGGAAAACGCCATCGGCTTCAACGTCTCGGACGTGCCGTCGGTCATGGCCATCGGCCAGATCAGCGAGATCGTGGTGCTGGCGGTGCTGGGCCTGTTCCTGAAAAAGCTTGGCTACAAGTGGGTGCTGGTTCTGGGTGCTTTGTCCTACGCCCTGCGCTACGGCATCTTCGCCCAGGTGCTCGCTTCGGCCCAGCCCAGCCAGGCAGTCGTGCAAGCGGCCATGGCGCTGCACGGGCTCAACTACGGATTCTTCTTTGCCGGGTCGTTCCTGTACGTCGAGAAAGTTTCGCCGGAGAACATCCGCCACTCGGCCCAGACCGTCTTCGGCATCATCATCCTCGGCCTGGGCCCGGTCGTGGCGGGGTTCTACAACCAGTTCTTCGATCGCTACACCGATGCGGCCGGCCACCAGCAATATCAGCAGTTCTGGTTCACCCAGGCCGGCATCGCGCTGGTTTCCATGATCATCCTGCTGCTGCTGTTCTATCCGAAGAAGGAAAAGTCTGATGTGTAAGCTCATTCAAGGGTGGTTGGTTGTGATCGCCGCGTCACTGCTGCCGGCCGGCTGCGCGTCCAAGTGCAGCAGTTGCGACGTGGAAAAAACCGACGCCGCCATGTGCGTCAAGTGCGCCGAGAACAACACCTGTGTCGCCGCGCCCAACACGCTCTGCGACGGCGAAAAGGAAGCCGGCTGGCAACTGCTGTTCGACGGCCGGACGCTTGACGGCTGGCACAACTTCAAAAAGCCCGGCGAGCCGGTGGCCGGCTGGGAAGTGCAGGACGGCTGCATCGTCCGCACCGCCAAGAGCGGAGACCTGGTCACCGATCAGGTGTTCGGCGACTTCGAGCTGCAGATCGACTGGAAGATCCCCGAGGGCGGCAACTCCGGCATCTTCTACCGCTTCGATGAAAAGCACGACCGCGTTTACGACACCGGCCCCGAATACCAGGTGCTGGACAACACCAAACACAACGACGGCAAGAGCACCTCGACCTCCGCCGGGTCCAACTACGCCCTGGTCGCGCCCGTGCGCGACGTGACCAACCCGGTGGGCGAGTTCAATCACGCCCGCATCATCGTCCGCGGCGACCACGTCGAGCACTACATGAACAGCGTCAAGCTGCTGGAGTACGAAATGGGCAGCGATGAATGGAAGCAGCTTGTGGCTGCGTCCAAGTTCGCCGAGATGCCCGACTACGGCTCGCTCAGCGAAGGGCACATCGGCCTGCAGGATCACGGCGGCCCGGTGTGGTATCGCAACATCAAGATTCGCAAACTGGATTAAAAGCAGAAAAACGAACTCACCGCAGAGGACGCAGAGATCGCAGAGAACAATCAAAATGAGCTGGATTTCAAATGTTTCGACTCAGCGTCCTCGGCGTGCTCCGCGGTGAATTCTGGTTCTTTTAGAAGGAGACTCATCCGTGACTGAATCGCACCCTGATCGCAACGCTGCCCCCAATGCCGGCACGTCCCGCCGCCAGTTCCTCGTGCAAAGCGCCGCCGTCGCCGGTGCCGCCGCCATGCTCGGCGCCTGCGCGGGCACAGGCTCCGGGCGCATCGGCCTGGCCTCATCGGAGCGCGCTCCCAAGGCCTTGCCGCGCGTCCCCCTGGCTGAAAACGAGCCCATCCGCATCGGCCTGATCGGACCCGGCGGCATGGGCACCGGCCACGTCAACGCCATGCTCAACGCCAAGCAGAAGGCCACCGTCAATCTACAACTGGTCGCTCTCTGCGACGTCTGCCAGCCGCGCATGGACAAGGCCCTGGCCGCCTGCGCCGAGAAGCAGCCCGAGGTGAAGGTTGACACCTACGCCCGCCACGAAGACCTGCTGGCCCGCGATGACATTCATGCCGTGCTCATCGCCACCCCCGAGCACTGGCACGCCCAGCACGTCATTGACGCCGTCGCCGCCGGCAAGGATGTCTATTGCGAGAAGCCCATGACGTTGAACCTGCCGGACGCCCTGCGTGTGCGCCAGGCGGTGCTGGCCAATCCCGATCTGATCGTGCAGATCGGCACCCAGCAGATGATGCGGCCCAAGTTTTCCGCCGCCCGCAAGCTCATCGCCGACGGCGTCATCGGCAAGCCGACCTTCAGCCAGACCAGCTACTGTCGCAACTCCCACGATGGTGAATGGCTCTACAAGATCGATCCCGCCTGGGATCCGACCAGCAACCTCGACTGGGATCGCTGGTGCGGACCGGCTGGCAAACATGATTACAGCCCCGAGCTGTACATTCAATGGCGGCGCTATCGCGACTTCTCCACCGGCATCGTCGGCGACCTGCTGGTCCACGTCATGACGCCCATCATGTACGCACTCGATGTCGGCTGGCCCACCCGCGTCACAGCCTCCGGCGGCCACTATGTCTTCCCCGACATGGAAAACCATGACCAGGTCAACCTCACCGTCGAGTTCGAGACCGGCCACACCATGATCGTGGCCGGCTCGGTCTGCAATGAGACCGGCCTGGAAGTGATGATCCGCGGACACAGGGCCAACATCAACCTCGGCGGCGACGACTGCGTCATGAAGCCCGAGCGCGTCTTCGTCGATGACGTCGATGAGCAGCAGATCGCCTCGCCCGACATCGGCAGCGATCATGAAGCCCTGCGCCACGACTGGTACCACAGCATCCGCACCCGCCAGCCCAACCGCAGCCAGGTCGAGCTGGCCACCCAGGTCATGGTCATCGTCGATCTGGCCACGCGCTCGATGTGGGAAGGCCACGCCTACCGCTTCGATCCGAAAACGCTGACCGCCCGCGCGGTTTGATGGGCGATGCCGCTGACGATGGCGCTCAATGCGATGGGGACGCGCTTCGAGCTGGTGCTGGCCGGCGACGATGAAGCCCACCTGCGCGCCGCCGGCCAAGCTGCCCTGTCTGAAATCGAGCAGTGCCATCGGCGCTTCAACCTCTTTACACCCGGAAGCTGGCTGAACACCATCAACCGTCGGGCGGCACAACAACACGTGCCGCTCGACGATCTAACATTCGATCAGTTGCAGACCGCGCAGCTCGTGCATCGCCAGTCACAGGGCGCCTTCGACATCACCATTGCACCATTGATGCGGGCCTGGGGCTTCCACGGCCCCCCGGAAGTTGTCCCGGAAGTGGATGAACGCGCCATCGCCGCTGCCCGTGCCTGCGTGGGCATGCAGCATGTGCATCTGCATCCCGATCCCCTCCGGCCTCGGGAGCCACAGTTGACTAACTCCCTCTCCCCCCGGGAGAGGGCTGGGGTGAGGGCCGATTGTTCCTGTGCAACAACATCAACGCACGCACCGGGTAATCCGCCCTCACCCTGCCCTCTCCCACCCCCGGAAAGGGGAGCGGGTTCAAAAACCGTCTGGTTTGATATGCCCGGTATCACGCTCGACCTGGGCGCGATCGCCAAAGGTTTCGCCATTGAACAGGCGATGGCTGTGCTGCGCGAGTCGGGCATCACCTGCGCCCTGCTGCACGGCGGAACCAGCACGGTCGCGGCCATCGGCGCTCCGCCGGGTCAGGACGGCTGGCACGTGGCCCTGAATGTGCCGGGTGGTCAGCGGCCGACGATCTGTCTGCGCGACCAGGCGATGTCGGTCTCGGCGCCGCACGGGCGCAGCATCGAGCGCGACGGCCACAGGTTCGGCCACGTGCTCGATCCGCGCAGCGGTCGGCCTGCTACCTGCGCCGCCTGTGCCGCGGTCATCGGCCCCAGCGCCACGCTGGCCGACGCCTGGTCCACCGCCCTGCTGGTGCTCGGCCACCGCCCTGATACCATGCCGGGTGAGCTGCGCGAATGGTTCCCGGATTCGGCAACCTCTGAACACGTTGGCACGGAGGGCATTGCCCCATGACCGCAACCGATCGACGAACGTTTCTCATGCAGGCCGGCGGCACGGTCGCAGCCATGATGATGTTCCACGAACTGGCCTGGGCTGAGGAGGCAAAACTCAGCGGCGAAGTGACGGTCGCCATCATCGGCATGGGCCAGCAGGGTCGGGCCATGGCTGGCGAATTGCAGAAGATCGCCGGCGTGAAAATTGCCGCCATCTGCGATGTCGATCCCGGCCGGCTGCGCTCCGGCGCCCGCCGCGTGGCGGACGTCGCCCAGTTCGACGAGCCGCGGAAGTTGCTGGATGAGGCCAAAGACGTGCAGGCGGTTTTCGTCGCCACGCCCACGCATGAGCACCGCGCGATCGTGCAGGACGCCGTCGCGGCCGGCAAGCACGTCTATTGCGAAGCGCCGCTGGCCTCCACCGTCGAAGACTGTCAGGCCATCGCCGCCGCCGCACGCGGGGCATCGACCGTCTGCGCGGCCGGCCTCTTGGCACGCAGCAATCCGGTGTATCAATTGGCCCGCTCCTTCTTCCGCTCCGATGCCTTGCGCGATCTGGCTGCCATGCGGGCCCAGTCCAATCAGAAAAACTCCTGGCGCGTGCCCGCTCCCGACAAGTCCCGCGAACGGGCCCTCAACTGGAAGCTCGATCCCAAGCACTCCATCGGCCTGGCCGGCGAACTGGGCACGCACCAGTTCGATGTCTTCCACTTCTTCCGCGATGTCTATCCGACTTCCATCCAGGGCCGCGGCGCGATCATGGTCCACAAGGACGGCCGCGAGATTCACGACACCGTGGCTGCCCTGCTCGCTTTCGACGACGGCTCGGTCCTGGAGTACGGCTCGACGCTCGGCAACTCCTTTGAAGCGACCAATGAGGTGTTCTTCGGCTCCAATGCCGCCATCAAGCTGGCCTGGACCCACGGCTGGATGTTCAAGGAAGCCGACGCCCCCACCCTCGGCTGGGAAGTCTATGCCAACCGCCAGCGCTTCGGCAACGAAGAAGGCATCACGCTCATCGCCGACGCCACCCAACTGGCCGCACAGGGCAAACTGGAAACCGGCGTCGGCTTACCGAATCCGCCGCTCTACTACGGCCTGGCGGACTTCCTCAAGAGCGTCACCGAGAAACAACCCCCCGTCACCACCTTCGACGAAGCCGCCCGCGCCAGCACTATCGGCATCCTCACCGACCAGGCCATCCGCAGCGGCGAAACGGTCGCGATCGATCCGCAGTTGCTCAAGGTGACGTCGAGTTGAAAACGAAATGCGCCACGAAGAGAAATACATTGAACCGCAGAGACGCAGAGGACACAGAGAGGAATTGCCTCAAAACAAAACAAGAAAACAGAAGATGGATCATATTCATTACTCCGTTTTTGATTGCGTTCTATTCCACTGCCTTCCTCTGCGTCCTCTGCGACTCTGCGGTTCAATTCTTCGTGCTTTCGTGACTGATCCGATTATGATAGGAATTGATCCATGCAACCGTCCATCCTCCGATCTCAGGGCCTCGGCGCACGCATCGGTCTTAGCCTGATCGTGCTCTCGCTGCTGGGTGGACTGGGCATCAGCGGCTGGTATATGGCCTTGCATCACGAAAACCGCGACGAGCGACCCGGTCTGACCATGACCGATATCGTCGGCCACTATCACGGCGTCAACGCGCCGTCACCCCTGCTCGAAGCGATCAACAATCATCACCCCGAAGATCTTCCCGACGAAGCGCGTCAAGCGCTGCTCGACTGGCTGCGGGGCAATCGTATCAGCGAAGACTACGATCGCCTCGACCTGGGCATGATGGCCCCGGCTGAGATCATGGCGGACCATTGCCTTGCCTGTCACAGCCGCCAGAGCAGCGGGCCTGATGCGTATCCCGATCTGCCGCTGGACTACTGGGACGACGTGCGGGCCGTGGCTTACTCGCGCGACATTCGCCCGGTGGATCTCAAGGTGCTGGCTGCCTCCGCTCACACGCACGCCATCTCTTTGGCGATGATGGCCCTGGCCGGGGGCGGACTGCTGCTGCTGACCCGATGGCCGCGCGTTCTGGTCAATCTGCTGCTGATGTTGATCGGGCTGGGGCTGGCGGTTGACCTGGCCTGCTGGTGGATCGCGCGGGTCAGCGCCGCGGCGGTGCCGGTGCTGGTGGCGGCTGGATTCGTGTTCGCTGGTTGCCTGGCGTTGAGCCTGCTGCTGGTGCTGGCGGACCTGTGGTGGCCACATCGGGCAGAAAAAGGCTGAAATCCTTCAAAACACAGCGGTTTTGGCAGGGTTATTGGCCCTGGCCGCCAAACCCGGCTGTCTATCTGGTCGATGTTAATTGTCAGGGTGGGTTCTGCTCCGCTTCCACGAAAGCAACCGGAGATGTTCCCCCGAGGCGCCTTGGTCATCGTGAAAAAGTTCATCCTCATCTTCAGCGCCGCCGCGCTGCTGTCGGTCGCCGCCTACGCTGAACCGCGCGGCGGCAACGTGGTGGCTGGTGACGCATCGTGGCAGGACCTCGGCCGCAAGTTCATCGTCAACCAGACTACCGACCGCGCCATCATCAACTGGCAGAGCTTCGGCATCGACGCCGACCAGGTCGTGCGCTTTGGCGCTGCCTCGGCTCGCAGCGCCATCCTCAACCGCGTCACCGGCGGCGACCTGTCGCGCCTCGACGGCCGCCTGGTGGGCAACGGCCAGGTGTTCCTCATCAACCCGGCCGGTGTCATCGTCGGCCCCGGCGGCCGCATCGACGTGGCGGGCTTCACGGCTTCCACGCTCGACGTCAACAACAACCGCTTCATGGCTGGCGGCGACCTGCTGTTCCGCGGCGACTCCTCGGCTGCGATCATCAACCAAGGTTCGATCAATGCCACTTCCGGGGGCGGGGGTGTGATTCTCATCGCTCAGCGCGTGGACAACCTCGGAAACATCACGGCCCCCAACGGCACGGTCGGCATGGCGGCCGGCAGCGCGGTGCTGCTGATGCAGGATGGCGATGATCGTCTGGCGGTGCGCCTCGGCATCGACGACGCCTCGCTGAACAACGCGGGGCTGATCGAAGCGGCGGCCGCGGAACTCAAAGCGGCCGGCGGCAACGTCTATGCCCTGGCCATCAACAACGGCGGCGTCATCCGCGCCACCGGCGTCACCCACCGCGACGGCCGCGTCATCCTCGATGCATCCACCGGCGCTACGCAGCACAGCGGAACCATCGAAGCTGCCGGCGGACAGGTGCGCGTCCTGGGCGATCAGGTCACGCTCACCTCCGGAAGTTCGATCGACGTCTCCTCCACTTCTTCCGGGGGCGGGGTGGGGACCATCCTCATCGGCGGCGACTATCACGGCGACAACCCGCTGATCCACAACGCCCGGAACACGCTCGTCGATTTCGGCGCTACGATCCACGCCGACGGCGGCGACGGCAAGGTCGTCGTCTGGGCTGATGATGCCACCCGCTTCGGCGGCCACATCAGCGCCCGCGGCGGTGACATCGTCAAAGATGGCGGGTTCGTGGAAGTCTCCGGCAAACAGACGCTCACCTTCCGCGGCAGCGTCGATGTCACGGCCCCCACTTCCGGGGGAACGCCCGGCTCGCTGCTGCTGGACCCCGAGAACATCACCATCGCCAGCGGTGTCGGCGTCAGCCCGCCCTCCGGCGACTGGAGCACGCGCGATGTGGCCAACAACATCACCATCTACGAGGACGACCTGGAAGCCTTCGTCGGCGTCCTCTACGTCTCGGCTGACAACAACCTCACCATCCAGAACCTCGCCGACGATGAATTGACCCTCCAGGCCACCGAAGCCAGCTTCATGGCCAACAACGAAGTCGGCCTCACCAGCCAGGGCGGCGTGGTGATGAACGACCTGGCCGACACCATCCGCATGACCGCGCCCGGGGCACGCATCACCTTCCAGGGCGGCCAGCTTTCCGGCGTCGGCACACGCAGCGCTTCGATCGACATCGGCAACGTCGTGACCAATGGTGGGGATGTCCGCCTGCTGGTCAAACGCGCCAGCGCCGCCCTGCCCATCTACTGCCAGGACATCACCACCAGCGGCGGCGACTTCATCGTCGATCGCATCGACCTGGCCAACTCCAACAACGTCAACTTCACTTCCGAGGGCCTGATCAGCACCGGCGGCGGCGACGTGGCGGTGTCACTGGTCGGCAACATCAACATCACCGCCGGCATCAGCCTCGGGGCCGGCACCCTCAGCTTCTCCGGCACCAACACCAACCTCAGCTCCGCCATCACCGCCACCGGCGACGTCACCATCAGCTCCGTGCTCAACTTCTCGGCCGGTTCCTCCATCAGCACCGACGGCTCGATCACTTTCACCAGCACCGCCAACATGAATGCCGGCGGGTCGCTCACCTTGTCGGCCACCGACTTCAACTTCCAGAACACCTTCACCGGCAATGCCGGCTCACTCACCCTGCGCCCCAACACCGTGGCCGGCAACATGACCATCAATGCCGCCACTTTCGCCAATCTCAGCGGGTTCTCCTCCGTCACCCTCGGCCGCGCCGACGGCACCGGCACCGCCACCCTCACCGGCGCCATCGCCATCAGCGATCCGTTCGCACTGATCATGGGCGGCGCCGGCGGAACCATCAATCAGACCGGCTCCATCACCGGCTCCGACGACGCCTCCATCACCTTCACCGCCGGCGGCTTCATCAACATCGGCGACACCATCGACGTTCCGGCCGGCCTCACCTTCACCGCGCCCAGCATCAACATCAATTCCGCCATCGATGCCGGCGTCGGCAGCGTCACGTTCACCGTCGGCTCGCTCGCTTTCACCGATGACCTGGCCGGCGACGGGGCACTGACCATCCA
Source organism: Phycisphaeraceae bacterium (assembly GCA_020849625.1). Classification (GTDB taxonomy): domain Bacteria; phylum Planctomycetota; class Phycisphaerae; order Phycisphaerales; family Phycisphaeraceae; genus JADLFV01. The sequence continues at coordinate 24,336 of JADLFV010000075.1, forward strand.
GCCTTACAACGTCGCCGCCGACATCACCATCAACGCCAACACATTCCTCAACATCAGCGGCTTCTCCAGCTACACCATCGGCCGCGCTGATGGCACCGGCACCGCCACCATCTCCGGCGCACTGGCCATTGCCGATCCGCTCACCGTGCGCATGGGCGGCGCCGGCGGAACCATCAACCAGACCGGCACCGTCACCGGCTCCGACGATGCCGCCATCACCTACACCGCCGGGGCATCCATCAGCATCAGCGACAGCCTCGACGTGCCCGCCGGTGTCACGCTCACCGCGCCCACCTCCGTCTCCATCAGCGGTGATATCGACGGCGGCGCGGGCGATGTCAGCATCACCACCAACAGCATCGCCCTCACCGGATCCCTGGCCGGGGCCGGCTCACTGTCGCTCATCCCTTCCACTGCGTCCACCACCATCGGCCTGGGCGACGGCGCGGCCGGCTCGTTCAACCTCACTTCCACCGAAATCGCCAACCTCACCGACGGCTTCAGCGCCATCACCATCGGCCACGCCTCCGGCTCCGGCGACATCGATATTCGCAATGCCGCTTTCAACGATCCACTGACCATCCGCACGCCCACCAGTGACGGCGACGTCACCATCAACGGCGCACTGTCCACCACCGGCGATGTCAACATCACCACCGGCGACACGCTCACCATCGCGGCCGCCGGCTCGATCAGCTCCGGCGGCGGCGACGTCACGCTCAACGCCGACGGCGCAGGCACCGGCAGCGGCGCCATCATCGCACGCGGTCCCATCATCACCAGCGGCGGGGACATCAGCTTCCTCGACAACACCTACCTCGCGGCCGACCTCGACACGTCCAACGGCTCAGGCGCCGGCGGCGACATCGACTTCAACGCACAGGTGCTGCTCTACAGCGGCGCCGGCATCACCATCGACACCACCGGCGGTTCCGGGGGCAGCGATGGCGATGTCACCTTCGCCGGTCTGCTCGACTCGGCCAACGATTACACGCTGGTCAACGACACCACCCGCACCTGGCTGGCCGCCCTGGCCCATGCCGACTTCGGTGACGGCGATGACGACGGCGACACCTATCTGGCCACCGTCACCAGCGCGTTGGAAAACGCCATCGTGGTCAGCACCGCCAACGGCAGCTCGGTCTGGCTGGGCGGCTCCGACACTGACACCGAAGGCGAATGGCGCTGGGTCACCGGGCCTGAAGGTCTGGAAGAAGGCGGCGCGGGCCGCCAGTTCTGGCAAGGCGCCGCGGCCGGCAGCGCGGTGGGCGGCGCGTACGAGAACTGGAACGGCGGCGAACCCAATAACTCCGGCAACGAGGACGCCCTCCAGGGCGGCTTCACCGCGCAGGGATACTGGAACGACCTGCCCACCAACTCCAGCGCGCTCTACTACATCAAAGAGACCAACGCGGCCGCCACCGCCCTGACCATCAACGGCGGCAACGTCAACTTCAACGCGGCCGTCGGCTCCAACAAAGCCCTGGCTTCGCTCGATGTCAACGCCAGCGGCAATCTCACCACCGCGGCCGCCGTCACGGTCGAAGGCGCGTTCGCTCATGATGGTGCGGGCAGCGCCAGTCTCGGCGGTGATATCACCAGCACTTCCGGGGATGGAAGCATCACGCTCAATCGCGCCGCGACTCTGACCACAGCGATCGAACTGTCCGCAGCTTCCATCACCACGACCGCCGCCATCACCGCCGCCGCCCACAACCTCACGCTCACCACCGACAGCCTCGCTCTCGGAGCTTCGGTCAGCGGCAGCGCGGACCTGACCATTCAGCCGCTCTCCGCCGCCACCACCATCGCCCTCGGCAGCGCCTCGACCGGCACCTTGAAGCTCAACGACGCTGAGTTAGCTCGCCTGACCGACGGCTTCAATCACATGTACATCGGCAAGTCCGATGCCGGCAACATCGAGGCCGGCGCGTGGACCACTGACAACCCGCTTGAGTTGATTACTGCCGGCAACGTCGCCATCAATGGTGCGCTCAGCGTCACCACCAACGGGCTGACCATCGACAGCGACGGCACCGTCACCCAGTCCGCCGCCATCAGCACCGACGCCCTGCTGCTGCTGGGCGCGGGCACCTTCACGCTTACCAACACGAGCAACGCCGTCGATCGCATCGCTGCCGACCTCACCGGCGGAAGCCTCAGCTTCGTCAACGGCACCGATCTTTCCGTCGGCTCGGTTTACGGCACTGATGGCGTGACCAACACCGCCGGCTCGGTCACCATCGTCACCACCGGCGATCTGACGCTCGATGAAGCGGTCACCGCTTCCGGGGGCGTGGTGCTCTCGACCACCGGCAGTTTCATTAACAACGTGGGCGCGGCCGCGATCGATCCGGGCGCGGGACGCTTCCTGCTCTACTCGGTTAAACCGGCCGACAACACGCTCAACGGCCTGGCCTCCGACGGGCACCTCTACAACCGCGCCTATGCCGCCAACCCGCCGGCCTCCATCACGCAACTCGGCGACCTGCTGATCTACTCCTATCAGCCCACGCTCACCTTCACCGCCGACGACAAGTCCAAGACCTACGGCGACGCCAATCCCGCTCTGACCTACGCTGTCAGCGGGCTGGTCAACGGCGATGTCATCGGCGATGCGGTCACCGGCGCTCCTGCGTTGTCCACGGTCGCGGCTGGAAGTGATGCCGGCACGCACGCCATCACCATCGCCGCCGGCACACTCGCCAGCGATATGGGTTATGCCCTCGCATTCGTCAATGGCGAGCTGACCATCAACAAGGCGGCCCTGACCATCACCGCCGACGATGCCGTCCGTCTCTACGGCGCGGCCAACCCCGCCTTCACCGCGACTTATACCGGCCTGGTCAACGGCGATGCCTCCACCGTCGTCACCGGCCTGACGATCACAACCGCCGCGACGGCCGGCAGTGACGTCGGCACGTACAACATCGTTCCTGCCGCAGCGACGGCCACCAACTATGACATCACGTTCGTCAACGGCACGCTCACCATCAACAAGGCGGCGCTGACCATCACTGCCGACGATTTCAGCCGCGCTTACGGGGCCGCCAATCCCACCTTCACCGCCAGCTACAGCGGTCTGGTTGCCGGCGACGATGAATCGGCCGTCAACGGCCTGACGCTCACCACATTGGCCACCCCCGCCAGCGCCCGCGGCACGTACGCCATCACCGCCGCCGGCGCCACCGCCACCAACTACGACATCACGCTGGTCAACGGCACGCTCACCGTCACCCGCGCTCCGTTGACGATCACCGTCGCCGACAAGACTCGCGTCTATGGTTCAGCCAACCCCGCCTTCACCGCCGGTTACAGCGGCCTGGTCAACGGCGACACCGCCGCGGTCGTCACCGGCCTGACCCTGGCCAGCAGCGCCACCGCCGCTAGTGATGTGGGCAATTACGCCATCACAGGCTCCGGCGCCACCGCGAACAACTACATCATCAGTTACGTCAATGGCTCGCTGAACGTGACCAAGGCCCCATTGACCATCACCGCCCACGACGCCAGCCGCGCTTTGGGGGCTGTCAACCCCGCCTTCACCGCCGGCTACAGCGGGCTGATGGCCTGGGACGACGCCTCGGTTGTGGCGGGGTTGAAGTTCAACACCGTCGGTACCTCGGCCGCCCCCGGCACTTATGCCATCACGCCTTTCGGGGGCACGTCGCAAAACTACAGCCTGACCTACGTCAACGGTACGCTCACCGTGACCAGTTCGCTCGATCCGGGCATCTTCTACGACGCCCGCAACGTGATGCAGCGCCACAAGGGCCGCTTCGCAGACGACGTGGTCGAGCGCTTCGGCGCGAATACGGGCACTGGTTCCACCACGCTGGCCCTGCATCGGCCGGCGGACGGGCCCGAACGTGGCGACGAACTGGGCGGGTACACCATCTTGGTGAGCTTGGAGAAATACCAGGTGCTCAGCGACCGCCGAGGTGGTGATGTGTTGTTCGATCCTGATGCACTGAATGACATGGGCTTCGTGGCGGTCGATACCAGTTTCGATCCGCGCTGAATCCCGGTACACTGCACAGTCGGGTGGTCCATCTCCGCCACGGAGGCGTGCGCGTGCGCCAGGTCGTTTTCGTCATTGTGGGTTTGTGCATCGTGCTCATGGTCAGCCTGTCCCTGGCCCAGGACGCCCAGCGTTACGCGCCCAAGCCCCCGCCCCCGGAAGATGAAGGGCCGCCACGGTTGCCGACGCTGGAACGCCAGCCGCAGACGCCATCCGATGAGGTGCTCCAGGCGCAACTGAAGGGCCTGCGCTTCGTGGACAGCTTCGACAAGTTCGACGAGACCGGCTCTGACCTTCCGGAACTTCCGGGGGGGGTGAGCTTTGACGGCACGCTGCTCGATGAGCCCGCCTTCGTGCAGTCGATGCAGGCCCGGCTGGGCAAACCGCTGACCATGAACGTGCTCAACGCCATCACCAGCGAAGTGGTGGACTTCTATCGGCAGCACGATCGGCCGGTGGTCGATGCCATCGTGCCCCGGCAGGATGTGACCGCCGGCGTGGTGCAGGTGGTGGTGCTGGAGGGCAAGGTCGGCGACGTGCAGGTGGAAGGCAATCGCCACTTCTCCGCCCAGCGCATCGGTAGCGCCATCCGCGCTCAGCCGGGCGACACCATCAGCCAGCGGGCGCTGCTCGGCGATCTGGACTGGGCCAACAACAATCCCTTCCGCCGCGTTGATCTGATCTTCCAGCGCGGCACCAACCTCGGCGAGACGGACCTGCTGCTGCACGTGCAGGATCGCTATCCCCTGCGCCCCTACCTCGGCTACGAAAACACCGGCACCGACACCACCGGCGAAGATCGCCTGTTTGCCGGCGTCAACTGGGGCGATGCCTTTGGCCTCGATCACCGGCTCGATTACCAGTTCACCACCGCACCCGATCGCAACGACTTTTCCTCGCACTGGCTCAGCTATGCCATGCCCCTGCCCTGGCGGCACACGCTCAGCTTCTTCGGCAACTACACCGAAACCCAGTCGCGCCTGGCTCAACTGTTCGACCTCGGCGGTCGAAGCTGGCAGCTCAGTGCCCGCTACGAAATCCCGCTCGCCCCTCATGGTCCGCTGCACCAGTCGCTGCAATTGGGCTTCGACTTCAAGCAGTCGAACAACAACCTCGAGTTCGGCGGCACGCAGGTGTTCGCCAACGACACCGACATCGTCCAGTGGTCGCTGGGCTACCGTGGCGAAGCGGAAGATGACTTCGGCCTCACCCGCGGTTCGCTGACCGCTGTGTTCAGCCCCGGTGATGTGACCGGCAACAACACCGACAGCGCCTTCGATGCCGCCCGCTCCGGCGCCGAAGCGCAGTATGCCTACCTGCACGCTCAACTGGAGCGCAACACGAACCTGCCTTGCGAATTCAGCCTCATCAATCGCCTGGAAGCTCAGTGGGCCGGCGACCAACTGCTCGGCAGCGAACAGATCGGCTTCGGCGGCATGTACTCAATCCGCGGCTACGACGAACGCATCGTCAACGGCGACGATGGCCTGATCCTCTCCAACGAACTGCTCACCCCGCCGCTGCGCATCGCCAGCCTCATCGGCTTCGACGTGCCCGACGAATTGCGCTTCCTGGCGTTCTATGACCTCGGCTATGCCCACAGCCGTGGCAGCGAACTGGGCTCCGATCACGCCGCCACCTTCTCCAGCCTGGGCCTCGGCCTGCGCTATCAACTGGCGCCCTACATCAGCCTGCGCTATGACTACGGCTTCCGCCTGCACGAGATCAGCAATGACAATTCCGGGGGTGGGGGCCGCCATCACCTGAGCGTCGTCGCAAGCTGGGCGTTTTAGCCGCTTGCGGCTTCGCGTAGCCGTCCGCCGTTATCATCATGTCCATGCCCGAACCGATTGGTCTGATCGCCGGAGCCGGGGCTTTGCCGCTGATGGAGGCGCGGGGCATGCGTGCCGCGGGCAGGTCGGTCTGTGCCGTAGCCTTTGCCGGAAGTTACGACCCACAACTTCCGGGGCTGTGTGACCGCTTCGCCAAAGTCGCCATTACCCGGCCCGGGGGTTGGATAAGACGCTTCCGGGGGTGGCACGTGCGCGAGGCGGTGATGGTGGGCGCGGTGCGCAAGAGCCGGATGTACGATCCGCTGCGGCACCTGCGCTATCTGCCCGACTCCCGGGCCCTGCGCCTGTGGTATCGTGTTTTGCGCCACGATCGCCGCGACCAGGCCGTACTGGCCGCCATCGCCGAGGAACTTTCACGCAGCGGAATTGAACTGATCGACAGCACCCGTTACATCCCGGATCACCTGGCCAGTGCGGGCCCGATGACGAAACATCTTCCGGGGGCCCACGAACTGGCGGACATCGAGTTCGGCTGGCCCATCCTCATGCGCATGAACGATCTGGACATCGGCCAGTCCATCGCCGTCAGCTCGCGCGACGTGATCGCCGTCGAAGCGATGGAAGGCACCGACGCCATGATCGAGCGGGCCGGCAAACTTGCCAGACACGGACGCTGGACGCTGCTTAAAGGCCCCAAGCCGGATAAGGACATGCGTTTCGACGTGCCGACCGTGGGCATCGAGACGATTCACAAACTCGCAGCCGGCGGCGCCACCTGCCTGGCAGTGGCTGCGGGCCGGGTGATTCTGCTGGATAAACCGACACTGCTGGCCGAAGCCGACAAGGCCGGCATCGCGGTGATCGGCGTGGAAGACACGCAAGGCAGTTAGCCACGGATGGACACGGATACGTGCCCCCCCTCCCCGTTCTGTCCCATTGGTGCGACAGAAACAATTCATAAGCTCGATAGGCTGAATGGTTTTGACTTTGAGAAGCCTTACCAATATCTGTTGAACGATCGTGTCGGATGATGGTCTGATCTGTTGCAACTGTTCTAAGTAGTCTCAAGTTGGAGACAAGCCGCCAATTAGAGATTGACAGCGGGCGTGATAGCGATGGAAAATGCTGGCTAAGCCATTGAGCTTTCAAAGCCGCATACTCGGTTACAGCCAAATGGGGGTAATAGAAATGATAACACCAAGCAGTATCAATAAAGACATCAACCATGCATATGAATTTAAGATCCGCTATCTCATGCCTGTATTATTTCTTATTGTCACGATATGTTGCCTGCATGCATGCAAAGACAATTCAGTTCAGAAGAACCAACAGCATGGATTTGTGGGCGGGGAAGTGAATACCAGTAAAAACCTACCCTTTGATCTTGGACCGGAATTATGTAATTGGCTGGACCAATACTGTCCTATCAAATACACGGGGTATTTAAGAGAAGCTGGTAAAATATCAGAACGTGATAACATATCATTGGTGCTAAGCAATATTGGTGAAGACCAATTTGCCGATCTGATTGAGACAATAAATGCGGAGACAAAAGAAGAACGCAATATGAGTGGGGACAGAGTGATCCTATACGATGGCTTAACTTCAACTGGATATCAGGCAAATGGTGGATGGAACGAACGGTGGCAAGAGTGCAGCTTAAGAATAAAGCATGAAATACGAAAGCAAGTGCCTGATGAGTATGAGTATCCGTAACTGTCAAGTTTGCGATGCGAATCTTGCCGGAGACGATCGCAACAAAAACACTCAACGACAAGCAGGCGAAAATGGATTGACAGCGGGGGTGGCAGCGATGGAGAATAGTTTTGTCGGTTGAGAGCTTGTTTCCGCGGGCGGCTGGCAACTGAACACTTCCCCCACCCCGCCCGCATGCCACGTTCGGATGACTACTTAATATTTAACTTAAATACGTTCTTGTTGGATCGCAGAAATTGACTTCTGAGTGATGGCCATCCGTGCCTATCCGTGTTTATCCGTGTCCATCCGTGGCAAAATCCTTTTACGACGCGGCTTTGCCTTCGATCTGGGCCTGCACGCGGTCGGAGAAGTCGATCCTGGCCAGCACGGCTGGGGAATCACTGAAGTCCAGTTCCACGCTCTCGACGCCCAGCCCCCGCGCGATCGCTTCCAGGGTCTGGCGGGCTGAGCGCTGCACTTCGCCCTGCATGGAATCGACCAGTTGCCGGGCCAGTCGATCGACCTGGTGGCGGGCCTCGTCCTTGAGTTTGTTGCGATCCGCCACGTCAAAGCCCGAGCCGAAGAAGCGGTTGATCAGGTCCGGCAGCAGCACGGGCAGCAGGCGCGGGTTCTGTTCATCGTAAAACTGGAAATCGCGAATGTGCGTGTTGTACTTGCAGGCTGGCATGCGCAACAGGTACGACTCGTTGCCGCGCGGCTCGATCTGAAAATCGCTGCTGCGCAGGTCATAGACGAACTCCACGCCCAGTTCAAAGATCATCGCCATCTTCTTTTCGCTGATCAGCCACGACAGATAGCGCTTGCCCGTCTCGCCGAAGGCGTGGTTGGCGGAGGTGACGATCTCCTTGGTGACCAGGCGATAGACGACCAGTTCGCCGACGCTGCGCACGTGTTCGATGGACGCATGCACGGTGACGTGGGTGGTCGGCCGCTTGCGCAGCACCGCCCAGATGAAACCCATCAGCACCAGGCCGAACGCGAAACCGAGAATGGCATAGAGCATGAGTGTGCCCCGAGGTGTGTCTGTACTTGAAACATTATAGAGTCAAAACCAGAACAAACCGCGGACATATATCAAGATTCATTTTCAGCCACGGATGAACACGGATGCGCACGAATCATTACGGCGATGTTTTTCATCCGTGCCCATCCGTGTGCATCCGTGGCCAATGCTTTGTATCCCCACCTTGAACAGTTGCGACCCCGGCCCTATCCTCATCCGATGGCGCAACCCAAACGTGAGATTCTGACCGTGCAGCGGGAGCGGGCGGTGCTGGCGGCGTGCCTGCTGGCCGATTTCGCCGGCGACCCCAACGATCCGCTGGGCGAGTTGCGATCCCTGGCTGATACGGCCGGGGCGGTGGTGGTTGACGAGCTGATGCAGAAGAAGTCCAGGCCCGATGCCGGCACCTTCATCGGTCGCGGCAAGGTCGATGAGCTGGCCGAGATGGTCAAGCTGCACAAGGCCGACGTGGTGATCTTTGAAAACGATCTGTCGCCCTCGCAGATCGCCAACATCGAGGAGGTCACCGAGTGCAAAGTGCTCGATCGCAGCGAATTGATCCTGGACATCTTCGCCGCCCGGGCCCGCACGCATGAAGCGAAGTTGCAGGTGGAGCTGGCCCAGTTGGAATACACCTATCCCCGCCTGCGGGCCATGTGGTCGCACCTGGAGCGCATCGCGGGCGGCTCGCCCACCGGCATCGGCACCCGCGGGCCGGGCGAGCAGCAGTTGGAAATCGACCGTCGCATCGTGCAGCGCAAGAAAGCGCAGCTTCGCCGCCAGATCGCTGACATTCAGGGCCGTAAGGCACGCGAGGTCGCCTCGCGCAACCGCGATCACTTCTCCGTCTGCCTCGTAGGCTACACCAATGCCGGCAAGAGCACGCTGTTCAACACGCTCACCGCCGGTGATGCCTACGCTGACGACAAACTCTTCGCCACGCTCAGCACGCGCACGCGGCAATGGAACCTCGGCGGCAGCGAATCGGTCATGCTCTCGGACACCGTCGGCTTCGTGCGCGATCTGCCCCACCACCTGGTCGCCTCCTTCAAAGCCACGCTGGAGGAAGCGATCCACAGCGAACTGCTGCTGGTGGTGCTGGACGTGGCCCACGGCCGATCCGCGCCGATGCTGGAGACGGTCCATCGCGTGCTCGATGAAATCGGCGCCCCCGGAAGCCCCGGAAGTGCGGCAAGTCCCGGAAGTGCAGCCGCCTGCGCCTCACCTTGCGGGGGCGGGGGGCAGCGATTATTGGTGCTCAACCAGATCGATCGACTCGAACACAACGCCGATCTGCTCTACTACCAGAAACAATTTCCGGGGGCGATCGCCATCAGCGCCAAGACCGGCCGGGGCGTCGAGCAACTGGTCCAGCGCGTGCGCGAAGCAGCCCGCGGCAAACAGCAGACGATGGAGCTGACTCTGAGCATGGCCGACGGCAAAGCGATCCACTTCCTGGAAAACCGGGCGGAGGTGCTCGACCGACGCTATGACCAGGACACGATGACCGTGACCGTGCGCATCGGCGACCGCCAACTGGCGCGGCTCAAAGCCATGGGCACCAGCATCCACTGGTCCCCGGAAGCATAACTCGTCGTACCACCCGTTTAGCGGGCGAGCTTGCTCGCCCACGGAATTGTTCAACCATGCGCGTGCTGATGCAACGAGTCAGTCAAGCCAGTGTTGCGGTCGATGGCCAGGTCATCGGGGCGATCGGCCGCGGTTACGTGCTGCTGGTGGGCGTCGGACACGACGACAGCGAGGCGGACGTGGACATGCTGGCCGGCAAGATCGTCAACCTGCGTCTGTTCGCGGACGACAACGGTAAGTTCGATCGCTCGTTGCTCGATGTCAGTGGTGAGGCGCTGGTGGTCTCGCAGTTCACGCTCTATGGCGACCCCCGGAAGGGAAGAAGGCCCGATTTTACGGCGGCGGCCCGGCCGGAAAAGGCAAAGCCGCTGTGCGATGCGTTCGCAGTCAAATTGCGCGAACTGGGCGTGGGCAACGTGCAGACCGGCCGCTTCGGCGCTGCGATGGCGGTCGAGATCCACAACGACGGCCCGGTGACGCTGTGGCTGGAGTCGTGAATCCGCAGTTGGATTGAACCGCCAAGACGCCAAGACGCCAAGAGCGCCAAGAAGGGCAACAGAAAGAGAATTGAGGGGTCATTTCTCTTTTACGATTGTTGCGCCTTGTTGCGGCTGAAATCTTGGTTTTGTTACCTTGGCGCTCTTGGCGTCTTGGCGGTTCTATGGGTAACCTGTCTGGTCCGCGGCATGAGTCGCGCCGGGAAGAGTTGCCCATGACCCTGGAAGGCCTGATCGTCATCGGTGTGGTGATCGCGGTGATAGCCGTGCTGGCGTTGACGCGGCTGGCGGCCGATGCGCTGATGATGGCGGCCCTGACATTCCTGCTGGTAGTCCCGGTGCCCGGCGATGGCGGGTGGAAGATCGGCATCCTGAGTCTGAAGGAAGGTTTTGCCGGTTTCAGCAACACGGGCATGCTCACCGTGGGCGTGCTGTTCGTGGTGGTCACCGGCCTGCGCGAGACCGGCGGCATCGACTGGATTGCACAACGATTGCTGGGCCGACCGCGCGGTACGCGCTCGGCCATGGGGCGCATCATCCTGCCGGTCTGCGGGTTCAGCGCGTTTCTCAACAACACGCCCGTGGTGGCCATGATGATCCCGGCCGTCAGCGACTGGGCCCGACGGTTGAACATCTCGCCTTCCAAGCTGATGATCCCGCTCAGCTACGCGGCCATCCTCGGCGGCACCTGCTCGCTGATCGGCACCAGCACCAACCTGGTGGTCAACGGCCTGGTGATCGGCGAGGGCGGTGAAACACTTCACATGTTCGACATCACCTGGATCGGCCTGCCGGCGGTGATCGTGGGCGCGACCTTCATGATCGTGCTTGGTCCGAAACTGCTGCCGCAGCGCGGCGCGGTGCGGGCCGCTTTGGCCGACGCCAGGCAATACACGCTGGAGTTGTTGCTGCCCAGCGGCAGCGCCATGGCGGACAAGACCATCGAACAGGCGGGCCTGCGCAACCTGCCAGGCTGCTTCCTGGTTGACATCGAGCGTGGCGGCCAGCCTCTGGGCGGCGTCGGGCCGCAGACGACGCTGCGCGAAGGCGATCGATTGCTATTTGCCGGCGTGGTTGATGCCATCCGTGATCTGCAGAAAATGCGTGATCTGGCCCCGGCCACCGACCAGGTGTTCAAGCTCGATTCGCCCCGCTATCGCCGGCGACTTTTTGAAGCCGTGCCCTCACGCAGCAACCCCATCATCGGCAAAACCATTCGCGACGCCCGCTTTCGCAATCGCTACAACGGCGTGGTCCTGGCGGTAGCCCGCGACGGCCAGCGCGTGGGCGGGCGCATCGGCGACATCGAGATCCGTCCCGGCGACACGCTGCTGATCGAAGCCGATGAGGACTTCGCCAACCGTTACCGTGACAATCGCGATTTCCTGCTGGTCAGTCGGCTGGAAGGCTCGACGCCCCGCCGCCACGCGCGGGCCCCGCTGGCGTTTCTGATCCTGGCTGCCATGGTCGCCGTCGCCACGATCGGCTGGTTGGATATGTTGCAGGCTGCCCTGCTGGCTGCGGGGTTGATGATCGTGACCCGTTGCTGCACGGTGACCGAAGCGCGGCAGAGTGTGGACTGGTCGGTGCTGATCGTGATCGCCGCGGCATTGGGTGTGGGCAAGTCGCTGGAAACTTCGGGCGCGGCCGCATCGATCGCCGGCGGACTGCTGAGCCTGGCGGGCGATCATCCCTGGCTGGTGCTGCTGGTGATTTATGCGGTCACTTCGCTGATGACGGAGGTGATCACCAACAACGCGGCGGTGGTGCTGACGTTCCCCATCGCCCAGGCCGCGGCCGCGGCGCTGGGTCCCAACGGCGTGAACTTCGCCCCGTTCATCTTCGCCATCATGATGGCCGGCTCGGCCAGCTTCGCCACGCCCTTGGGCTACCAGACCAACATGATGGTCTATGGCCCCGGCGGCTACAACTTCGGCGACTTCCTGCGCATCGGCGTGCCGATGAACCTGATCATGTGCGTCACCTGCGTCACGTTGATCCCGTTCATCTGGCCGTTCTGAACCTATCTGTGACCGAGTCATGTTCGCGCCATTCACGACCACTGCCTATACCTGGGCAAGATCACCACGTGGTTCTTGCAGTCCCACTTCACGTGGGCCTGACTCTGCAAATCCTTCATAACGGTTCTCCTGACCCTTCGGGGCCTTCCTCAAGGAGGACCGTCTGTCACAAATCGCAGACCACGGCAGTGCCTTCTCAATTCTCGCCGCCACAGGCGTTGGATTACGAAGGGATTGAACAACTCTGACTACACGGCTAAGCTCGACTTTTGCCGTTTTCGACGCCCTTCACGCCGCTCGGCAGACCGCGTCGAGCAGGGCGCGGCGCAGCGGGGGCGGGAGTTTTTGATACCCCTGGTATAAATGCGGCTGTTTGAAAACCGTCTGCTCCCACAACAGCCGCCGGACCAGATGGCCCCCGCACGTTTGCCCCGCCGGCGTCGCGCCACTGTCTGCCGCGGTGAGGGCAGCTTCTTGCCTTTGATGCGTGGTCGGCCGATCCGCTGGCGCGTCGGCGGCCGGTACAGAGCAGCCTCGGGATGACAGCGGCTGACGAGCGTGACGTGACGGCGATGACGATGGAAGAAGCCGGCCAGCGCGCCCACCGTCCACAGCATGTTGGTCGCGGTGCGCCGACCCCTGGCCAGGATCGACCCGATCATCAGCACCACCGCCCGCTGGAAAGTCGGCTCGGAAAATGCTACAGAGAAGCTCCAGTCCAGCGTCTCCGCCGCTCGAGGCCATGGCAACATGTCGGATTCCTTTCCGATTCGCTGCGCTGACGCCACAGCTATCGGCGGGAATCCGGCTTCATGATGCAATCAAGCCTTGCGATCATGCGAGCCTGCCACGCCTAACCAGCAACAGCAGACCCGTGCCAAGCAGAATCGCGGTGGCAGGCTCGGGAACGACTACCGCGGCCAGCGCCTCATCGAAGCTCAAGTCGGAACTGGCGCCGAAGCCCCAGTTGTCGCCAACGATCTGCAGGTCAGCCAGGTTGACGATGCCGTCGCCGGTGAAGTCCGCTTGAGACCAGATGGCCGTGGTGGACTGCCAGTTGTCACCGAGGATCTGCAGGTCAGCCAGATTGACCATACCGTCGCCGTTGGCGTCACCGGGATGGTAGGTCCAGTCGATGACCAGGTGCGGGCGCACGGTGCTGCTCGCATATTCCGTGTTACCCACACGAAGCAGCCCGTCGGTGGTGTCACCCTGCAACATTGTCTTGGTGGGATCGCCGACCGGACCAAGCAGCAGGAGTCCATAGTTATTGACGCTGCCGCTGGCCCAACTCTGGTAAATCGACGTGATGTTCCACGATTTATAGATACCGATGCCCTCGTCAGACTTACTGATCAAAACGGTGTCTATGGGCGTTGAATTGTAGTCGGTGCCCGACCCAAGGCCGGCGGTGTTCCACGGAACGCCGTTGCTCGCCTGGTTCCACGTCGCTTCCATTTCGACCCAGGGCGTCAGCATCTGGTACAGCGAGAAATTGTGTGATACCGGCAAATCACCATTGAGGTGATCGATGTAGGAGTAGAAGAGGGTGCAGAACTGCAACTTGGCGCTGGTGATGACCGCGCCGTTGGGCAGCGAAGCCAGATCAAACTTGATCATCGGGCGGGCACGGTCAAGCACGGTGTCGCGCGCATCGTAGTAATACATGCCGCTGGCGCCGAAATTGTCATTCGGGCCGTTGTTGTACAGGAACGTGTCCACCGCGTGAGTTTCATCCAGAATCACGGTGGTTTGCTCGGCCATGACGGATGAGAAAGTGACGAACAGCAGAGCAATGGTCAATGCATGCACGTTGTTGGTGGACATGGTCCTGGCCTCCAGAGTCGCCTGTGTTCATACCGATGAGGACGACATTAAAACACCTTAACAACTGACACACGAGAGAACCGGCTCTAAACAAAGCCGGCACAACACACGATCGCAGATCATTCTTCGCATTGGCGGCGCCGCAGTGGACACAGCCAGCTAACAGCAATCAAGATAGTCGCCGATGCGGGCTCAGGAACAGCGATGCCCGCTGATTCCAGGGCATTGTCGAAAGACAGATCCGGCCCCGCGCCATAGTCCCAATTGTCGCCAATGATTTGCAGGTCAGCCAGATTGACGATGCCGTCATCGGTAAAGTCCGCTTCCGCCCATGCGGCCGTGGAGGACTGCCAGTTATCACCGAGGATCTGCAGGTCAGCGAGGTTGACCAGGCCGTCGCCATTGGCATCGCCGGGATGGTATGTCCAGTCGATGACCACTTCAGGCAGGTAGTAGGTGTCCGCGGAATACTCGGAGTTGGCCATGCGCAATACGCCATCCAGTGGATCGCTCGGGGCGGGATCGCCAACCCAACCGATGAATGTGAGTCCATAGTTGCCGGCAGGAGTTGCCAGCCAGTTCTGGTAGAGCGCGGTGATGTCCCAGGACACCTTGGGGCTGGGCGAGTACGTATCGACGACGCTGAGGGTCTTGGTGTCTTCGGCCGTCGCGTTGTAATCGCTGGCGCTGAAGGCGCCGGCGGCCCAGGTGGCGGCGGTTTTCGCGTTGTTCCAGGTGGCTTCTGATTCGTTCCAATCGGTCAACATCTGATGCACCGACACATCAGCCGAGGTCGTGTTGGACCAGTACAGGACCCTCATGCTCAAGGAAACGCTGCTGATCTCCGCCCCGGCTGGAAGTGTGGGCAGGTCGAATCGGAGAATGGAGCGGGCCGCATACAGGCTCGCCTGTCGATTGTTGTAGTAGTAAAGCTGACTGTTGGCGTAATTGTTGTTCGGCTCACCGTTGTAAAAGAAGGCGTCCGCTGAATTCGTGTTGTTCAGATAGGTCACACTCTGCTCGCCGCTGGCCCGTGACACCACCACAGCTAAAAGAATCACTGCCCAAACACCTACCCTCTTGATGAACATGTTCCATACCTCCTGGAGTGATGTGCTCTTCAAACCCTCTCAATTGAAACACATAGGTCAGCAGCAATCAGGTGAAATCAAGGTGGAAAGTGAAGCAAGCCAATTTCTGATGCCTTGCCTTCACGTCTCTCTCGAACAGCGACTGAATGTACAGTATAACTACATGTGTATCCGTGTCAAGATGTAATATTATACATGTATATACATTTGGCGGTGCTGGCACACAGATCGCTCTTGTGTCAAAACGCAAATCAGTTCATTGCCCTGCGCGGCGCGGCCGCGAGGCAGAAGCGGCGAGGTCCTTCTGGACATACTCCGCAGTTCTAGGACGACATGACCTGGTCGCCCATGACACCACTGGTGACCCGCGACCACAGCGGCGACGTGTCAATGTGGTCCGCCTGGAATTGACACCAGATCTACACCACGGCATGAAAATAAAACAGCCGACGCTTCGGGTTGAGCGAAGCGCCGGCCTGGTATGCCCTCAAATTTCCCTTCTGTCATTTACTTGCGGCGGGCAAAAAGCAACAGCCCGGCACCCAGCAATACCAGGGAAGCAGGCTCCGGAACGATGTGATAGTCGATGATCAGGTGCGGCCGAAAATCATCGTTGGCATATTCCGAGTTGTACAGACGAAATACGCCGTCGGTGGTGTCGCCATCGTTGGTGCTGTAGTTGGGAACGCCGGCCGGACCCTGGATGCCGACACCGTGGTTACTGGAGGGATTGGCAACCCAGCTCAGGTAAAGTGCGGTGATATCCCAAGTCAAATAGGTGCCCTGAAGTGTGCTATCAACCAGCACGGTGTCTTCTGCTGTTGCGTTGTAATCCGTGCCGGAACCCAGGCCTGCGGTGTTCCACGGGGTGGCTGTCAGCCGGTCGTTCCAGGAAGACTGCACCTCATCCCAGCTGACCAGCATCTGGTGCACCGAAAAGTTGTGCGGCACCGTCGCGTTTCCGTTGTTGATGTCGATGTAAGTGTACTGCTGGAGCTTGATATTCAAGCCAACGCTGTCGATCACGGCACCGCCGGGGAGCGTGGCGAGATTGAACTGGATGATGGGCCGAGCGGTGTCGTTGGCCGCCCCACGCTGGTCGTAGTAGAACAGGCCGCTGCCCGCGAAATTGCTGGCCGGGCTGTTGTTGTAGAGGAAGTTATCCCCTGCATTTGTGTCGTTCAAAACGACGTCCAGCACCGCCGCTTTCACCGGCGACACGGTTGCCGCCAAGAGAAATACTGCCAAGACGCCGACACTTTTTGTAAACATGGTCTTAATCCTCCACTGAGCCTTGGCTGTTTTCACCTCACAAGGCACGTTTGAAGAAACTCGAAGCCTTCACGCTGAAGACTTCGCGATTTGATCTGCTCTGAATTGCGATTCTTCTTCTTCCTCTCAGCACACTACATGCTCCACCAAATATACAGTATATCTACATGTGTCTCACATGCAATAGATTGTTTATACTTGTATTGAATATTTTCATCAAGGCCCTCTTCATGGCGACCGTCGGCGCTATAGATTACAAGTTATTGAAATACAATATATTATAATTTTATAATCTGTGAACAGCCTTTAACTCTGCTTGCGAGCCGGGATATGGCTGAGCCCGTTACTCCGCGATGGCTTCCGGGCTTGGTCCTTCTGCGGGACGGTCGGGGGCGACTTGCCGGTCCGTCCGTCGCCGCCCAATCCACATGAATACCAACCCGATCGCAGCAATGGCACCACCCACCAGCAGGATCTGCAGGCGGCCCGTCCATGGATTCGGCGCAAGTGCCAGCAGGCACACCAGTATGCCGATGACGGCGGCGAAGGTTCCGATGACCTTGAGCTGCCTCAGATCTGAACTGATGCCCACTTCGCGCTCGTAGTCGATCGGCGTGAGCATGGTCTTGAAGAATGCCGCGACCTGCTGCCTGTAGCGTGGCTGTTCGTACCGCCAGAAAGGCATGGTGGCGAAAAAACCGCTCAGTCCCACCACCGTGTTGATGGTCACCTTCTGCTGGAACGACCAGGTATCGGTGGATAGGACGCTCAGCACGGAGGGGACCAATCCGCAAGCAGTTGAAAACAACGCTGACCACCGTGGCACGCGGCGAATGAACAACGCAAGCAACATCGGCGTTGACAGCGGAATGCCAAGCATGGCTGTGACGTTCAACATGAACTCAAAGATGCCCTGACCCCGAGCCTGAGAGAAATAGACCGCAAGGGCAATGATGCTCAGTCCCATGCCCAGGGAGAAAAACTGGCCCAGGCGCAACAGCGGTCGGTCATGACGTTGGCGCAGGCTGAATAAGCGACAGAGCGCCGGGTAAATGTCCTGAGTGAAAATGGCAGCGTTACGGTTCAGGCCGACGTCCATGGAACTCATGGTGGCGGCAAACATGGCGACGACCATCAGGCCGATCATGCCGGTCGGCAACAGCTTGGCGCTGGCGATGGCATAGGCTGCTTCGGCCGGCTTGGGCAGCGCTGCTGCACTCACTTCAGCCTCAAAAAGCAGGCGAGCGGTCATGGGCGGAATGAACCAGATACAGGCTCCCAGCAGCATCAGCACCGCTCCCAGAAGCGCCGCCTTGCGCGCTTCCGTCCCGTCCTTGACCGCAAAATACCGGGAAGCGGAGTTCAGCGAGTTGTATGTGAAAACGTTCTGAAAAAACATCGCCGCGGCCCACGCCCAGGTGTAAGCGTTCAACGGATACTGACCCGGCTGGTGAACAAAAGCGAAGTCGTCGCTCAAACCTTTCGCGCGCATGAGATCCAGGAAACCGTCAACGCCGCCCACCTTGACCAGGCACAATACCGCCAGCAGGACCGTCATCGGCACCAGCACCAGCGTCTGCAGAAAGTCATTGCTCATCACGGCCCAGCTTCCGCCGACCACTGAATAGATCAGAACGACCGCTCCCACGCCAAGGATGACTGCCTGCAGGTTCAGCCCAAAGACCGAGGCGCTGAAAATCGCCAACCCGTACAGTTGCAAGGCGGAAAAGAGCAGTTGCGTGGGGACGCTGAACCAGGCGTAAACCTGCTGCGTGGCGCCGCCGAAGCGATTGCGGATCACCTCCGGCACGGTGATGGCCCGCAGTTGTCGAAACCACGGGGCCAGGAAAAGAAAGTTGATGAAGAAGCCCGCGGCATTGGCCAGAAAGATGATGGACACACTCCAGCCAGCCTCAAACGCCACGCCGGCCGCCCCCGTAAAGGTCCAGGCGCTGAAGCTGCTCATGAAAGCGCTGGCGCCCACCAGCCACCAGGTGCCCTGGCACCCATTGCGGAAATAGTCGCTCACATTGCTGTTCTGGCGATGAAGGACTAAGCCCACGGCCACCAGCACCAGCAGATACACCCCGATGGTGACTAGTTCGATGCCCGAATGAAGCATGGAAAACCTCATGGGATATAAACATGTCAATACAGCGCATGACGCGACGAATCCACAATCATACGGAAAAAATTGTCAGCTACAACACAAATGAGGATCCACGATGACAAGATCTCGAGTCCCCGGTTCGGAGGAAGAAGCCGTTGTTTTCGCCCTCCACGCCAGCATTAAAATTATAAATTATTTTTTTATAGTTATTTATAATTAGTTCTCGGTTGTGAGGTCCTGCCGGCATGGCCGGTGGCGCCTGGTCTCTTCCCGTAATCAAAGAAAAAAATTGTAAATGTACCTCTATATGACTTGTAAAATTGTGCGGCGGAGATACACTACGAGCAAGTGGCATGAGAGTGTTCACGCAGTAGGATGGCCGGCCGAAAGGCAAAATACAAGGCTGCCGTCGAAAACATTTGAGTGGCCCTGCCAACCAGAGGCGTCTCTTGCATGAATCATGGCGTAGTGCGGACCATTGACCACCCAGGGTGTTTAGTGATTGACCATGACAGCGAACACAGCAACAAATGAAGATAGTGCAACGATCGCCGAATCGCTCAAGGGGCGATCCCTGAAGTACGAAGTCATCTATCGCGCCCTGAAGCAGGAAATAGATGGTGGCGAGTTCGGTGAAGGCGACACCCTGGCCTCCGAAGCTCAACTGTGCGAGCGCTTCGATGTCAGTCGAGGTCCCGTACGCCAGGCCCTGGCGGAACTGGAACGGCAGGGATGGATCCGCAGGCAGGCGGGCAAGGGCACCGTGGTTCGTGCCTCGCACATGCGCCGTGATGAGTTGGTGGGCACCACCGTCAAACAGCTGGTGGCCGTGATCAACACCTCCGTGCTCAGCCCGGCGAACTTCCTGGCGTTCGAGCTGGTTGAAGGTTTGAATCGTGCGGCCGAGGGAGCCGGCGAACGCTACCGTTTAAACTTTCAGTTCCACCGTCAGGGATACAGCCACGACTCGCTGTCGTTGCCGCCCTGTCATGGTCTGTTGATTGCACCGTTCACTTTCGACGGCATGCGCTCTTTCCAGCAGTTGGCGGAGCGGCATATACCTCATGTGCCGGTGGTCAGCCTGTACAACCAGGTGCAGCTTGATCACGTGGCCCAGTTCTACGTGGATCACGAGACCGGCATGTTTGAAGCCACCGATTTCCTGATCCGTTATGGACACAAACGCCTGGTCATGCTTAGTGAACCAGCCATCTCGCCGGGACCCGCGGTCCTCAAGCGCGAGGCTGGTTACCGCAAAGCACTGGAAGCGGCAGGCCTTCCCTATACACCTCAGACCATCGTGAAAGTCGGCCTGGAACCGGTGATGCGCAACACCATCATCGAGCATTTGCTGCGTCGTCCTGACCGGCCCACGGGTCTGGTGGTGGCGGGCGGCGTCATCACGCGGGCTGTGATCCAGGCGATCCGCGAAGTGGGTCTGCGTGTGCCGCAGGACCTTTCCGTGGTGGCGTTCGACGATACGCCGGAGGCCGCGATGAACGATCCGCAATTCACGGTCGTCCGTGTACCGCTGCGGCGTATCGCGCAATTGGGAATGGAATGGCTGGTGGAGGCGATCGAGGGCAACGGCAGCAACCGGCCGGCCGTTTCCATGCCTCTGAAGCCGGAGTTGATTGTTCGACAATCGTGTGGCCCGGTACCGGGCAATGGCAATGAGATCAAGGTGGGTTGAGTTTCAGCATCAGGCGATCGGTAGGTTTTCCTGATTCAGGTCTGGGGATAACGGGATCGGCGAAATAAACCCTGCGCTGCACGCAGGTCAGCGGTCATATTGATTCATGGAGGCCATCATGCGACAGACAACAAGGCGTCAGGCGTTTACGTTGATTGAATTACTGGTCGTGATTTCCATCATTGCGTTGTTGATTGCGATCCTGCTACCGGCACTGCGTGCGGCCCGAGACTCGGCCAAGAGCGCCCAGTGCCTCAGCCAACTGCGACAGACCGGCCTGGGCATTCAGATGTACGCCCAGGATTTCAATGACTGGACGCCCATCAACTACGAGGATGTCAACCGGGTCTATCCGATTCCGAGGGGCGCCATGCCCAGAAGCACCCAGGGTGCTGACTGGTATCACCGTTTGGGTGGCAAGCTTGTCAACTGGGGGGATGATCTAAACTTGCCTTTGCCCACTACCGCCCAGTGGACGGATAGAGCCAACTATATCTCGACCACGAAAGTTTTCTATTGTCCCTCTTACAGCAGGCTCACCGCAGCTGACTCGTGGAATGCTGATTTCCCAGCCACGTCCGGATCCCACTATGTGGCAAGCTATTTATGGGACTTCATGAATCCGGATGACGGCACGTTAGTTGGAGACACGGCAAAACAGTATGACTTCGGCAACGCAAGACTGAGCATGAACCCGTCAGCCGCGATCGTCAGTGACTTCGGCTGGGCGGGCGACCAGTTCTACTACCACTGGCCCCCTTCCCATGCAAACACGGTCAACGAACTGTGGCTCGGCGGCCATGCCGCTGCCGTCCCGCTGAGCGATCTGGACCTGATTTTCCAGCAGTATCCTTCCGCTTCGGAAAACTGGTGGCGGCGTCTGGATTACCTGCGGGAACAGGGCGGCTGATCAATCGGGCAATCCCGCGACGGTTCTGGCTGTGATGACGAACAACGAGCACGTGACGGGCCGAGTTGTATCCCTGCCCGCCACGTGTTTTCGCCGATGGCCGAGCAACTCCCGCTCCTGTTCAAGCCCCGCTCTGAATTGAACGCGGGACAGGGATACCCAACTTTCAAACTGTAAAATATGACGTATTCTTCGGAGTCGCCCATGTCCCTCAAACGTCACACGTTGGACTCCGCATCTTTCTATGCCGTTGCGATCGTGGGGATTGTCTTTCTGGCAACCGCGCTGAATCCTGTGCCTGTCCGGGGCCAACCTGTCGAACTTCCCCTTGTCGAGCAGCCTCATCAGCACGAAGCAGCGCTTGGCTATGCCCCGAATTATGTCGTCAACGTGCCGGCTTTCGATTCGCTCAACCGTCCTTATCTGCGCAGCCGAACCGTTGATCCGCACGAAACCGGTTACATCGAAACACTGCGCGACGGCCAATGGGTCAAACTGGACTTCGTGGCTGCCATCCGTGATGCGTATCCCGCATTCGCACAGTTCCACTACGGCGGCGGCACGTTCGGGGCGGAGATCGTCTTCGATGCGGACGACCATCTGTACACCCTGCTGCGCATCAAGCTGACCGACGGCGGCGAGCGGGAGCTGCTGCTGTATTCGCCGGACTACGGCTCCAGTTTCCAGGTGTACGAGTTGCCCAAGGATGAACCGCCGCTGTCGCGCCCGATTGGGTTTGCCAACATCGAGCAGCGCGTCGGTCATAACACACTGACTTGGCCGCCGCTGCTGGCCACGCTCAGCAAACGGGCTGACAATCCGTTGGGCAAGTGGACGGCGCACAATTACCTCGATCTGTTTCAGCCGCACAAACAGGATGGCCGGCTCGTGCTGGGCGATCCGCTGCGCGTCACGGACCACGCACTGATCATGACGCGCCAGACCGGCAACCCCAGCTTCGCCGTCTCCGGGCCGGACAAAACCTACATCGTCTGGGCGGAGACCACCGACAACGATTATATCCCCGGCGTGCCGACCTTCGTCGCCACGTACGATCCGCAAACCCGCACCCTGAGCGATCGTTCGTTCGTCGGCTACGGTTATCCGCCCAACGACGGGCACAACACCCCCGGCATCGTCATCGACAGCCAGGGCTACCTGCACACGCTCACCGGGTCGCACGGCGAAAACTTCATGTACAGCCATTCGCTCGAGCCGTATTCCACCGCCCGCATGTCCGAGCCGGCGCCCAGTCTGAAGCATGGCTGGATCGAGCACGATACGGATCGGGGACGCCAGACTTATGTCTCCTTCGTCTGCGGCGCCGATGACGCGCTGCACACCGTGTTCCGGCAGTGGTTCAAAGGCACGCAGCCCTGGTTTACCGACACCTACTTCGGCGGCCTGGCGTATCAGCGCAAAGCGCCCGGCCAGCCCTGGGATGAACACTCGCGGCTGATGATCGTTCCGCCGCTGGATGGGTACTCGATCTACTATCAGAACCTGGCGATCGATCGTCATGGCCGGCTGTTTCTGTCCTACGGCTATCGCAGCGATCAGCAGTCATACGGCACGGGTGAAGCGGAAAACCATTACATGGCCCTGTTGATGTCGGCCGACAGCGGGCAGACCTGGCGCCTGGTCACCACGGCAGACTTCGCCCAGGGGATCGACGCCGCAGTGAATGCCGGCAACGAAGGAAAGTAATGCGTCGCGCGGAGCCTGCCAACTCGAAACCGCGGGTTGTTTCACGGCTGCTGTGTCGCATCTTGATCGGGTGCTTCGTCATCCTGAATGTCGTGCCGTGGGCTGCTGGGCAGGAAGCGCCGACACCGAGCATTCAGATCGCCAACCGTGCCAGTGGGCTCAAGTACTACGAAACCGGTCAATGGGGCGTGGTGTGCAACCTGGTGGATAACCCGCGCAGCAGTGAAGCGCAGCTCCTGCTGGCTGTTGGTTTTCAGCATGAAGGGAAGATGGAGTTCTGCAATCGGCTGTGGCTGCCGCCGCAGAGCCGCCGCTTGATCTATACGCCATTGTTTGCGACGGATGCTGACAAGCAGGCAAGGACGCTGGGCGTTGAAAGCCGACTGATCGAGATGATCGACGGCCGCGAACGCGCTGCCCCGCCGCGCCGCGGCACTCTGCTCAAGCACGAAGCTGGTTTCAACAGCGCGATCCTGGCCGACTCCGAGGCCGATGAGGCTGGCGAATTGCTCATGCTGCTTCGGCAGTCCGCCAGCCTGAACACCACCAGCGCTACCCTGTCACCTGCTGACGCGCCTCCGATGGCTGCCGCATACGGTGCGCTCAACGCCTTACTGATCGCCCGCCACACTCTCGATCTCGACCCGCTTCGTCTCGACGCCCTGCGCCAGTGGCTGCTCAACGGGGGACGTGTCTGGATCATGCTTGACCGCAGCGATCTGAAGTGGCCCGCGGCGCTGCTGGGCGAGGATTGGGACGTTGCCGTCGTCGATCAGGTGGAGCTGACCGATTTCACCCTGGACGGCGTGAATCTTCAGCGTGCGCAACATCTCGACTACCCGGTAAAGTTCCTGCGAATCCTGGCCCCGGGCTTCACGGTGACGCATCGCATCAACGGTTACCCCGCCGCCATGCAGAAGCAGATCGGCCAAGGTCAATTGTTGATCACCACACTCGAAGCGCGTGGCTGGCTTGACGAGCAGCACGGCATAACCGATGCCCTCCAGGGCCTGGACTGGTTCGTGCGTCGTGACACCGAGCGTTCGCGCGGCACTGTCGATCCCCAGCAAGCCATCAAAGGTTATGTTCGTGAGCAGATCGCTTATCAGATCCTCGGCCGCACGCCGGTGCTGAGTGTGCTGACAGCGCTGGCGATGGTGATCCTGAGTATGGGGTTCTGGCTTTCGCGCAGCGGCAAGCTGGAGTATCTCGGTGCGATCAGTGCCGGGGGCGCGGTGATGGCATCGCTGGTACTGGTCTGGACGGGTATGGCGAAACAGAGCAGCACGCCGACCACCCTGGCCTCCACGCAACTGGTGCAGGTGTCCGCCCGCCAGCCCTACGAACAGATCAGCGGCCTGGCCAGCATCTACACAGCGCCGGCTGATTCATCGCGCGCCGGCATCATCGAACTGAACCAGGGCGGCGTTGCCATGCCCGACCTGGCGGCCCAGGGAACGGGCTTGCTCCGCATGGTGTGGACGGATCCCGACCATGTTCGTTTCGAGAATCTGCAGATGCCTTCAGGCGCTGCGATTTCCATGCGGGTCAACAACACCATCGCGCAGCCCGCCGCGCCTCGTGTTCTGATCCGGTTCGATGAAAAAGGCGTTACGGGACAATTGCCGTGGGATGACGCGAGTTCCACGCTCGATCCGCTGATCGCAACGCCCACGGGCAACATGGCGATCCGAATGGACAACGGGCAGCGTTTCACCGCTGGGGAGCAGGACATCCTCGAACCCGGACAGTTCATCGCCAGCGCCATGCTGAATCAGGAGCAGATGGCGCGACAGGAGGTTTATCGTCAATTGCTCAGCGGGACTTCGTTTCCAGATCAGCCATCGCTACTGGTCTGGCGCCGGACCGACTCGCTGCAAGGCGTCAGCTACACGGTGGAAACGGTCAATCGACATGAATCGCTTTGGGTGATCCCCCTGCGCTACGAGAAGCCGACTTCTGGCCGGCGTGTCACGATCCCCGCACCGTTGCTGGCCATGTCGTCGTACCGCGGCGAGGTTGCGGACGAGACGTCACCCGCCCACATTTACAACGCTGACACTCGCCAGTGGGTGGCTGATCTGCACGAACCCACGCTGGTGCTGATGCGTTTCGAAGTGCCGCCCGCCCTGCTGCCGCTGGATATTGAATCGGCGAAATTGACGCTCGATCTGCGTGCGCCGGGTCGAGGATATGAGATCGTCACCCTGGATGCGGGTCAACTGCATCGTTCCCATGCCGGCGACAATCCCCTGGGACGGGTCGTGGTTGAACTGAAAGGTGATGAGGCGCCCCGGCTGCAAAGCGACGGCAGCGTGATCGTGGGCATTCAGGTAGGGGCGTTCAGCAATACCAGCAAGAGTCGCGGCTGGACCATCGAACAGATGAGTCTGTCCGTTTCCGGAGTTGCCCCATGAGCACGATCGGGCCCATCATCCGACGTGAACTGATGACCACCCTGCGCACGCGGCAGGCATGGGCCCTGCAGGCAACCATGGTGATCGCCCTGGGCGTTTTGATCGGCGTGCGCTGGCCGGCCGGAGCCAAGGTTGATCTGGACGGCGCTGCGGCACGCGAGGTGCAGCGGGTGTTCGGCTACGGCCTGATGGTGGGGTTGATCCTGCTGGCTCCGGTGTTTCCCGCCACCACCATCGTCCGCGAAAAAGTGCAGGGCACGCTGGCGCTGCTGCTCAATTCGCCGCTGCGTCCATGGTCCATCGTGGTCGGCAAGCTGGTGGGAGTGCTCGGATTCGTGTTCCTGCTGGTGCTGCTGTCCTGCCCGGCCGCGGCGGCATGTTTTGCCATGGGCGGTGTCGCGCTGAAACAGATGAGCCTGTTGTACCTGGTGCTCATCCTGCTGACCATTCAATATGCTGCGCTCGGCCTGCTCATCAGCACCTATGCCACCAGCACCGACTCGGCTCTGCGCCTGACCTATGGCGTCATCCTGCTGTTGTCGGTGGTGACCCTCGGACCTTACAAGTTCCTGGGGGGACAGATGTGGATCAGCACCGGCATGGCCACGGCCCTGGATTGGCTGCGCAGCATCTCACCCATTCCCGCCATGGCGGAAGTGCTCGGTGATACGAATGTCGGCTCAAGCGGCCTGACGACGACCGGCAGCGTCGCGGCTCGCTTCTGCGCCCTGGCGCTTCTGAGCATCTTCGTTCTGACCTTCTGGACCTGCGCCCGCATGAACATGCACATCCTCGACCGTTCACGCGCCGCGGGCCAGGTCACCGACGAACGATCGCGTAGCGTGCAACTGTTCCGCCGCGTCATGTACCTGTGGTTCTTCGATCCCCAGCGGCGCAGCGGCATGATCGGCCGATGGACCAACCCGGTCATGGTCAAGGAACAACGCAGCCGGCGCTTCGGACGAAGCAATTGGATGATGAGGCTCATCGCTGCCTGTCTGATTGTTTCACTGCTGCTGATGCTGGCGGCGGCCACGGCCTCGAAGTCCGAGGGTGTGGCGGCCATGGGCGGCATCATGGTGCTGCTGCAGGTGTGTCTGATCCTGCTGCTGACGCCCAGTCTGGCGGCAGGGCTGATCAGCGGGGAGATTGAAAGCCGCGGCTGGCAGTTGCTGCAAACCACGCCCATGAGCGCCTGGACGATCGTGGCCGGCAAACTCTTGAGCGTCACCGTCACCCTGGTGCTGGTCCTGCTGGCGACGTTGCCCGCCTATGCTATGTTGATCTACATCGATCCGGGGCAGTGGCAGATCGCCTCCTATGTGCTGGTGACCCTGATGTTGATCGCCTTGCTGGCGTTGCTGCTGTCGATGGCGGTCAGCAGTCTCTTCGCCAGCACTGCCGCAGCCACCGCCACGTCGTATGCTCTGCTCATTGCGTTGTGCGGGGGAACGCTTCTGTTCTGGCTGGGTGAAAACGCCCCATTCAGCCACGAACTGGTGCAGAAGGTGCTGCTGATCAATCCGCTGGCCGCGGCTTTGACCCTCATCGAAGCTCCGGGTTTTCGCCATTACAACCTTGTGCCCGCCAATTGGATGATCGTGGGGCTGCTTTGTGCATGGTGTCTTTCGGTCCTGGTGTTTCAGGTTTGGCGTTTGACGAAGCCTCGCTAGTAAACAGGAATTGCAGCCGAATGGCATTCTTTTTGTCGGATAAACACGTTGCACGCTGGCGCCGGCTTCTGGTTGGCGCGTTCTGTATCTCGTGTTGTCATGGCACCTCGCTTGGGGCAAGTGGACCCTTGCAGCCGGCCGACGGGGGCGTGATCGATCTGCCGATGTTGCGCGATCCCGTGCTGGCGGATGCGGCGCACGAGTTGCAGGTGGATCCGCGCTACGCGCCGTTGTGGCTCGAAGCTTTGAAGCGGCCGGAGTTTGATCTGCGGATGAACGCCATCATGTCCTTCCGCGATCTGCGCCAACGAGGTGCGGCCGCGCCCAATGGATTGTTGCCGTTGCTGGTCGAACTGTTGCAGAACGATCCGAACCGGCACGTACGTCTTGCCGCGGCGCAGACGCTGGTGACATTTGATGATCGCGATGCGGCTGGTGCGCTGCTGGCAGCCGCCGCGAACCCCGACAATGTGGGTCTTGACATGGTCCGCCTGGTGGACGAAGCCCTGGCCAGGTGGAATTACGTGCCAGCCCGCGCGGTTTGGCTGAAATATCTGGCATCTGTTGAGCAAGCCCCGGCCCGGGCCACGTCGGCCATACACAGCCTCGGTCAGACCGGCGCCACGGAGGCGCGGGATGCTTTGTCAGCGATGGTCATGGATGAAGGAAGAACCGCTGCGCTGCGCCTGGTGGCTGCGGACGCCCTGGCCAGAGTGGCCGCCGATGGTTTGCAGCCGATGGCTGAAGCACTGGCAGACAGTGTCAGCCCATCCGATAGACTCTTGGCGGTGCGTTTGCTCACCTCTCAGGCGGGTGATGCGGTGACGAACTTGCTGGCGAAACTGGCACTCGACTCGGAGCCCCCCGTGGCGGCGGCCGCCCTGGCGATGCTCACCGATCGTGACCCGGCCACGGTATGCCAACGTTTTGTTTCGCTGGCTTTAGCTGATGATCCGAACGTGCGCCTCCAGATCGTGCGCGCTTTATCAACGCGGGCTGATGCCGATTCTCTAAGTGTGTTGTCCGAACACACGGGCGACCCGAGTGTTGCTGTGCGCACCATCGTGCGCGACAGCCTGATTCGATTCGATCAGAACGCTGAGTTGCGTGAACAGGTGCGCAAAGCAACACGTGAGCACCTGAACGATGACGACTGGCGCTCGCTGGAACAGGCAGCGCTGATTGCCGGGGCATTGGATATGGAGGAGACAGCCGATCGTCTGATCGAGTTGCTCAACCATGATCGCCCCGAAGTGCGTCTGGCGTCGGCGTCCGCGCTGCGCCTGCTGTCACTGGAAACCACGCTACCGGCCATACTGACCCAGGCCCGGTTGCTCACCGAACGCGCCACCCAGGTCATCCAGCAGCCCGAAGTGTTTCTGGATGTCAGCAACGAAACTACGCAACTGTTCATGGCCATCGGAGAGCATCGCTACCGACCCGCGGACGAGTTGTTGCGACAATACGTCCCCAAACACTGCGGGTTCGACGGCACCACGCGAGGCGCAGCGGTGTATGCCTTGGGAAAAATTTACGAGGACCAAAACGTACCGGAACTGGCTGAACTGCTGATCGAGCGGCTATCCGATGACAATCCGTTTGACCCGGAGGCGATTCCCGTCAGGCGATTCGCCGCGATCAGTCTGCGGCGCATGAAAGTGGACGAAGCCCTGGATGCCCTGCGCTGGTTCCGCACGGAACAAGGCACGCCGGTGCCGATCAAAGCGGCCTGCCACTGGGCGATCACACAACTGACCGGTGAGTCTCTGCCGCCATTGAACCCCGTGGTGCAGCGCCCGACCGGCTATTTCCTTGAACCTTTGAATTGATTTGAGTGCGGCTGTTTCCGCACTGCTTATGACAGTATTCAGCACCTGGCGATGAAAGCGAGCAGACCGATGGATGGGCGACAGTTACGTTTGTCAAGATTGATGAGCAAGGGGCGGGCCGTGGTGGTGGCCATCGACCATGGAATGTTCGACGGCCCGATCCCGGGTATGGAAGATCTGCCGGCCACCGCATCGAAGATCAACCCCCAGGTTGACGCCGTACTGCTGGCGCCGGGGATGATCCGCCATTGCAGCGAGGTGTTTTCCGACGGCCGCGGACCGCTGGCGATGGTGCGCTTGAACTTCAACACGGTCTATTGCTTCGGCTGGGCATATCGTGAGGCTCACAGCGTCCCCGCTTATGACGTTGAGGACGCCTTGCGCGAGGGAATGGACATCGCACTGGTTTCACTGACTCTGCAGACCGGCAGCGAGCAGCGCGATGCAGCCAACGTCGAGATATTCTGCCGGCTGGTCAATGCGTGTCACCGTCTGGGCGTTCCGGTGGTGGGTGAGTATTTCCCCACCGGGCACCTGGAGATGGCCCCGCATCAATTGCATGAGAACGTGCGCATGGGCTGCCGCATCGTCGCGGAATTGGGTGCCGACGCGATCAAGACCTTCAATACCGAGCATTTTCAGGAAGTCACCAGCACCTGTCCCGTGCCGGTGCTGGGTCTGGGAGCCGAGAAGTTGCCGACGCAGGAAGCAGCCCTGGCCCTGGCGGAGTCGGAAGTGAAAGCCGGCGCCGGCGGCGTGGTGTTCGGCCGCAACGCCATCCAGGTGCCGCATCCCGATCGGTTCCAAGCTGCGCTGTGCGATGTGGTCTGGCATGGAATCAGCGCCGCGGAAGCAGCGGCCCGCCACAACCTGGTTGACGCTGTGTCACGGGCATGAAGAACGGACGTCGAGGTGATACATGTCCCGTCAGGTGTACATTGGGATTGACGTCGGCACCACGGTGCTGAAGGCGGCCGCCTACGCCCAGTCATCGGGCCGTATGTTGGCCTGTTCGTCTTGTCGCCTGAATGTCACGGTCGATGCACGGGGCGCCCGCGAGCAGAAACCGGCACAGCTCTGGGCGGCTGTGCGCAGCGCGGTGCGGGATGTTGTTCGTCAATTGAATGTCAGACACAACGTGGCGGGATTAGGGCTGGCGGCTCAAGGCGGCAGTGCCGTGGTGGTGGATCGTGACAGCGGACGAACGCACAGCCCCATGTTCCTCTGGAACGACATGCGATTCCTTCCTTTTCTCAGCCACATCACCCGGGGACGATCTGTGCAAAGCTGGCGGCGACTGGCGTGGCGCGATGAGCCTGGATGGGGTCTGGCCCGCATGCTCTGGCTGAAGCAGACTGACCCCGACCTACTGAGCCCGGATCGAATGTACGTCGGTGCGGGTGAGTTGATCTTTCATCGCTTGACCGGCAAGTGGCAGCAGGACGCCTGCAACGCTCACCAGATTGGTTGCTATGACGTGCAGCATCACCGTCTGGCCGCCGCACCGCTCAAGCGCATCGGTGTATCCATCGACCAGGTTGCCGCATTACGTCAAGGCGATGGCGCATCGACCTTGATCGCCGCAGCCGCGAAAGAACTGGGCATCCCCAGTGGAATCGCGGTGGTGGGGCCGTATATGGACCACGAGGCGGGCTTCATGGCTGCGTGCCACCTTGCAGAAAGTCCGCTGCAGTGTTCACTGGGAACAGCATGGGTCGGTAACTGCCAGATGCCACGTGATACAAAGTGGGCGTCGCCCTTCCAGTTCGTCATCCCCTCGCCGATCACTCGTGACTGGCTGGTGATTCAACCACTGTTGACCGGCAACGTGACGTGGGATTGGGCGCTGTCGCAATTGGTCCATCCCAGGCAGCAACGGGCGCTGTCAATGGCGAGTGACATCTTCCAATCCGCTCTCCTGCCGCCGGAGGGCCTGCTCGCTCTGCCGTGGTTCAACATGCCCAACGTCATCTGCCCACAGCCACTGGGCAGCGGCGTGTTCTTCGGGCTGAATCTGACCACCAATCGCGCTGATCTTCTGCGGGCGATCGCACTGGCCATGGTTTGCGAACTGCACCGGGTTTTCGAGGCTGTCGTCGCTCGAGGTGTCATCGATGCCATCGTGCTCAGCGGTGGTGCGAGCAAAGCTGCGGCATTCCAGCAGATGATCAGCTCGATGTTCGATCCGCTGCCGGTGCAGGTGCTCAACGACCAGGAATGGTCCGGCACGCGCGGCGTCCTGCGGCCGTTCGGCAGCCGAATCAGCCGCGCTTCCGCCAGGACCGTGCGCGTGCAGCGACAAAAGCTGGCGATAACCATTCGTCATCGCACCGATCAATATCAGCAGTTATATGATCGCCTGTACGCCGATGTTCCCGCGGGTTCTCCGATCCGCATGGGTTCGAAAGGAGGGGGACAATGATCACGCCGGCAAAAGTGGGTCTGCTGCCGCTCTACCTGAAACTGTACGACGATCGTCTGCCGCAGATGAGGGCGCAGCTTGAGCCCTTTCTCTTACAGGTGATCGATGCATTGAAAAAGAAGGGCATTGCGGTGGTGGCGTCGCCCATCTGCCGGTTGAGCCATGAGATCGCGCAGGCGGTGCACCTGTTTGAACGCGATGATGTCGATTGCATCGTGACGTTGCACCTCGCCTATTCGCCATCGCTCGAGGCACTGGCTCCCTTGCAGAGCACAGCCCTGCCCATCGTCATGTGCGACACCACGATGGATGAACAATTCGATCCGTCCGTCGATCCCATGCGCTTGTTGTACAACCACGGCATCCACGGAGTGCAGGACCTGGCCTCGGTGCTGCGCCGTCACGGCAAAACCTGCGTGGTGGCCGCAGGTCACATGAAACATTCTTCCATCATGGCCCGCACGGCGAACCTGGTGCGCGCGGCCCGTGGAGCGAAATTGCTCAGAAGCTCGAAAGTGCTGCGAGTTGGTCCGGTTTTCGAAGGCATGGGAGACTTTGCCGTCCCTGACCAGTTGCTGCAAGAGTCGCTCGGCATTGAAGTGCGAACCATCGGACCCGATGATCTTGCCGGGCATTTGTCGCGCATGTCGCCGCAACATATTGAAGATGAAATTGCCCGTGATCAGCAGGCCTTTACCGTCATCGCAAATCCTGAGGCTCATCGCCGTGCCGTAAGGATCGGACTGGCGCTGCGCTGCGAACTGGAGCAGGGTCATTACGATGCGTTCAGCATGCACTTCGGTAGCTTTGATGCCCGTAATCCTCATGCTGATACGGTGCCGTTTCACGAGGCATCCAAGGCCATGGCCCGAGGTCTTGGATATGCCGGCGAAGGCGATGCATTGACCGCCGCGCTGGTGGGCGCCCTCAACCGTGCATTCGGCGATACGACCTTCACAGAGATGTTCTGCCCGGATTGGGCGGGGCAGTCCATCTTCCTGTCACACATGGGAGAAACCAATCCCGCCATCGCCGAGCGCCGCCCGTTGCTCAGTGACAAGCCCATGCCGTTTTGTGACTCCGCGGAGACGGTGATCGTGGCCTGCTCGCCTCGCCCCGGGCCGGGATGCCTGGTCAATATCGCACCGCAGGCCGGAGACACGTTTGCAATGATTGTAGCCCCTGTGCAGGTTCTGTCGGATCAGAACGCACACGCCATGCGTACCCACATCCGAGGCTGGATTCGTCCGTCCGTGGACGTTGCCGCATTCTTGGAACGCTATTCTCAGCTTGGTGGAACTCATCACGTCGCCCTGGTCCTGGGTCAGCATGTCGATGCTGTAAAGACTATGGGGCAGTTTATGGGTATCGATGTTTTCTGCATTGATTGAAGGATTTTACATTGTCGCCGATAGCAGATACATCAGAAGGCGTCCCGCTGCATCACGTCTGGACGTACACCGCTGTAGATCGCACGTTCTGGAACGAGCATCTCGAAGCCTGGGTGCCGCGGCGAATCATTGATGCTCACGTTCATGTGTATCACCGGGCCCATCAGCTTGTGCCCATGACGCAGCAGATGCGCCAACAGTACTGGGTCAACGAGCTGATCGAGCCGATTGACGCCGATCAGACCGCTCATTGTGACAACCTCACTTTTCCCGGTCGTCAGGTGGCGAAGGTGGCATTCGGATGGCCAAGCCTGGAATATGACCTGGTGGCTGCCAACCGCTATTTGCAGCAGGAATGCCCGCGGCGAGGGTGGTATTGCCTGGCGTTGCTCAAGCCGCAATGGTCCGCCGAGCGCGTCACTCAGGAACTGGATCAGCCTGGCGTCATCGGGCTGAAGCCCTATTACAGCCTCATCAGCTTCAATCCGGACACCCGCGACGAGCACCAGGAAAAGAGCATCTTTGATTTTCTACCGCACCACGCCTTGCAGGTAGCCGACCAACGCAGGGCGTGGATCACATTGCATGTGCCTCGTGCCGACCGACTGGGCCACCCGGACAACATTCGTGAAGTGAAACTCATCAGGGAGAAGTACCCCAATGTGAAACTGGTGATCGCGCATCTGGGGCGCAATTACACGTTGCCTCATGCCCGGGAGTCGCTTGTACACTTCAAGGACGATCCGGGTCTCTATTTCGATAATTCAGCGGTCTTGAATCCTGACGTGCTTCGTTACACCCTGGAATTACTGGGGCCGTCACGCATTCTTTACGGCACGGACAATCCCGTGTTCTACATGCGCGGACGCAGGCAATGGCGCGGCCGGCAATATTTCAACCGCACCAGCCATCCTTTCCATTTCAATCGCGAACGCGAACCCGCGGAAATCGAAGCGCGATACACACTGTACATGTATGAAGCACTGCTGGCTTTGCGCCGAGCCTGCGAGGATTTACAACTATCCGCACATGATCTGCAGCGGATATTTTGTGACAATGCGGTCTCACTGATTCGCGATGCGCCTCCCTGATCCGGTGTTTTGATGTTTTGCGCTATTTGTAACAGATCATCACGTTCCGTGAAGTCCCATGATAATTCAGCCGCCAGCTAACGACATGAGCAGCCTACCAGCCGATACGCACGATAGAGGCAGCGGTGTGCCGTTCAGTCACCGACTGACTTCGATTGATGTCTATCGCGGCATCGTTATTCTGGTGATGCTGTGGGTTGGTAATCCGCCGTACGATCAGGCGACGATCGGCTACTTCTGGAAACACGCGCCCTGGCCGCCCATGTCTTTCGGCCAGGCTCTGGTGCAATGGTGGTCCAGCCTGATGTCGGGCGAAATGCACTGGCATGCGGCATTTTCGCAGTTTCCATTGTGGACCTACATCACGTTGGCTGATTACGTCTTTCCGTCTTTCATGCTCATCATCGGCCTGGCGATTCCATTTTCAGTGGCTGCCGCCATAAGACGCGGCACCACTCGCCGCCAGATGTGGGGCAAGGTCGGCCGACGTGTATTCCTGCTTATGCTTCTGGGTTGGACATTGGGATTCTTTCGAGACCAGTGCGGCCCATGGTTGTATGGCTATGCATCCGACCCACGATTTCAGATCAGATTGGGTCTGGACATCCTGCAACTGCTCGCACTGGGTTATCTGGTCACTCGTCTGCTGTATATTTTGCCGACCTGGCCGCGCCTGACGGCCGCACTTGTTTTGTTTTTGATTCACTGGGCATTCCTGCGTTTTTATCCGCAAGGCGATTTCCCGACCGGCACTTTTACCACACAGAGTGACGCCATCGGCTACGCCACCGCGCATTGGCCCATCTGGCAATGGATCACTTTGCGCATGGGTTCTGCGGAGCATCCGTGGCTGGTCATGCAGTGGAACGGCGCATTTTCAATCTTGCCGGACTCAGCCACTATGGTGCTGGGGACGCTGGCTGGTGACTGGCTGCGCCGTCAGGACGTGCCCGATGTACGCAAAGTGAAACAGCTGGCTCTGTGGGGCGCGGTGCTGGCTGTGGTGGCGTTGGCGTGGTCATTTGATCTGCCCTTTGCCAAGCAGAGACGCACACCGTGTTACTCGATGTGGGTTGCTGGTGTCGGATTCCTCCTGCTCGCCTGGCTTTATCGTGTTATTGACATGCGCCGCGATGCGAATGGCGCGAAGCTGACGCCGCCGGCGTGGACACATCCATTTGTGGTGCTGGGCACCAACGCCATCGCTGCCTATTTCTTGCCGGACATGACCCGCGCCATTTTGAATCGCCTGATCCGTGTCACCTGGCAGGGCGAGTTGAACTCCGCGCTCGGTGCATTTGCATTATGGCTTCAATCCTGGCTTGGACAATGGACCGGCGGCTGGGCACTGACGGTGATCACCGTCACATTCTGGTACGGCGTGTTTGAACTGATGTACCGGCGGCGACTGTTCTTCAAGTTATGAATGTGATGTCGTTCAGTGCCACCTGTCGATTTGTTCGCACATCACCCGCGGCGCGCACAGACTGGCACGCAATTCCCAGTTTTTTTGAGGTCACGCGAAATAATTTCTATTGCTGTGTGCACCTGCACTTACGCTCTATTTCGATCCCCTCAAAACTTCCGGGGGCACGCACAAACGTGACGCTGCGTCCTTTTATAGGAAGGCCGTCCGGTTTCGGATGAGGCTCAAGTGCTTGATTACCCCCAGTCGCCTGAACGACAAAAAACGTTCGGCACGGACGCGACCGGGCCCAAGTGAGTGAGTGCTGCTTCGACGCCATCGGCTTGACGTACGTCCGCCCGTGCCCGGATTCCAAG